>JBMOJP010000013.1:0-36624 GCA_049315725.1 Chthoniobacterales bacterium | reverse complement strand
CACGGAAACGACCTTGGTTCCTGCCGGGACATACGACATCTCGAAGGGCATCGGCACCGCGTATTCCATCGTCTTCGCGCTGTAGGCATTGCCCTTCGTGTCGGTGACCATCAGCGCCGTGCAAGCATGCGCGGCGGGCGCTTGAAGCATGAGGGAGGCAACGAGGAGGGCAGCGGGGAGAACTTTTCTCATAATGAAACTAGTTTACTGCCCCTGCCTCACCGCAGCAAGCAGCCTCAACTTCCGGCTTTTTCCGCGGCTTTTCCGCCGGTGTAGGCCGGTTGGCCTTCGATCCATGTGGCCATGACTTTGATCTGCGGAATTTTTGCCGGATCGGTCGAACGCGGGTTGCCGCCGAGTTCGACGAGGTCCGCATATTTACCAACTTCGAGGCTGCCGACTTTGTCGTCGAAGAACATGGCATAGGCCGCGTCGAGGGTGACGGCGCGAATGGCATGGCCTGCATCGATGCCCCCTAAACCGCCCAAAGCCCCTACGGGCAGGAGGTCCGTCGCTACCTGCAGCAGCGGCTTCCGATTGGCCGCGAGGTCTCCCTCGACGTCAAGACCACCGATCGCTACGGCCGTTCGGCGGCCCAGGTGTTCACCGGCGCGAACATCAACCTGGCGCTGGTGGAAGACGGCCAGGCCTTTGCCTGCCGGCAGTACATGGGTGGCTGTGATGCCCGCGAATACCTGTCGGCAGAAGGTCGCGCCCGGCGCGCGCGGCTGGCGGTGTGGCAGGTAGAAGACGGCATCACCCCCTGGGACTTCCGCCGCGGACGGCGTTCGGCGGCGATACCTGATGGCATCACTCCCGCGGACGCCGTTACCACTGCAGCGGCTTAACGAGCTGCTCTGCGGATCAACCTAGTGAGACACAACATTTAGGCCAATGGCGAGCTGGTTCGAACTGTGCAAAATAAGTTTGACGCTACTTCCAAGCCGCAACGCTCTGATGAGGTCTTCATCAGCCCTCAGGCCCATCGATCGCGGTCATCGACGATCTGCTCAATCAAACTGAGGGCAAGTGCTGGACCACTTTGGAATGCTCCCCCGCCCTGTATTGCTGGGATGGCGCCTGCCCGTCACTTAGATTGGATTAGGGCAACCGTACGAGACAGGATTAATCCCACCAAGTCATAGATAAAGAAGCCGTGAACAAGGATGATGATTTTTGCCCGAGCCGACCTGCCTTTAATGCCACTAATAGACGCCGAGAAAACAGACGCAAACGACGCCAAGATGTAATCAATAGGGCGCTGAATATCTTGCTCACCATCCAACAAGAACCACCTGCGTTTCTTCGGACCGATCAGCGCATCCAACCGCCAGTAGATCCACCCCCAGACAAGCATCGAATAGGGAAGGAAGAACAGCAATTGAGTAATCAGGATAAACCCGGGGGTCACCGAATTGAAAACGAGTATATTAACGCCCAGCAACTGAATTAACATCCTCGCCACAACGTAGATCCCTGCAAGATCCAAAAACCGCCTTGTCCACCACTGCTGGCTGCCTAAGAGCGCTAAAGCTAACAACGGCAGTAGAATTAGCGGCACCGTAACAAGGGAAAGGTAGCGCGCCACAAACAATTCAAAGGCCACGAATGCAGCGACACCGCTCCCAGCGGAGGAGGGAACAGAGATGGTATTATTCACAAAGAGAAAAACCTGAAGGCTAAGCAACGCGAAGAGCACGATGAAAAAGATTGGCTCCCAGCGTTGAGATAGATAAGCTTTAGATAACTTCATGTGGTCTTGCTGATTGGTATTAACCGTCGATCCCATTTCCAGGGCTGTCAAGGTCTTGAGAGTCAGTTTCTTCGAGTTCGCAATCCTGCAATGGCTCTCGAGTTTTACACCGTAGTTGAAGATGTGAACATCTCCTGATGGTGCATAAGGTCGCGCTGAACCTTGACAACATGTGCATGATCCGCAGGCAACACCTGCAGCCCTCTAGCTAACCAAACAAAACATCCGCCCGCTGCCGTGCGGGTGTCGTGAAATATTCGAGTCAATTTACTTACGGCGAGAATGAAGGGCGTGTGCCTCAACTCCCGGTTTTTTCCGCAGTTTTTCCGCCGGTGTAGGCCGGTTGGCCTTCGATCCATGTGGCCATGACTTTGATCTGCGGAATTTTTGCCGGATCGGTCGAACGCGGGTTGCCGCCGAGTTCGACGAGGTCCGCATATTTACCAACTTCGAGGCTGCCGACTTTGTCGTCGAAGAACATGGCATAGGCCGCGTCGAGGGTGACGGCGCGAATGGCACGATCCACCGCGATTTTTTGGTCCGGACCGAGCACTTCCTGCGGCGGTTTCTGCCAGAGGCGCGATGCGCCGGTGGAAATGTATTGCAGCGGATTATATGGCGAGACGGGCGAATCGCTGTGGAAGGAGAAGCGGACCTTGTTTTTCTCCAGTGAACCGGCGGGATCGAGGCGGTTGGCACGGTCCTCGCCGAGGAGATGGTTGTGGAACACCTCACCCCAGAAGTTGACGTGGCCGATGGTCATACTTGGTGCCACGCCCAGTTTGGCCGCCCGTTCCACTTCTTTCTCGGTGGTCACGGTGAAGTGCTCGATGCGCAGGCGACGCGAGGCGGGATCACTGTTTCCTTTGAGCAGACGGTCATAGACGTTCAGCACCTGATTGATCGTGCGGTCGCCGTTGGCGTGGACGGAAATTTGCCAGCCTTGGTCGAAGTAGGGTTTCACCGCGGTGAGGAGACCGTCCTCGCTCCAGTCGAGCGTGCCGCAATTCGTTGTGCCCTTGGGATAAATGTAGGGTTCATTCAGCGCGGCGGTCAGGCCCTGGGTGGAACCGTCGCCGATGAACTTCACGCCGATGACGCGGAACCGGTCGTCGCCGTCGTTGTGCTTGATCGCATCGTATCCCTTGGGAACTGAAGTGCCGTAGAGATAGCCGCGGATGCGGATGGGAAAATCCGGACGGTGCGACAAATCGGTGACCATCGGATATTCTTTTTCCAGCGGAATGACCGAACCCAAGGCTATCTCCGCGGAAGTGGTGATACCCACGGCAGACATCCGCCCGACGGTCTGCAAATACGATGCCACGACCTGTTCGGGTTTGGGCAGGGTCATCTTCCGGGCGAAGGCGGAATAAGCGGGCGGTTCATGGAGGACGCCGGTGAGTTTGCCTTCGGCGTCGCGGACATAGACCCCGCCATTACCCGGATCCGGCGTTTCGTCGGTGATGCCGGCTTCCTCGAAGGCTTTGCGGTTCACGTAGGCAATGTGACCGGATTGATTGACCACGAAGATCGGATTGGTCGTGGAAACTTTATCGAGCAGGTCGGCATTCAGCTCGGCCATGAGCGGCGTGGTGCGGGCGGGGTCCACGCCGAACGCGATAATCCACGCGCCTTCGGGCAACTTCTCTTTCTGCGCGCGCAGCTTGTCGAGGAGGCTGTCGATCGTGTCGTAGGGCAGCGTGAAATTCGAAAGGTCGAGCGAGACACCCTCCACCATCGAGGTGAGCGAGATGTGCACGTGCGGTTCGACGAATCCCGGCATGAGCGTGCGCCCCTGCAGATCCACCATCTTGGTCCCCTCGCCCTGGTGCGCGGCGAGGATCTCTTTCTCGTCGCCGACCGCGACGATCTTCCCGTCCTTCACCGCGAGCGCGGAGACTTCGGGTTGCTTCTCGTTCACCGTGACGATGGTCCCGCCGTGGAAGATGGTATCGGACGGTGCACCGGTGGGGTCGATCGCTTGGGCCGAAGCCGCGAAAAGGAACGAACAAAGAGACAACGAGGAGAGTAGGAACTTATCTATGATCAGAAACTTCTAAGCCCGCTCCGCTTGAATGACAAGGCGCATACCGGGCGTGTTGCCTCAATGAAAAAAGACACAGTGGCATCTAAGTGTGGGGAGGCTTTTTCACAAACGCCTTGAGGCTTTTCCTCAAGGCGAGGTAGCGGCAGCCCGAGCCCCCGGCACGACTCGGGCGCTGGCGCCAAGCCAGAGCTACCGGCTTGTGAACAAGCCGGTCGGGCGTGGACGGGCGTGGATCGAACTCAAGCGGCTGGCGAGGGCCGTCCGCGGAATTGGTGGCGCAAAAGGGCGCGCAACTTGTTTTCGATGGTTTGCTTGAGTTCGAAAGGATCGAGGGCATGGAAGATTTTTTGCAGTCTGGCGATCTTGCTGCGGCTGACTTTGCGGCCACTCTTGAGCCGTTGGAAAGGAATCGCCGGCTCATCGTAGATGCGCCGCTTGCAGCTGCCGATGACTTCGGTGCGCAGACGCTTCATCACCGGGCAGAAGAAGTTGCGGAACTGCCCCCACTGGTGGCGGTAAAGATCGTCGAGCCAAGACGCTGCGCTGCCGGCACCCGCCACGCTCCGCCCCGCGCCTGCCTTCCGAACTTCATCATTCATACTTCAACCTTCTGCCTTTCCTCACAGGTTCCACCCCGTCTGCACCAAGGCAAGGGCCGGCAGGATCATCAAGCCGATGAACACCAGCAATCGCGTCAGTGCAGGAATCTTCCGCAATCGTTGCAAATTTCCCCAACCATCCGCCCCATGACAAGCTCAGCCTCCTTGTCCCGCCGGAGTCAGGCGCCGCGGTGCCTGCGCAGGCATTTCAAGCCGCACTCGATGTCGTGTAGACGTGCTCGAAGAGGGCACGGACTTTGGACTCGAAGAGAGGTTTGTCGTAGGCGGTGGGCAAACCCGAGTCCAGAGCGTCCTCGATGGCGAGCTTCACTTGGGCCCGCGCTGCCGCCTTCTCTCTCCAGTTCAGAACCAGCAGCGACTGGACCCGGCCGAGTAACTCGCGGGCCACCTTCTTCAACTCGGCTCGCTCCTCTGTGCTGAGCTCGGGGGCCGGGCGGGTGAGGATGTCGAAGACGGCCAGCTCCTCCTCCGAAAGTCCCTCCCTCACGCTCCGCTGCTCCTCCTCATTCAGGCTGCGGCTCAGCTTGAGCAGTTCCTCGAAGACCTCCTCGATACTCCGGCTGCCGCTGTTGTAGCTCTCGATGAGTTCCTCGAACTTGCCCGCGAAGTCCATCCGGGACTTGTTCAGCTGAATGAGCTTCTCCAGCTGCGCGCGGATCGCCGCCTTCAGCACTTCGAGGTCGGTGTTCTTGTGCCGCGATTCGCCGAACCGCTTACGCAGGGCCGCAAAATCTATCTTCGACAGATCCATCACCGGCGCGGGGTTCCCCGGCATGTCCACGCCGACGATGGACGAGTCGAGCACCCTGCCGATGTCGCCCATGACCTCCGTGATGTCCGCGGGGTTGGGATTGAGCTTTGCGCGGATCGCGCCAGCGAGAGCCACCAGCAGAGCGACGCGTCCGCCGAACTCCACGGCCGCCGGGTCGGGCTTGATCGCATCATGGAGGGTCGAGACCAGCCGCTGATGCGCAAGAAAGTCGCGCCTGACGGGGTCCGGGGAGATCAGGCGGTCCACGGCGTTCGCCATCCGCTCCAGCCGTTCCAAGCCCGCCGGCGCGGACTCCAGTTTGTCCAGGTCCATGCCGTGCGCCTCGCAGAAGGTCGCGGCTGCGGCGAGGGCCGCGCGCAACTGCACCAGCAAGTCCGCCTTGTCCCGCAAGGGGGCCGTGCCGCCGGTTCCGGTCCCGTAGATCGCGAGGGCCTTCTCCAGCGAGGCGAAGACGTTCGCGTAATCCACGATCATTCCGCTGTGCTTGTTCGGATAAACCCGGTTCGCGCGGGCGATGGTTTGCATCAGCGTGTGGTTCCGCATCGGCTTGTCCAGATACACCGTGGAGCAGCTCGGGGCGTCGAAACCGGTCAGCCACATGGCGCAGAGGAAAACCAGCCGCAGCGGATCGTCCGGGTCTTTGAATTTCTCGTCCAGGGCCTCGTCGTTCATCCGCCTGCGGTGCGGCTCGATGTCGAGGCCGAGCTTCTTCATCTGCTCGATCTCGTTCTGGCCGGGCGAAACGATGAGCGCCATGTCGGTGGTCTGCAGAACCCCCAGACGTCGCAACAGTTCCTCCTTCTCCCCGGCGGCGAGGTCGTAGCGGCCCAGTTCCTTCTTCACGCGCGCCAGCTCGGCGTCCCACTGCTTGCGCACCTTGTCGTGCATCTTGAGCGCGGTCGCCTTGTCGATGGACACCACCATCGCCTTGCCGACGAAGCCGCGCCCGAGGAAATGCCGCACGATGTCCTGCGCCACCGTCTCCAGCCGGTCGTCGCGCGTGAGGATGTGGTATTGTCGGCTCAACTCCCGTTCGAGCTTCGCTTCCTGTTCGGGGTCGAGTTCTGCCGCCTCGATGAGGTTGTAGATGTCCTCGTTCAGGTCCGGGTTGACGAGTTGCAGCTCCGGCGTTCGGTTCTCGTAGAAGAGCGGCACGGTCGCGCCGTCTTCGACGGATTGCTGGAAGTCGTAGATGGAAACGTAATCGCCGAAGACGTCCTTGGTCCGTTCCTCGCCAGCGATGAGGGGCGTGCCGGTGAAGGCGAGAAAAAGTGCCTTGGGCAACGCCGCGCGCATGTTCAACGCCAGCGTGTCGTATTGACTGCGGTGCGCCTCATCCGTGAGCACGATCACATCGGGCCGGTCACAGAGCAGCTCGGGAGTCTGGAACTTGTGGATGAGAGTGAAGACGTAGCGATGATTCCCGCGCAGCAACTCCCGCAGATGCGCGCCGCTCGCGGCGTGGCACTGGTCGCCCTCGGCTTCGCTCACCGCGCCGGTGGCCTTGAACGTCTTGGCAATCTGGTCGTCCAGCTCGACGCGGTCGGTCACGACCACGAATGTCCAGTTGCCCGCCACCTTGCGCAGCACCTTCTGCGCGAAGAACACCATCGAGAAACTCTTGCCGCTACCCTGCGTCTGCCAGAACACGCCACCGCGACCGTGCCCCAGCTTGCGCGCTTCGAGCATCGAGGCGATGGCGTTGTTCACGCCGAGGAACTGGTGATTCTGTCCGATGATCTTCACCAGCCCGGCCTTGTGTTCGGAAAAGAGGGTGAAGTTCTCCACCAGGTCGAGCAAGCGCGTCCGGTCGCACGTGCCGCGAAGCATCACCTCCAGCGACACCCGGCGCGGTTCGTCCTCGCGTTCGATGCGTTTCCACTCGAAGAACCGCTCCCAATCCGCCGTGAGCGAACCGACGCGGCTGTCCGTGCCGTTCGAGGCGATGAGCAGTGCGTTGAACCAAAAGAGCTGCGGAATCTGCGCTTTGTAGTGCGTCAGGTTCTCGTCGAACGCCGCACGCGCGGGCACGCCGGGCTTCTTCAACTCGATGACCACCAGCGGCAGGCCGTTGACGAAGCCGACCAAATCCGGCCGGCAGGTGTAGAGCGTGCCGGTGACGCTGAACTGGCTCACCAGCAGGAAATCATTCGCGGCGGGGTTCTCCCAATCAATGACCCGCAACCGCTCGGTCTTTTGCCCGCCGCGCTCCTTGTCAGGCACGGATACCTTGATGCCTTCCTTGAGCAGCAGATAGACCTCGCGATTCGCCGCTTCCAGGCTCATGGCCGAACGGTCGCGGGTCAAATCATCCACGGCTGCGGTGACGGCCTCGGGCGGCAGCGCGGGATTCAACCGCTCCAACCCCGACTTCAGTCGGGGCAACAGGACAGCTTCGCCCTTCGTCTCGCGACCGAGGGTGCCGGCCTGCCCCAGAACCTCTTCCAACGCCGACACCGTTTGCCAGCCCAGCTCCGCGAACAAACCGATGGCCGGCTGCTCGACCAACTGGTCTTCGGTGTAGGCGTGGGCGCTCATCGGCTATTCTTGGGCCAGGCCCTTTTCCAGTTCCGCCACGCTAGGCACGGCGCCCTTGAGCGCCTTGGGCAGCGAATCCACCAGCCTGGTCACGTAGCCGGACACGCCGATCGGCTTGGTCATGTCGCGCAACGCATATTCCGCAATCACCCGGTTTTTGCTGCGGCAAAGAATCAAACCGATGGACGGCTGGTCGCCCGCCTGCCGGAACCGGTCGTCCACCGCCGAGAGGTAGAAGTTCATCTTCCCTGCGGCCTCCGGCGTGAAGTCCCGGGCCTTGAGGTCGATCACTACATAGCAGCGCAGCTTCAGGTGGTAGAACAGCAGGTCGAGATAGAAATCCTGATCGCCCAGTTTGAGGTGCACTTGGCGGCCGACGAGCGCAAAGCTCGCGCCCAGCTCCAGCAGGAACTTTTCGACGTGGGCCAGCAGCCCGTCCTCGACTGCCCGTTCGTTGGCGTCGTCCCGCAGCATCAGAAAATCGAAGAGGTAGGGATCCTTCGTGATGCCCTGGGCGAGGTCGGACTGGGCCGGCGGCAGAGTGGTTTTGAAATTCGTGACCGCCTTGCCCTGCCGCTTGTGCAGGCCCGCCTCGATCTGGAGTGCGAGCACGTTGCGCGACCAGCCGTGCTCCACCGCCTTCGCGGCATACCAGACGCGGTCTGCTGGCTTCTCCAGTTTGTGCAGGAGCAGAAGATTGTGTCCCCACGGCAGCGACGCCATCGGTTCAGGAGGTGTGATCGGAAATAGTGCAAGCGGCGCTTGCACTATTGCTCCCGTCGCAGGCTGGGAGTTTTCCCCAGGCACCAATTGTCTAACAGGCTGTAAGACAATTGGCGTTTCTGACCACGCATCCGCAAAGGCCCGCATAAAAAGCAGATTGGCCCGCGAGAACCCCTGTTGCCCCGGAAACGACCGCTGCAAATCTTGCGAGAGCCGGTCAATCACCTTCGCGCCCCAGCCTTCCCGCCTCTGCCGGTCGAGGATCAGCCGCCCGATGTCCCAATAGAGCGCCAGCAATTCCCGGTTGGCCGCCAGTCCTGCCTTGATGCGGGCCGACTGCACCCGCGCCTTGATGTCCGCCAGCAACGGCGCGTAATCCGACGGCAACGTGGCGGTGGACTTGGCTGTTTTTGCAGGGCGTTTCTTCATGGCTCAATTCGTTTTGAGTTCCACCTGCCCCGACAGCAGACGCGGCAGCAGCAGGTCGCGCGTCTGGCGGAGATTTTGGACTTGGCGCTGGAGCGTCTCGACCTGCTCGAAAATTGGTTCGGCGAGCTTGTCAAAGGCTGCGACCAGCGCCCGTGGCGGCACGATTGCCGACGCATTGGCAACCTTTTCCTTGCTAATGTTCTGCTGGGCTGCGCCTTGCGCCAGCCCGTTGAAATGGTCGCGAAGTGACAGCAACACGAAATAGAGAAACGTCTGGCTCATTTGCTTCTTGTCCGCGACGAGGCCGAGCGCCGCCTGATTGCAGGATGATGGGCGCGTGACAATCCCAAGTCGGCCAACAGTGGGAGAACCGTAGATTGCCATCAAGATCGTGCCTGGCTCGAAAATGCGCGCGTTGGATTCGCGCTGGCCAAGCGCGGTAATCTTCTCCTCTGAACCGAACAGGAAGCCGTCCCACAATTCGCCGGTCTTGAACCAATCAATGCTTCCGTCCGCCCAATACTCGGGGCTTTTCCTTTTCGGCGTGCCGCCAGATTCCATTCGACTGCACAGCGCGGAAAGCGGCTTCACCTCCCAGCCTTGGGGGATGTCGCCGAGGGGGGAGGCGACGCGCGGGTGCTTTTCGTGGCCGGGCCTGCCCGCCGTGGCGGGGAAGCGGAAGTGGACGAACCACTCGCGGTATAGGGCGCGGGCCATCGCCTCCAAGAGCCGGATGCGCCGCTGACTGTTCTCCATCAACTCGTCGTAGGCCGATAGGATGCCCGCTATCCGCCGTTGCAGCGGCAGCGGAGGCGTTGGAATTTCCTCCTCCTTCAAATACTTGAAGTGGCGTTCGTAGCCGTAGTTCGCCAGGTCAGCATTCCGCAGAGCGTAATAGAAGTAGCGGATGTCGTTGCCGGCAACCGGACGAAGAAGTTGAGTGCCGTCAGCGCCAACGCAAAACGGGAAATTCACGAATTTCAGGACACGAGTATGGTCGCCAAAAATCACGACCGGCAATTCGCCTTGGTAGAGCCAAGCCTCATCATCCGTGTAGCCGGCGATGTCCGCTTGGGATTGGTCAACGATTGGGTAACGACCGCTATCCTGATACGCCGACCGTTTGATTTTCGGTTGCCGCGGGACTGCATCGAGCCATTCGCCGACAGACTTGCGGGTCGCTTCCATCGTCACGCCTCCAGAATCTCAGCCACGTTGCCGGTGATAGTTTGTTCGAGGTCGCGCGCCTGGGCATTGAGGGTTTCGAGTTCTTCGTTCAGCGTTTCGAGCTGTTCCTTGAAGTCCTCGTCGCTCACGGCTTCGCCGGCGGCCGCGCCGACGTAGCGACCGGGGTTTAGCGACCAGCCCTGAGTCGCTATCTCCTGAATGCTGGCTGCTTTGCAGAGACCGGGAACGTCGAGGTAGTGACAAGTGACGAGTGACTTGTGACGAGTTCCGAAGACTTCCTCGAGCTTTGCCTTCGCTTCTTCGCCGCCCAACGTGAAGTCCAGGTCTTCGCCGCGATACAAACGAACAACGTTCGCGAGGAAGCCGATCTGCGCGGGCGTCCATTCGCGGTGCGCGCGGTCCACCTGCCGGTAGATGTGGCGGGCGTCGATGAAGAGCACGGTGTCGCGCAGATTCTTCGGACGGCTCTGCGATCCGTCCCTACCTTTCTCCAGAAACCAGAGGGTGCAGGGGAGCGTCACCGTGTAGAACATGTTCGGGCCGACGGCGACCATCACGTCCACGGCGCGGCTTTCGATGAGCTTCTGCCGGATCTCCTGCTCGGAGGAACGGGCGTCGGAGGCGGAGTTGGCCATGACGAATCCGGCGCGACCCTTCTCATTGAGCGAGGAATAGAAGAGCTGAATCCAGAGGTAGTTGGCGTTGTCGGTGCGCGGCAGGCCGAAGGGGAAGCGGCGGCCCGGTCCGACCATGTCGCGCAACCGCTCCTTGTCCACGGCGTTGACGTTGAACGGCGGGTTGGCGAGGACGAAGTCGAAGCGGCCCGTGGCGTCGTGCGGGTCGTCGTAGTAGCTGTTGATGTTGCCGCCGTGTTTGATTTCGCCTTCGAGGCCGTGGACGGCGAGGTTCAGGCGGCAGAGGCGGCCGGTTTCGTCGGTTTTCTCGACGCCGTGGATGGAGAGTTCGGCAGCGGGATTCTTCTTGTGCTCGGAGACGAAGCGCGCCGAGGAGACGAACATGCCGCCCGAACCGCACGCGGGGTCGAGGATGCGCCCGTGGTAGGGCTCAATGACTTCGGTGAGGAGGCGGACGATGCTGCTGGGGGTGTAGAATTCGCCGCCGCCCTGGCCCTCGCTCATGGCGAACTCGCCGAGGAAGTATTCGTAGATGCGCCCGAAGGCGTCGTAGTCCAGCGACGCGGGAATCTCGGAGACCTTCTTGAGCAGTTCCTTGAGGAGGGTGCTGGTGAAGAGGTTGTAGGTCTTGGGCAGGACGCCGGCGAGTTGCGGGTTGTGCTTCTCGATGTCGCGCATGGCGGCATTGACCTTCGCGCCGATGTTCTCGGCTTCGGGGCGGTGCAGCAGGTAGTCGAACCGCGCGTCGTCGGGCAGGAACAGGATGCCCTCGGCGTGGTAGGCGGCGGGGTCATCAACGCGACTGCCACGGCGGGCGGAGGCGGAGGCTTTCTCCAGCTTGGCGCGCTGGGCGGCGAAGCGGACTTCGGCGAAGCGTAGAAAGATGAGGCCGAGGACGGGTGCGGAGTATTCCTGAGACTTCAGGCCGCTATTGGCGCGGAACTGGTCGGCAGCGTCCCAGAGGCGCTTTTCCAACGTTGCCGTGGCGGTGTCTTTTTCCGAGGGGGCAACCCATTGCATGGGGCGGAGGGTAGAATCCGCGAGGCGATAACCGAAGGAAAAAGAGGACGCCGCATCGGCGAGGGTTCAGTTTTCAGTATTCAGTGGGGGGAGCGAGGGCGGCGGGACAAGCAGTTCGGGGTTTCTTTTCGGCGGGGGTGGGGTAGTTTTCATGCTATGGATTCCTCTTACTCCGTTCCAGTGGGCGAACTTGAAGCGCGGACCCAAGGTTCGTTTCTCGTGCGCGTGTATGCGCAGCTCGCGCTGGCCATCGTGCTCTTCGTCGGGCTGGAGGTTTGGTTCTTCCAAAGCGGGATCGCGAATGTGGTCCTGCAATTCGTCTCCGGCGTGTCCTGGCTGATCGTGCTGGGCGGATTCATGCTGCTGTCCTGGCTCGCGACGATGATCGCGGTCCCGACCGTGGCGCGTCCGCTGCAATACGTCGGCTTCGCCCTCTACATTATCCTGCAGGCGCTGATCTTTGTGCCCCTGCTCGCCGTGGCCGATCAGTCGGCTCCCGGCGTGATCGCCAGCGCAGCGCAGGCCACGCTCGGCGGATTCTTCCTCCTCACCGGTGTGGTCGTGGTCACGCGGAAGGATTTCTCTTTCTTGCGCTCGCTCATCGTGTGGGGCGGGTTGTTCGCCTTGGTGACGATTGTCTGCGCGGTGCTCTTCGGGTTCGAGCTCGGCACGTGGTTCTCCGTGGCCATGGTGCTGCTCGCCGGGGCCTCGGTGCTCTACACGACTTCTAATGTGCTCCAGCGCTATCCGCAGAACGCCGACGTAGCCGCAGCGCTGCAACTCTTCGCCGGCATCGCGCTGATGTTCTGGTATGTGCTGCGGCTCTTCATGGGGGCGAGGAGGTAGCGCAGCCGAGTGACGAGTGACAAGTGACGGGTGACGAGTGGAAGGTGACAGCCTGGAGCCGGGAGCTTGGATCACTTCCATGCTTGGACGTTGAGGCCTTTGACGCGTTTGAATTCGCGGGCATTGGCGGTCAGCAAGGTCACCCCGAGGCTGAGCGCATGGGCGGCGATGAGAAGATCGAAGGGACCAATGATCTGGCCACGGCGCTCCAAATCGGCGCGAATCTCACCGTAGCACCGGGCGGCTGCCGGGGTGAAATCGAGCACGGGAAAAAACCCGAGCAGTTCGAGAAGTTGATCCGCCGCACCGGCCCGAGCGGCTTTCATCGCGCCGGCCCAAAGCTCCGCCGCGACGATGCCGGAAATTGCCACCTCGGGAGGAGCCGGCAGTTCCGCCAGCGCGGTGCGACCGCGCAGAATCATGACGCAGACGCTGGAGTCCAACAGGTAGGCAGCCATGGACGTCGTCTAGGGATTCACCACTCCAAGATCGGACGCTCGTGCTGGCGGGGGCGTGGTGGAGAATCCGGAAAATCGACGGCCTCGGGATATTTTTCCGCGAAGTATCTTGCGACATCGTTCAACGTTTTGAACTTCGGTTTCGGCTTGGCCTTGAGGACGACCTCCTGGCCGCGTTTTTCGATCAGGACCTCCGTCCCCTCGAAGCGAAAGGCTTTCGGAAGCCGCACGGCCTGACTGCCTCCATGCTGGAAGATCCTTGCGGTGCTCATAGATACAGTTTGTAGCTATAATTGCGAGTCGTCAAGGACGCCGCGCGGGGCGCGGCGATGGCAGATGTTTGATGGCGGATGGCGGGTTGCTGAGATTCGATGACGGATGGCAGATGACTTATGGTGCCTGACTCAGGCGTGACAAGGAGGTGGGGTTTGGCGGAGGCGCCAAAATGGGGCGTTGCGGGATTTTCATTTTCCGCCTGGTGCCATCGTGTTATGAGTGGTGCTCGATTAAAAAATACTCAACCAACCCTCCTATGAAATACATCCTCCTCCTCGCCCTGGGCCTTGCCCTTTCGCTGCCTCTTCACGCCGAAGACACCAAAGACTCCGCGGGCGACAAGCCCAAAGCCACCCCCGAGGAGAACTTCAAGAAGAAGGACAAGAACTCCGATGGGTTCCTCAGCTTGGAAGAGTTCATCGGCAAGATGGAGGGCGAGAAGAAAACCAAGGGCGAAACCAAGTTCGGGAAAAAAGACTCGAACAAGGACAGCAAGCTTTCGCTGGAAGAATTCTCGGCCAAGTCGGGCCAAGAAGGCGACAAAAAGTCCGAGTAGCCCGGACTTCCTCGCGGATTGAGCCCGGTCCACGGGGGCCGTTGTTGTTTCGTGATGCTCCTGCTGCGTCCGGTGCTATGGCTGGCGCTTCCGCGTTGGTTCGGTCTCGATGAAGATTTGGCCGGCGGAGCGGCGGAGGTGACGGGCGCCGGGGAGGTTGATCTTGGCGGGTGAGCCTTTCGAAAGGGCGAGGGAGCGGGCGGTCTCGGTCGTGGCAAAATCCACCTCGAGGCCGGTGCGTTGACGCAGCCACGCCCGGAGGAGGCGGCGCTGGGCCGCGGGTGGCAGATCGCGCAGGACGCGCGTGTGGAGTGACGCAGCCCGGGCCTCGGCGGCGACGAGTGATTCGAGCCAGTCCTCTTCATCGGCGAGAATGACTGCGGCGCGGGCCATGGGAAGTTCGGGAGCGAAGCCGACGGCGGCGGCCAGCGCGGGGAGCACATCGTGGCGGAGCCGGTTTCGTGTGTGGTCGCGCGAGGCGTTCGATTCGTCGGTGCGGAACGCGAGGCGGCGCGCCTTGGCGTAGGCCTCGATCTCGGTTCGGGTGAATCCGAGCAGCGGCCGGGCCAACACGGCCTCCGAGTTTTCCAGCGGCGCCCGCGGGCGCAGGCTGGTCAGGCCGCGCCGTCCGCCGCCCCGGGCCAGATGAAAAAGCATGGTCTCGGCCACATCGCCGGCATGGTGGGCGAGGAAGATGGTCGCAGCCCTGTGCTGCTTGGCCGTGGACGCAAGGAAGGCACGGCGCAGGGCGCGGGCCGCTTCTTCCACCGACTCCTTGTGCTTGGCGGCGCGGGCGCGGGTCCGTCCGCGTCCCACCACCACGGGCCGGCGGTGTTTGTGCGCCAATGCTTCGACGAACTGGGCATCGGCCTCGGCCGCCGCGCCGCGCAGGCCATGATGGAAGTGCGCGACGACGAGTCGGCGGAAGCGCGCGCGCCGCAGCAGGTCGAGGAGCACGACCGAGTCGCAGCCGCCGGAGACGGCGACGAGGGCGGGCGCGTTGCGGGGTAGGTCCGCGAGGCCCGCGAGAAACCGCGGCAGGAGGTCGCCCGCCGTTTTCATGCGAATCAGGCCGGCGTGAGGCGTGCCGCGCCGAAATAGGGCTGCAGCACCTCGGGCAGGTGGACCGAGCCGTCCGGCTGTTGGCCGTTTTCGAGCAGCGCGACGTAGAGACGGGCCAGTGCGGTGCCCGAGCCATTGAGGGTGTGGCAGAAATGGTTTTTGCCATCCGCGCCCTTGTAGCGCAGCGCCATGCGGCGGGCTTGGTAATCTCCGAAACTCGAACAACTCGAAACCTCGAGCCATCCGCCGTGGCCGGGGGCCCAGACTTCGATGTCGTAGGTGCGGCTGGCGCTGAAACCGAGGTCGCCGCCGCAGAGTTCGATCACGCGGTAAGGCAGGCCGAGGAGTTGCAACACGCGTTCGGCGTCGGCCGTGAGCGATTCCAGCTCGGCGGCGGAGTTCTCCGGCGTGGTGATTTTCACCAGCTCGACCTTGTCGAATTGGTGCATGCGGATGAGTCCGCGCGTCTCGCGTCCGGTCGAGCCGGCCTCGCGGCGGAAGCACGGCGTGTAGGCGACATAGCGCACGGGCAACGCTTCGGCGGCGAGGATTTCGTCGCGGTGGAAATTCGTCACCGGCACCTCGGCCGTGGGGATGAGGAAAAGGTCGCTCCCGCTCACGCCAAACAGGTCGGCCTCGAACTTCGGCAACTGACCGGTGCCGGTCATGGTCGCGCGATTGACCAGATACGGCGGGCTCATCTCGGTGTAGCCGTGGTCGCGGGTGTGGAGGTCGAGGAGGAAGTTGAGCAGGGCGCGTTCCAAGCGTGCGCCCGGGCCGGTGTAGCACATGAAGCCGCTGCCGCTCAGCTTGGCCGCGCGTTCGGGGTCGAAGAGCCCGAGTTTCGCGCCGAGCGCGACGTGATCCTGCGGATTCTCCAGCGCAGGCGGCGTGCCCCAGGTGCGGAGGACCGGGTTCGCCGAGGCGTCCTGGCCCTCGGGAATCAGATCGTGCGGCAGATTCGGAATCGAAAGCAGCAGATCGCGCTGACGCGTTTCGGCCTCGGCCGAAGCGGCCTGCAGAGATTCCATTTCGACGGCCATCGCCTTGGACTCGTCCTCGAGCGCGGTGCTGTCCTCTTTCTTGGCACGGAGGGCGCCGATTTCCTTGCTCAGCCGTTTGCGTTCCGCTTGCAGATGTTGCCAGCGGGTTTCGTTCGCCCGTCGTCCGGCGTCGGCGGCGAGAACCTGGTCAACCAACTCGTCCAGTCCCGGCCCGCGCCGGGCGAGGAGGGTCTTCACGGTCTCGGGGATGTCGCGGAGCTGGCGGATGTCGAGCATGGGGCATTCAGCGTAGCGCGCCCCGGGGCCGAAGCAAAGCTGCGGAATCTGTTCGTCTCCGGCCCCGTCGGGAATCTATAAAGTCCGTCAATCTCTATCCCGTGGAATTTCGCGACTACTACAAGACTCTCGGTGTGGCCCGCACGGCCACGGCGGATGAAATAAAAAAGGCCTTCCGCAAGCTGGCCCGGAAGCACCATCCCGATTTGGCCGAGGACAAAAAGACCGCCGAGGAAAAATTCAAGGAGATCAACGAGGCCTACGAGGTCCTGAGCGACGCGGACAAGCGGAAGAAATACGACGAGCTCGGCCCCGACTGGCAGCAGGGCGGCGGGGGATTCCGCCGTCCGCCGGGGGGGCATCCTGGCGCGGGAGGCGGCTTCGGCGGCATGGGCGGGGGCGGGGGTTACGAAGAGGATTTCCAATTCGGCGGCACGGGCTTCAGCGATTTCTTCGAAGCCTTCTTCGGCCGCGCTGCGCGTGGCGGCCGGCGGGGCAGTGCTTTCCACGGCGAGGACATGCCGCTGCGCGGACAGGACGCGGAGGCCGACATCATGGTCACGCTGGAGGAGGCTCTGCACGGTTCCACGCGGCAGATCTCCTTCACCCGCGGGCGCGAGGGCAAGGTCGAGACCTACACGGTGAAAATTCCCAAGGGCGTCCGCGAGGGACAGCGCATCCGGCTGGCCGGCATCGGCGGCGAGGGGCGCGGCGGCGGCGAGGCGGGCGATCTTTACCTGCGCGTGCGCTTCGAACGGCACCCGGAATTCACCGTCGAGGGCGCGGATGTGATCCACGAGGTCGAGCTGCCGGTGACTCAGGCGGTGCTGGGGTGTGAGGCGACGATCCCGACGCTCGACGGGCGGGCCAAATTGAAAATTCCCCCGGGCACGCAGAATGGACGCAAGTTCCGCCTGGCTGGCAAAGGCCTGCCGCAGCGCGGCGGGACCCGTGGGGATTTTTATGCCGTGATCGACGTGCAATTGCCGACCACGCTGAGCGCGAAACAACGTGAAGCGTGGGAGGCCGTGGCCGGGGCGGGCGAATAACTCGCCGCGACGCTTGCGCCGGGAGGCCGGGATGGGCAATTTCTTGATCCATGGCGGACATGACTGAAATCGCGGCCTTGCGCACGGCGGGCAAGGAAGACTGGGTGTCGGCGGTGGTGCCGGTGCTGGTCGAAGGCGTGGTCGAGAAGGCTTCCCGCGACGGCAAGCCCTACCTCGAGGTGCAGCTCTGCGATGCGCGGGACCGCTTCGCCCTGCGGGTCTGGTCGGACAACGGCCAATACGCGGCCGCCCAATCGCTGGCCACCGGCGCGTGCCTCCGCCTCGAGGGCGAGTTTCATTTGCACCCGGCCTTCGGACTCGAGGCGCGGCGCTGGAGTTTTTCCGCGCTGACCGGCGAGGCCAAGGACGAGTTTCTCGCCGGGCCGGCCGAGCTGCGGGCGCGGCAGGAGGAGGACTATGGCTTCATCGCGGCGGAGGTCGCCGGGCTCAAAGATCCGCGGCTCCACGCTCTCGGTTCCTTGTTTTTGGAAAAATTCGGCCCGCGTTTCCGACGGACGGCGGCCGCCCGTTTCTTTCATCACGCCCGGCGCGGCGGCCTGGTCGAGCATGTCGCACAAATGATGCGCTACGCCGCCGGCGTCTGCGGAGCCAATCCGGCCCTGCACCGCGACCTGCTGGTCTCCGGCGTGCTGTTTCACGACGTGGGCAAAATGTGGGAAAACTCGGTGGACGAGGGGAGTTTCAGCATGCCGTTCGACGAGCGGGGGGAATTGCTCGGGCACATCACCATCGGCATCGAGTTGATCAACTCGCTCTGGAAAACACTGCCGCTCGACGATTGGAAGGACGCCGTCCCGGAGAGTGAGGACGTGCGCCTGCATCTTCTTCATCTGGTGGCCGCGCACCATGGCGAACTTCAGTTCGGTTCCCCCGTGCAGCCGAAAACTCCCGAGGCCATCGCTCTCCACTACATCGACAACCTCGACGCCAAGCTGGAAATGCTGGCCCGCGGCTACGAGGGCGGGCCCACCGTGGCCGAACGCATTTACGACAAGGTCAAGCCGCTGAACATCCGTCCGGTGGCGCCGCTGGCCCGCGGGGCATGACCAGGCCCGCCATCCCCGCCCTCGCCATCATGGCAATGTGGTGCCAGTCCCTCCCGCTGCGGGCCGAGGTCGCGGATGCGGACAAAATGAACGCGGCCTGGGGGATCCCGCTGTTTCTGGCCGAGGGCAGCACCTGGGATGAAGATGCGGATGCCGTGGCCCAGCGCCTCGGTTTGCCGGAGGAATCACGGACCTCGGCGGAGTCCAGCTTCCGGCTTTACCCGTCGGAAGTAACGCGCGTGCTCGGTCGTCGGCCCTACTCCATTGCCCTCACCGCCGCGCAGGGGCGGGTCACCGGGTTGAGTATTATTTTTGCCAACAAGGGCGATTCGCTCGGCCCCTCCGCGACCGCGACCCCCGGTCCGCGTGAGGCCGGGCCGACGACGAGGGATTTGCGCGATTACCGCAAAGCCATCGCGGACGACGAGCGGGCCCTCGATGAGTTGCTCGGCACGGTGGCCGGGGAGGCGGCACCCGAGAGGACGGGGCAGGGGAGCAAGCTGACCGAGCGGGCGAAACGCCGTGATTGGCGCGACCACGCGCTGCTTCTGGTCTCGGTGCGCGATGAATACGTGGCGGTCCGTGTCGTGCCTCCCTCCGATCTCGATGAGGCGGCGCTGGTCAAAAAGGTGCCCCCGGCGGAGCTGCGGGAGAAGTTGCAGGCGCGGGTCGAACGAAGCCCCAATGGCGATGTCATTCTGCGCGATCTGCCCATGGTGGACCAGGGCCCCAAGGGGTTTTGTGTTCCCGCCACGATGGAGAGAATGTTGCGTTACCTCGGCATCCCGGCGGACATGTATCTCCTCGCCATGGCGGCCAACACCCGGCCCGGCGGGGGCACCACGATCAACGATCTTCTTTGGGCCGTGGGTGACACCGTGCGGCGTCACGGGCGGCGCATTCAAACCGAATCCGGAAATCCCGACGTGAACCATGTGAGCCGGTGGATCGAGGCGGGACTGCCGATCCTCTGGGCGATCAACACGTCCGATGCCGTGGACCAACGCATCAACGAGCACACCCGTCAGCGGGCCGGTGTGACGGATTGGAAGGCTTGGAACGACGGGCTCAAGCCCGCCCGTCGCGAGGCCAAGAAACTTTCGCGCGAGGCCTCGGAGGGGCACGTTTGCCTCATCGTCGGCTTCAATCGTGAGACCGGCGAGATCGCGCTGTCCGATTCCTGGGGCCCCGGCTACGCGGAACGCTGGACCACGGTCGAGGAGGCTGCCGCCATTTCGCAGGGATCCATGGCGGTGGTGACATGGTGAAAATCGTCCCGCTCATTTTGCTCTTCCTCGTCGCGTGGGTTCACGGTGCGCCCGACGAAATGCCCGTGCCCGCCGCCCCGCAGGGCGCGGGTCTGGTCTGGGCCGCGATTGATCCCGCCGCAGTGAAGGACGGCCGGGTGCGGCCGCGGATGGTTCAGCGCATGGTTGATCTGCTGGTCATGCGGGTCACGGGCCAGCCGGATGTTGCCTCCGCGTGGCGGAATCTGGTCAAGCCGGGCGATCGCGTCGGCCTCAAGGTCTCGGCGGCGGGCGCCCCCGTTTCCAGCACGCGTCCCGCTGTGATCGAGGCCGTGGCCCTCGGGCTCGAGTCGGCGGGGGTTCCGGCCGATCGTATTGTGATTTGGGACCGCGAGTGGGCCAACATGCTGCAGGCCGGCTACTCCTCGCTCGGGCGCCGCTATCGCGTGACCTCAACCGATGGCACGGGCGGTTACGATGGGAAAGCCATCGTCACGGCGTCGGTCATGGGCCGTCTCATCTATGGCGATCGCGATTACGATCCGAAAAATCCGGCCGAACAGGTGAGCAGCAAAAGTTACCTGGCCAATGTCCTCTCCGGCGGCGTGGACAAGGTCATCCACATTCCGGCGTTGTCCGACCATTTTGCCTCCGGCCTCAATGGTGCCATCTCCGGCATGGTCCTCGACAACCTCGACAACTGGCGCCGTCTGGCCCGGCCGCCGAGTTATGGCGATCCCTACATCGCCGAGGCCTACTCGGATTCGCGCATCGGCGGGAAGGTCGTGCTGACCATCCTTGATGCCCTGCGTCCGCAATACGCCGGCGGCCCGTTCCCCGGCGCGCCCTACCTGGTGAATCACGGCGCGATTTTTGCCTCGCGTGACCCGGTGGCGCTTGATGTTACCGGCGCGGCGCTGCTCGACCGATTCAGGGCCGACGCCGGTTTTCCCTCGTTGGCCAAGCAGACCGGCTGGCTGCAGTCGGCCGAGGTGGTGGGCCTGGGCGTGGCCTCGCCGGAAAAAATTCAGGTGATCCCGGTGACGGTTTCCGAGGAGGTGCCGCGGCCGTGACGGAAAAAGAAATCCTCCAGCGTGTTTCGCGCTCATTCTACCTCACGCTGCGCCTGCTCCCGCGGCCGATGCGGGCCGAGGCCTCGCTCGGGTATCTCCTGGCTCGCGCCACCGACACGCTGGCGGACTCCGCCGCGTCCGACTTGCCGAGGCGGGCGGAGATTTTGCGGGCGGCCCAGGCCTCTCTCGATGCGCCGTCCATCGCCGGTTACGATCCGGCGGGCTGGACCGACGGGCTGCGCGACGCGGCGGAGCGGTGTTTGTTGTCCGAGTTGCCCGCGTTGTGGCGCCGGATGCACGCGGCCGAGGAGGGAACGCGCGGGCGGTTGCGGTGCGTGCTCGGCCACATTCTCGAGGGCCAGCTTATCGATCTCGAGCGATTCGGGGCGGATGCCGGGCCACTCGGCGACGACGAACTCCAGCGCTACATCTATCTCGTGGCGGGCAGCGTCGGGGAATTTTGGACCGACCTGTGCGCGGCGCGCCTCGGCGTTTTTGCCTCCGCGCCGCTCGAGGTCATGCGTCACCGCGGCCGGGCCTACGGCGAAGGTTTGCAGCTGGTGAACATTCTGCGGGACCGCGCCATGGATGCGGCCCTCGGCCGCTGTTATGTCGTGGTCTCGGACGTGCCACGCTGGCGGAAGCGCGCGAGCCATTTGCTCGACGAAGGCGGGAGCTGGTGTGTCGCCGTGCGTCCCGGCCGTCTTCGTTATGCCAGTTTGCTGCCCGCACTCTTGGGATTTCGCACCTTGGCTCTTTCGTCCGCCGCGGACGAGGGAGCGCTGACCCCGCGCAAAGTTTCCCGGGGCGAAGTGCGCCGGTGGATGTGGCGGGCTCTGCCCGTTTGGGCCTCGGCGGATGCGGTCCCGCGTTTGGTCTCGGCGGTCAGAACATGACGAGCACCACCGCTGCCAGGATCAGCACGCTGCCCAGCAAGCGCAGGGCGAACGTTCCCCGGCTCAGCGTGCTCTCACCCACCCCCAACCGGCGGGCCAGGAGGGCGAGAAGCAGCAGACTCCAAAGACCGCGGGAGCTGTAAACGATATTGGCTCCCGTGGCATTGCCAAAAAGGCCGATCCCGCCGTTCATGCCCGTGGCCTGCACGGCGAGCAGGATGATCCCGGCTGTGCCCCATGCCCATGCGCCGGGGGTGGCCTTGGCGCGGTGCCCGCGCGGGATGTGCGGCAGGATGAGCGGAAATGAGAGCAGCGCCACCGTGCCGAACATGACCGGCATGAAGAGGGTGAACCCGAGTTTCGGCGCCCCAGCCTGCACCAGAATGTCGGTCGCGGCGAAAGACAATGCCGCGAAAAGCGCCCAGCCCAGCGTGGCCAGCGGATGGGACTTGGCGTGCCGCGGCCCGCGGTGAAGCAGAATCACCCCTCCCATGGTCAGGCCCACGGCCAGCCAGAGATCGGGGTCGGCGTGATTGGCCGGCAGGCCGAAGCTGAGCAGGGCGACGAAAACCACCTTGCTGGCCAGCGCCGGCGTGGCGATGGAAACATCGCCGGCGGCCAGCGAGCGAAAGGTGCCGATTTGCCCGGCGAAGAAAAGCCCGCCCGCCGCCAGCGCCCAAGGGATGGCCGCGAGGTGCCACGGTTGCGACCCGAAGAACACGAGCGGCAGAAAAATCAGCCCCATGGCCAGATTGCTGAAAAATGTCACGGCCCAGGTGTTGGCCCCGCGCGAAATGGCCAGCTTGATCATAATGGCACCGGCCGCGTAGACCATGGCACTGGCCAGCGGCAGAAGCAGGGGAAGGCGCAATTCGGGCAAGCGGCCAGCTTAAACGGCCATCGGGCCCGAGGCGAGTCGCGGGTGTTTGTGACATTCTCGTCACATGGGGGCCAATTCTCCGGGCTTTGTTTTGCGCCCGGCCTTGGTCAATCTCCGGGGTCGCCTTCGCCACCCAAGCCTTTCGCCATGAAAATCACCCTGCCGTCGATCCTCCTCACCGCCTTGTTTATCGCGCAGCTCCCGGCCCAGCAACTCTCCGGGGCCGGCGCGACCTTCCCCGCCCCGCTCTACCAGCGCTGGAGTGTGGAATACAACAAGCAGGTCCCCGCGGTGAAGGTGAATTACCAGTCGGTCGGCAGCGGCGCCGGGGTGAAGAATTTCCTCCAAGGCGTGGTGGATTTCGGCGCGAGTGATGCTGCCATGAGCGATGAGGAGATGGCCCGGTCCCCGCGCGGGGCGGTTCTCATTCCCGCCACGGCCGGCAGCGTTGTCCTCGCCTACAATCTTCCCGGGGTCACCGGCCTCAAGCTCACTCGCGCCGCCCTCGCCGGAATTTTTCTCGGCACGGTGAAAAAGTGGAATGACCCCGCCCTCGCCGCGGCCAATCCGGGGGTCGAACTGCCGGCCCTCGCGATCAATGTCGCCTACCGCTCGGACGGCAGTGGCACGACCTACGTCTTCACCCAGCACCTCGCCGCGATCAGTCCGGAGTTCGCCGACCAGGTCGGCTTTGACAAATCGGTGGTCTTTCCTGTCGGCATCGGCGGCAAGGGCAACGAAGGCGTGACCGCGCTGATCAAGCAGACTCCCGGGACGATCGGCTATGTCGAGTTTGGCTACGCCGAACAAAACGGCCTCCCCATGGCTTCGGTCGAGAACAAGTCGGGCCAGTTTGTGGCCCCGACCCCCGCGAGCGGGGCCGCCGCCCTGGCCTCGATCGAACTGCCGGAGAACCTGCGCGCCTGGCCGGATGATCCGGCTGCACCCGAGGCTTATCCGATCAGCTCGTTCACCTGGCTCCTGCTCTACAAGAAATACGACGACCCGGCCAAACTGAAGGCGCTCAAAGATTTTATCACTTATGGGCTGACCGAGGGTCAATCGCTGGCCGTCTCGCTCGGTTACATCCCGCTCCCCGAAATGGTCGTGGCCAAGGCCAACGCAGCCCTCGACACGGTCCAGTAACGGTCCCGCCCGCATGGCCACTCCGCCGCCAGTTCGTTCCGCCGCGGCGCGCTTGGATTTTTTCCAGCTGATTTGCCGCGCGGCCTCGGTCGCGGCGGTCGGGGTGCTGATCTGGATCCTTTGGGCCATCCTGCACGAGGCTTGGCCAGCGCTGAAGCAGTTCGGGGCGGGTTTTCTCAGCGGGGCCAACTGGGTGCCGAACCGCGAGCGCTATGGCGTGCTGCCTTTCCTCGTCGGCACGGTGCTCACCTCAGTCATCGCCCTCGTCATCGCCTTTCCTCCCGGACTGGCCATCGCCATTTTTCTCAGCGAGGATTTTCTGCCCGCGCCCGCCCGCCAGTTCATGCGCTTCGTCGTGGAACTGCTCGCCGCCATCCCCAGTGTGGTTTACGGCCTGTGGGGCATCTTCGTGGTTATCCCGCTCGTGCAATCACTGGGCACCTGGACCTCGGATCGATTCGGCAGCATTCCTTTCCTCGCCGGCCCGGCTTACGGCAACTCCTTGCTGACCGCGTCCATCGTCCTCGCGTTGATGATCCTGCCCACCATCACCGCCATCTCGCGATCCTCGCTCGTGTCCGTGCCCGGCACGCTGCGCGAAGGAGCCTATGCGCTTGGGGCCACGCGTTGGGAAGCAATCTTCGGCGTGATTCTGCCGACGGCTGCGCCGGGTGTCGTGGCCGCCACCATCCTCGCGCTGGGCCGCGCCATGGGTGAAACCATGGCCGTGGCCATGCTCATCGGCAACAGCCCGCGGCTTTCCTTTTCCCTCTTCGCCCCCTCCGGCACGCTGGCCAGCCTCCTGGCCAACCAGTTCGGCGAGGCCGAGGGCATGCAGGTCAGTGCGCTCATGTATGCTGCGCTGGTCTTGGTTGCGCTGACCCTGCTGGTCAACATCGCCGGCGAGGCCGTCCTGCGCCTCACGGAAAGGAGAACGGCGGGCATCCGCTGACCGGCTATGGACAATCCCATCACCCACGCCCGGGACTTTTTCGAAGAGGGATCGATCGAGTCGACCAAACTTCTCGGCCGGTCGCTGGGCAACCGGTTGCTCACGGGCCTTTGCCTCGCCCTGTCCTTCCTCGCCCTCGTGCCGCTGGTTTCCCTTCTTTACCTCGTGGTCAAGAACGGCCTCCCGCTCCTCGACTGGACGGTCTTCACCTCCCTCCCGCCCGCGGCCGGCATGATCGGCGGAGGCTTCGGCAATGCCATCATCGGCACACTCATCATGGTTGGTTTGGGCCTCGCTCTCTCCGCGCCTCCCGCCGTTCTCGCGGCCATCTACATTTGCGAATACCACCCGGGTGCCCGTCTCGCCGCCGCCGTGCGCTTCGTGGCCAAATTGCTCACCGGCATTCCCTCCATCATCTGCGGTGTCTTTGCCTTCGCCGTGGTGGTCGCGGTCACCGGACGATTCTCCGCCTTCGCCGGCGGAGTCGCCTTGGCCGTGCTCATGCTCCCGACGATCCTGCTGACCTCCGAACAGGCCCTGCTTGGTGTGCAGCGGGCCTACCGCGAAGCCTCTTACGGATTGGGGGCCACCAAGTTTCAGACCATCTTCCGTGTCGTCCTGCCCGATGCCATGCCGGCCATCATGACCGGCGTGATGCTGGCCGTGGCCCGGGCCGCGGGCGAGACGGCCCCGCTGGTTTTCACCGCGCTTTTCAGTCAGTTTTGGGTCAAGTCTTTGATGGAGCCAACCGCTTCGCTTTCGGTCCTGATCTACAATTTTTCCACCATGCCTTTTGAGCACCAGGTAAAAATGGCTTGGACCGGAGCCCTCGTGCTGGTTTTCCTAGTCACCCTGACCAACGTGACGGCCCAGTTGGTCTTCAGCCGGAAACACGCATGACCACCTCCGAAAAATCTGTCGGGAATGGCTCGGCCCTCGAGGCGGCTGCAGCGGCCGCCGGCGTTGAGTTGCCCGGCAGCCCGGACATTCTCACGGCCCGCGACTTCAATTTCTTCTACGGGAAAAAGCAGGCCCTGCAGGACATCAACCTCGACATCCCGGAGCGTCAGGTCACGGCCTTCATCGGTCCGTCCGGCTGCGGCAAGACCACGCTGCTCCGCAGTTTCAACCGCATGAACGAGTTGATCGACGGCGTGCGTTACACCGGGGAGATCAAGCTGGCCGGACGCAGCATCTTCGATCCGACCCTCGAGGTCATCAGCCTGCGCCGCATCGTCGGCATGGTTTTCCAGAAGTCGAACCCCTTCGCCAAGTCCATCTACGAGAACATCGTCTACGGCCTGCGCATCGCCGGGGTGCGCGACCGGGCCAAGCTCGACGAGGCGGTCGAGCGCAGTCTGCGCGGGGCCGCCTTGTGGGACGAGGCGAAGGACCGCCTGCACGAAAGCGCCCTGGGTCTTTCTGGCGGTCAGATGCAGCGGCTCTGCATCGCCCGCGCCATCGCCAACCGACCGAAGGTTCTGCTCATGGACGAGCCCTGCTCGGCCCTCGACCCGATCGCGACCATGCGCATCGAGGAGTTGATCAGCGAGCTGAAGAAGGAATTCACCATCGTCATCGTCACGCACAACATGCAGCAGGCCAGTCGCTGCTCCGACTTCACCGGGTTCTTTTACCTCGGCAGCCTCATCGAGTTCGACCGGACGATAAAAATCTTCACCAACCCCCGCGAGAAGCGCACCGAAGATTACATCACCGGCAGGTTCGGTTGACGCGGGGCGTCCTACTGCTGGATGAATTGCAGGTTGAGGAACTTGCGCGTGGTGTCCCTCGGAGTGCGGTAAATCCGTTGTTCGCACCCGCCGGGCACGTTGGTGTTGCCCGTCACGACAAAGTCCACCCCGTTGGTGCTCCAGGGCGGCGTGCCCGATAACGCGGTGGTCGCCTGGCCCGCGACGGACAGGCCGGCGCCATTTGTGCGGATGTTGGCCGTAAGCGTGAGGAAATTCGTGCCGCCGGCCGTGCTGGTGCCCAGGACCGGTTGGACGAACGGCGCCCCCGGCGCCATCGCGCCCAGGGCGTATTCCTCCAGCGCGGTGAAGCCGTTGTTGTCCGTGTCCGTGCCGGCCGGCACTCCACCGGACCATGCGGCGTAGGTCGTCCCGCTGTTGGTCGTCAGGTTAAGGACGAGGGTGTTGCCGTTGACCGCGACTGTGCCGATCAGGCCGCTGCCAGCCAGTCCGTTGACCGCAAGGTTGGTTGCCCCGGCGATGCCGCCGGAGGCCATCAGCACCGGATAGCTTCCGGCTGCAGTGGTGCCATCAACTTGGAGGATCGCGCCGGTTGTGGCCGAAAAGGCGCCGGTGGCGATGATGCGGACCGAGGGCGTGGACTCGCCAAAAAGACGGAGGCGCAGCCGGCCGCCGTTGGTCATCGTTACATTGCCGCTGACCGCAAGGCTGCCGGGTGCGGCCATGAGGTCGACTTCGCCCGCGACTCCAAGGTTGCCGCCGACGGTCCCGCGCCCTCGCAGGACGCCAAGGTCCTCGCCGTTGACCGTATTCGTGCGCAGCAGGTTGAGCGGCCCGCTGCCGGTCGAGGCGCCGCTGACCACCTCGATCGTGCCATTGGCGATTTCCCAAGTTCCGGAATAGTTGTTGCTGTTGTGCAGGAAGAGGACACCGTCGCCTGTCTTGCGCACCAAGCCGGCGCCCCCGATGTTGCCCCAGATGTGGAACTCCCCGGCAAAAGTGTTGGTCCCGTTGCCCGCTCCGCGCGAGGTGATGACCGAACCGGTTCCGCTCACGAGGAAACCGTTGTAAATATCCACCGTTTCGGACGCCTCGTTGCCGATGGTTCCGCCGGCCAGGGTGATGAGCGGCAGCGAAGGAAGACCCCCGCCGAACTCGTAGGTGCCACCGTCCATGGTCAGCGTCAACTCGCCCCGATTGGTCGCCGTGCCCTCAATAATCAGCGCTGAGGTTCGCGTCGGCACACCGCTCACGCCCGGATAACCGTTGGCATCAACCTCAAGCACGCCGCGCCGCACGATCGTTTGCCCGGTGTAATTTTTTTCCAGACCGTCACCGCGCGATTGCCCGCTCGAATCGAACCGTTGCGCTCCGGTGCCAGCCGAATCAATGATCACCTGGCCAGCTCCGCTTAGCTGGCCGTCGAGGCGGACGTTATTGCTGCCGGGGAGGCTGATTGTGAGGGTGCCGGCAAAGTTGGTGAACGTGCCCACTCCGCCGAGTCCCCCGACCACCGGACCGAGACCGCCGAAGTCGAAGGTGGTGAAACGTGCCGTCGTGATGGCCGAGGCAGACGGCACGGCCGCCGCGTTGGATAGCACCAACCGGCCCTCGACCACCGAGGTGAAGCCCTCGTAGGCGTTGGTCGCGCTGAGCACGATGGTTCCTGCGCCCGATTTGGCCAGACCGTTGGTTCCGCCCAACGGGGTGGCCAGCACGGTGGTCCCGACGTTGCCGATGACATTGCCCTCGGTCAGGGTGAGGAGATTGGTTCCGATAATGTTGTAGCCGCCAACGCTAAACTGCAGGGCCTTGGCGCTGACCGCCGAACCCAGGGTGACGGTGCCGCTGCCGGCGTTGAAAACCGCGGTGTTCGTGCTGCTCCATGGTCCTCCGTTGGTGCTGCCGAGTGGCCGCCAATCGGTGCCACCCGTCGCGGCCCACGTCCCGGCACCGCCTTTCCAATACAGGTAGGACGCAGCGCCCGAGACCACGGCCGCGCCCGGTGTGCCCTGCATGGTCGTGGTGTTGTTCAGCCAAGTGACATAGCCCGGCAGGGTGCTGGCGGTCAGGGTTCCAAGGGCTGCCGTGGCCAGCGTGCCCGCCGAGTCGTAGCTCCAGTAGAAGGTCGTGCCGGCCGTGGCCGCACCGAAGCTCGTCCGCGGGGTGATCTCGGTGCCGGTCGAGTTGAAGACGACCACACCGTCGCCGCTGCTGGAGAGACCGACGCCGGCCCCGCTGTAAAATCCGACCGGCACGGCGGCCGCACCCCAGTTCGTCTTGAAGGTATCGGCCGTGGCCTGGTTGCCCTCGATGAAAATGACCGACTCACCCGGCGCGACTGCGGTCACGCCATTGAGTGCCACGGAGCTCGCGAAGCTGAACGAGTTGTCATCCATTTTCGCGCCGGTCAGGTCCGCCGTCGCGTCGCCGTAGTTTGTCACCTCGAACCAGTCCGCGGTGTCGCCGCTGCTCATCACCTCGGTGATGCGCAGAATGGCGGCGGCGTGGGTCTGGATGGTGAGCGTCGCGACCAGCGCGGACAGGCAGGGTAGGAAGGGGATTTTCATGGTGAAGAGGAGGTGGTGGTTAGGGGAGTTGGAGTTCCCAGAGGACGACGTTCGTGTCGAAAGCCTTGTTGACCGGCACGACTTCCGCGTGGCCGTCGGCGAAACCGATGATGCCCGCGCCGTTGTAGCGTCCGACGAAGCGGCGGTCGCGCACCTTGGGCTGGCCGAGATCCGATGTCGTCCCTCCCGCCGGCAGCAGGTCCTTTTCGTCCGGCAGGGCCGCTTCGGCAAAGAGCGCGGTGCGCGCGGGCTTCGTGATTTGGTGAAGACGAATGACCGGGCGGCTGGCGTCGACCAACTGTGAATTGATCCCGTAGGCAAAAAACACGCTGGAGCCCGGTCGAGCCGGATACTCGGCCGCCTTGAGGAAGAAAACCGACTCGGGCGTGTTAAAGTTTTCCCGCGTGAGGGCCGAGGCTGGCTTGAGACCCCCGAGCGGAGGGAGGACATTATACCAGGCGTTGGTTGCCGTTTTGATCTTGTTGATCGACTGCACACCCTCGCCGCCCTCGTCGGGCAACTGGCCGTTGTTGTCCGCCGCGTAGGTCACGGCCAAGGTGCTGATCTGTTTGATCTGGTTGAGGGCACCGGCCTTTTGCGATGAGGACATCGCGCTGGCCACCGCTGGAACGATGAGGAAACCGAGGATGCCGAGGATGGCCACGACAACGAGGAGTTCGATGAGGGTGAAGCCTGCGGATTTGCTTTTCATGGGATTTGTTTTGGTTGGTAGCTGCTCCGGGAGGCGGAAAACGGGGCAGGGGGCAGGGTGGTTTCGACTTCGACGATCCAAGTGTCCTGCGCGCGCTCGGCGCGCGGGAATGGCGTGTCGCTCATTTCGCCGGCCGCGTTGCGCAGCGACAAATGCGGGTTGAGAAAATCATTGTCCGAGGAGAGGAGGAGGCGGATTCGGTCGCCCGTGAGCCCAACGATGGCCAGGCCCTCCCACTTGGCCGGGAAATCTTCCCGCGGCAGCCCGGGGACATCGAGCGCAGCCAGATTGAAGAGCACTTCGCGCTGCACGGGAGCAGCAGCGGTGATGTCCTCGCGGCCCAGGATGTCTCCGGCTCCACGCAGGTCGAGCAGCACGACCGCCTTCCAGCGGGCAATGTCCCGATTGCTGGTGCCATCAGCGCCGAAATTCTCCCGCTCAAGGGCGAGCAGGCGACCGTCCGGCAATGCGGTCAGTGAGCTAAACGCCAGATGCTTTGCCTCGATCCTCTTGCCTTCGGGAGCGGCCGCGTTGATTGCCGCCACCTCGCTGAAGGGCACGCGATAAGCTGCGGTGGCACGCCCGGTCGCTACATCGAAAATGATCAGCCGCGCGCTCCCGGCACGCCGCCCCCCATCCTGAGCCAACCCGCTTTGCAGCAATGCCGCGAGCCTTCCGTCCGGCAGGAGCGCCAAGCCCTCGAAGCCCCGATTCGGCTGACGTCCAGACGCCACCGCTTTTTCGTCGTCCGTGGCAAAGTCGGTGGTTCCCCGGGAGGTTCGCGGCACCAACTCCGCCGGGGTTTCGAAGCGGCGGAGAAACTTTCCGTCGGGCGAGAATTCGCGCACCGAGGGCAGGTATTCCTCGCTGAGGAAAATGTTGCCGTTAGGTGCGAGGGCGAGGCCCTCGGGATCCAGGCACATGCGGCCGTCTGTTCGCTGCGGCGGTTCCGCCTCCGGCTTGTCGGGGAACAAGCCGGTGAAGGCGCGGTCGTTCGAGTCGCGCAGAATCACGGTGCGCTTCGGCGTTAAGATCAACTTAGTGCCCTCGCGCTGCATTTGCAGGAACTGCAAGCGCGGCCGGTAGTCTATCATGCCATCACCGGCCCCGCGGTCGCTCAACATCACCACGCCGTCCGGCACGACCTCGATCGCGGAGCCGATCCCGCCGATTGTTTCTCCCTCGGTATCGGTGGCGTCGGACGCCACCCGCCCGGACGAGAGCACGCGGGTATCTTCTGCCCATGCACCGGACGGCAGGCCGAGTGCGAGGATGGCAACGATGAGAGCGCGAGCCTGCATGGGCTACCTTGTCGACGACGCAAGGCCGTCATGGTAGCCGCCAGATGTGACAATAATGTCACACTCCCGCCTTTGGCTTTGACGTCGTGTCCCGACAACTTCGCGCCTGCCATGCAAACCAAATCACCACTCATGAAATCCAGGAACATCTTTGCCATCGCTCTGCTCGCGGCTGCCACCTTCTCCGCGGGGCCCCGGGCTCAGGCCCAGCTCTCCAGTCTGCGCATCACCGAGGTGATGAGTTCATCCGGAGTCGGAGGAACCGTCGATTGGTTCGAGGTCAGCAATTTTGACCTGACCAACTCGGTCGACCTCACTGGCTGGAAGATGGACGACAGTTCGTTCAGCTTCGCCGTTTCGGTAGCCCTCAATGGCGTGACTTCGATTGCTGGTGGTCAGACCGCTGTTTTCCTTGAGACGGCCAATCCCGGGACCGACATCCCTGCTTTCCGCACTTTCTGGGGCAGCGCGGCCGCCTCGATTGTCATCGGCTCCTACACGGGCAGTGGGGTGGGGTTAAGTTCGACCGCAGACGGGCTCGTGCTCTTCGATTCCCTTGGGGTGGAGAAGACGCCACGCGCGAGCTTCGGCCTGGCCACGACCGGTTCGAGTTTCTTCTACGGCTACAACCGCGCCGGCGGCTTTGATACCTACGGCTCGTCCAGCAATGGCGTGATCAGCACGGTGGGCACGATCGCCGGCACAGACTTCGACCAACTCGCCTACACTTCGAGCAATGCCCTCGGCAACATCGGCTCTCCCGGAACCGCTATCAACGCGGTGCCCGAGCCCTCGACTTACGCGATGCTGGCCTTGGCCGGAGTAGGCTTGGCGGCCTACCGCTTCCGCCGCCGCGCGCGACCGTAATCAGGGCTGCGCCGCCGCAGCTGCCGTCGCCTCGTGCTGGTAGTGCATCGTGATGCGGCCGTCATGGTCCTCGACCAGCGCGGTGCCGTGCTCGACCCAGTCGCCGCAGTTGTAGTAGTCCACCACGCCGACCCGCCGGATGGACGGTGAATGGGTGTGACCGCAGAGCACGGCTTCCGCCTTGTGGTTCGCGGCATAGCGGCCGACGGCTTCCTCGAAATCGCTGATGAAATTGACCGCATTTTTGACCCGTGATTTGACGTAGGCGCTGAGTGACCATGGGGCGAGGCCGAGCCGGTGACGAGCCCAGTGCACCGGGCGGTTGGCGCGGAGTAGGAGTTGGTAGCCGACGTCGCCTACATGGGCCAGCCAACCCATGTTCTGGATCACGGTGTCGAGCTCGTGGCCGTGCATGACCAGAATGCGCCGCCCGTCCACCGTCGTGTGGACGATCTGCGGGACAATCTCGATGTTGCCGAAGTCGCCGGGAAACTCCGCGACAAATTCGTCGTGGTTGCCCGGCACATAAACCAGCCGGCAGCCCTTGCGCGCCTTGCGCAGGAGTTTCTGGATCACGTCGTTGTGCGCCTGGGGCCAGTAGCGCCGGCGGCGCAGCGACCAGATGTCGAGCAGGTCGCCGACGAGGTAGAGCGTTTCGAATTCGTGGTCGCGCAGAAACTCGAGCAACGCCGCAGCCTGGCTGCCGCGGGTGCCGAGATGAACGTCCGAGATCCAGCCGGTGCGGTGTGCGGGCACCCCGCTTGATGGCACGCGCCGCCCCCTGCGGGGAAGCAAAACGCCTGTGACAATTTCGGCACATTTTCCGGGTGGCCAGCCGGGGTGGCTCGATTTCTCCTTCCTGCGGGTTGCGATGGCACCGCCCAAACCGCATGTCTGCCAATCCACCAGCACTACACACCGTCCTGCTGATCGAAGATGAGGAGGACGTGCGTGACCTGCTTCGCCTCCACCTCAAGAAGGCCGGATTCCGCGTGCTCCAGGCCGCAGACGGACTGGCTGGCCTGAAATTGGCCCGCGAGCGCAGGCCTGACGTGGTGGTGCTCGACCTCATGCTGCCGGAGATGCGGGGCGAGGATGTTTGCCGCCAGCTCAAGCAGGGTGAAGCCACCGCGCCGATGGCCGTCATCATGCTCACAGCCAAAGCCGGTCCCCGCGAACGCGTCGCCGGTCTCGAACTCGGTGCGGACGACTACGTGACCAAGCCTTTCAGCCCCCGCGAGCTGGTCTTGCGCGTCCAAGCCGTGTTGCGCCGCGCCGCTGCGGACGAAAGCGCCGCCTTGCGGGTGGGGCCGTTCTCGCTCGACCGGGGAAACTTCGCCGTGCTGGTCGAGGGCGAGAAACTCGATCTGACCACCATTGAATTCAAGTTGCTCGTCATGCTGATGGAAAACCGCGGCCGCGTCATCAGCCGCGAGACCCTCCTACGGGACGTCTGGGGTTATCGCAATTTCGTCAACAGCCGCACCGTGGACACCCATGTGCGGCGGCTGCGCTTCAAGCTCGGCGTGCACGCGGGTTGGATCGAGACCGTGCGCAGCGAGGGCTACATCTTTCGCGCCGGGAAGGAATGACCAGCCCGGTGACCAAATCGGCACAAATGGCCTCTGGCGCCGGCGAGGCTTCCTCGTTTATCTCGCGGACATGAAGAAAGCCGCGAGCTGGCTCGAAAAATTGCGCGAGGTCTTTCGTCCACCCGCCTCCCTTTTTTTGCCCACGGTTTCCAGCAGTTGAAGAATCGATGCTGCGTTTGCTGGTTCTTTAGACGAGCCGCCCATCCGGCCAGCATACCGCCCAAGCCCACCGCTGCTGCGACTCAAGCCAACTCCAGCCCGCAGGCCAAGTGGGCGTCTCCGAGCCCGCCGAACCATCCCCGCAAGGCTTCCCCTCGGCGGATGCTTTGGCTTATGGTCCGCCCCATGACCGCCGCGCCTGCGATCCATTCCAACCGTTTGTCCGACCTCGACCAGACGAAGAGTTACACGATGGAGCGCTACCGGGAGAAAATGAAGGAAGGTCACCTCCGCCTGCTCCAGCTTCAACACGCGCTCAAGGACACCAAGCGCAGTGTCCTCATCGTCGTGGAGGGGCCCGATGCGGCGGGCAAGGGCGGCGCGATCAAGCGCCTGGTCGAACGGCTCGATCCGCGCCACCTCCGCGTCTACTCCACCATCAAGCCGACTTCCGAGGAATACGCGCACCATTATTTCTGGCGCTTCTGGAGCAAGCTCCCGTCCCGCGGAGAGATCGCCATCTTCGACCGCTCGTGGTATGGGCGGGTGTTGGTCGAGCGCGTCGAGGGCTTCTGCACCAGGACCGAATGGAAACGCGCCTACGCCGAGATCAACGAGTTCGAACGCATGCTCCATGACGACGGTGTCATCATCGTCAAACTCTGGCTTCACATCAGCAAACAGGAGCAGATGACGCGTTTCAAGAAGCGCGCGGAAGACCCGCTCAAGCATTGGAAAATCACCGACGAGGATTGGCGCAACCGCCACCGCTGGAATGATTACATCAAGTCAGCAGAGCAAATGTTTGCCGAGACGTCCCCCGCTTTCGCCCCCTGGCAGGTCATCCCGGCCAATTACAAATGGTATGCCCGGGTCAAGGTGCTCAAGACCGTGGGTGACTCGCTGGAGGCCGGATTGGGCGTCGGTTAAGGATCGTCCTCTTTGTCCTCACGTTCCAGATGCAGGCGGTGGAACGTGCGGTGAATGATCGGGGCGGCCAGAACACCCACCATCGTGACCACAAGCAGGGTGCAGAACAGAGCGTAGATTGAGGAGAAAAGCTTGAGCGAGGTGGGTGAGCTCCTCTCGGTGTAGAGCGGTCCGGCTCCGCTCATGAGCAGGCTGGCCTCAAGGAAGGAATCGACGAAATCGAGATCGGAGATGGCCACGTAACCGAGGGTCCCGAGGATCAGGGCGGCGCCGACGAAACCCACAACGAGAAGCACTTGGCCGGCCATGCGGTGCGCAAAAACCCGCCGGGTCGCCATAGGCTCGGTGTGATGTTCCCAGAGCATGATGCAGCCGCTTTTTACGCCAAGTGCGGTCCCGCGCCAACCTCGGGTTGTTTCTCAGGGTGGTTTTTTGTTGTGGGGTTTGAACGCTCTAGTCAAACGACTGTCTGAATTTAAAGAGTAACTCACCGCACGCAGTGTGCCCTAAGGGCTCGAGAAACCTATGCTGGGCAGCCTTGACACCAAACTACAACATGGGAGATTGACCTTTCCTCAGATGCTTGTTTCCCCCCATGTCGGGCGTCGCTTGGTCGTCGCCCTGCTCGGTTCTCTCCTCCTCGCGGGGGGGCAACTCCCTTCCGCGCGCGCCGAGGGCATGCTTCAGTTGTTCAATGTCTCGTGGTCCGAGATCGCCCGCAAAATGCCCGAATTGGCCGAGGCCGGCTATGGATCGCTCTGGCTCCCGCCGCCGACCAAGGGCTCCGGCGGTTTGTCGGTCGGTTATGATTTGTGGGATCCGTATGACATGGGCTCCAAAGACCAGCGCAATTCCGTGCGAACACGCTACGGCACCGAGGCCGAGTTGCTCGAGATGGTCCAGACCGCGCACCGCTTCGGCATCCGCGTCTATTTCGACAACATCATGAACCACCGGGCCTTCGATGTGCCCGGCTATAATGAGAACACGCCGATCGACGTCTACCCGGGAATGGTGCCGGAGGATTTTCACTTACAGAAAACCGCGGACGGCTTTTATCGCAAATGGCGGAATACCAGCGACTGGAACAGCGCTTGGGAGGTGCAGAACCTCGGTCTTGCCGACCTGATCGACATCGCGCACGAAACGCCCAATGCCAATCACGGCACCACCATGGGGGCGACGCACCCTAAATACTCCTTTATCCGCGATTTCGACCGGCCCGAGCAGTATGACAAGGACAGGGACGGCAACACTGCCTATTTCGGTGTGCTCATCGATCAAGCGCGGGCCGAACTCGGCACCAACGCGACGACCGCCCAACTGAAAAGCAAAGCCCAAGAATACATCAACGCGAGGAAAGCCTCGTTCACCGAGGACGTCGGCGCCTACCTCATCCGCGCCGTGCGCTGGAAAATCGACCTCACCAAGGCCGACGGCCTCCGCCTTGATGCCGTCAAACACGTGCCAGATTACTTCTTCGGACAGCAGTCGGGTGCGGACAAAGACAGCAGCGACGCCGGCTACCTCGGCGGCGTGCAGCGGCAGTTCAACCTCACCCGTGGATTCAGCGACCCGAATCACCGCGACTCGGTCTTTGACGAGAAGAGGCCCCGCGACGATGCGATGGTCTTCGGTGAGCACCTCGGCCAACCTCCAGGCTACGCTGGCTACTGGGACGCCGGCATGCGTTTGGTTGACAACGAACTCCGCAGCAAGCTCAACAACACTTTGGGAAATCCCGGGGCGACACTCGCCGGTTTGGATGCCCCCGGCGGCGGGGGTTTCGCCCCCAGCCTCGGCGTAACCCACGCCAACAGCCACGACAGCGACTACGCCGCGCAGAAAGAGTGGCAACACGCGTTCTACATGACCCGCGAGGGTATCGGACTCATTTATTCCGACGGCTTCAACAAAGCCGAAACCCTCGGTGACTCCGGCGGAGCGTTCCCGCGCCATGCCAACACACAATACCTCGGCCAGTTCTCTGATCCGCGCATCCCGAACATCGTGCGGTTGCACAACGACTTCGCCCGCGGATTGCAGCAGGGGCGCTGGGGCGATTTCGATTATCTCGCCTTCGAGCGGCGCGACAACCGCAATCCCGACGGCTCGACGCGCAGCGGGAACGCGGCCGATGAGATCACCATGGTGATGATGATGAACGACAACACTGCGGCCGGACAGGCCCGCGGCATCACCACAAGCTTCCCGAGCGGTGCTTACCTCTACCAATACGCCGAGGGTCCCAACGGCTCGAACATG
>JBMOJP010000179.1:0-2169 GCA_049315725.1 Chthoniobacterales bacterium | reverse complement strand
GCTGGTCCGAGGGGCGCAAGCGGTCCCGGAAGGTAAACGGCACGAAAAACGGCTTGATAGAGCAGCAGGCCCCACGCAGACCCCATGCGCGCGCACGCCAGGCTTGCCACCGCGGACTGAAAGGCAGAAAAGGTTGGTTGGAAAGTTGCCCACATGGTCCCTGGCTCCGCCAAGGGGACCACTTCGCAGGCAGATCTCCAGATGACAAAAACCCTTGTAAAATACGGTTGATTCTTATGCTTGATCCGACCATCCCCGCTGTGCGCGGGTTCCTCGCGCAGAAACCTATCCCCCACTTTATCAACGGCCGGCCCGAGCTTGCCGTCAGCGGGGCGACGCACGTAGTCATCAACCCGTCCGACGGGCTGCCGCTGGCGGAAGTGTCGTTCGGAGGATCTCTAGAAGTGGGGCGGGCGGTGGAGGCTGCGGCTGCGGCATTTCCGAAATGGGCCGCAACCCCGTCGAACGAACGCGCCGCAATGCTTCACCGCCTGGCCGACCTCATGCAGAAGGAGGCCGCAGCCCTCGCACAGATCGAATCGCTCGACGTGGGCAAGGCGATCACCGCCTCCGAATCCTTCGATATTCCCTTCGGCACCGAAGGGCTGCGCTACTTCGCGGATTTTTCCATCCACGCGCAATACTCACTGCCGATTGCGGTCCGCAACATTGAGGCTCACATCCACCGGGCCCCCTGCGGGGTCTGCGGGTTTATCTTCCCGTGGAACTTCCCCTTCGATCTCCTGATGTGGGGGGTGGCCCCGGCTCTTGCCGCCGGGAACACAGTCGTTGTGAAACCCTCCGAAGTCACTCCACTCAGCACTCTTTACGTGGCCAAGCTGGCCGCCGAAGCGGGATTACCTCCGGGCGTGCTCAATGTCGTGGTCGGCGACGGCCCGGGCGCGGGAGCCGCGCTCACGAGCCACCCCGCTGTGCGCCGGATGTCGTTCACCGGCTCCCCGGAAGTCGGATCCAAAATCGGCGAGCTTTGCGGGAGGCGGATCATTCCCTGCAAACTAGAGCTCGGGGGCAAGGGGGCTGCCGTTGTCTTCCGCGACGCCGATGTGCCGGATGCGGCGAAAAAGCTGGCCGACGCGCTCACTCTGAACACCGGACAGGTCTGCTGCACGGCGACGCGCTGGCTCGTCGATGAGAGCGTCTTCGAGAATTTCGTGGATGCGGCTCGCACCGCCCTCCAGCAGGTCAAAATCGGTCCCGCGCTCGATCGCGCAACCGCGATGGGGCCACTCGTCAGCGAAGTTCAGCGAAAGCGGGTGCTTGGGTATCTGGCGAAGGGCCGGGCCGAAGGCGGACGCGTCCTGCTCGATGTCGCAGAGCCCGCGACCGGAGGGGGATTCTTTGTCACGCCGTGGCTGATCGAAGGCGACACGGAAAACGTCTGCTTCCGCGAGGAAATCTTCGGGCCCGCCGCATGCGTCACCCGATTCACATCCGAAGCCCATGCGATCGATCTGGTCAACCACCTCGACTACGGGCTCGCGAACAGCGTCTGGTCGCAGGACATCCCCCGCGCCCGGCGGATCGCCGAGAGCCTTGTGGCTGGCAACGCTTGGATCAACGCTCATAACGTCTTTGCCTACGGCCTCCCCTACGGCGGCATCAACCGCAGCGGACTGGGCGGCGGAGTCAACAGCCCGGCCACCTTTTATGATTACCTCCGCGACCAGACGGTTGCGCGTCCCCTCTGAGTCCCCTCCCTCCGTGCATAGGGGTCAGCAGCTGTCTTGAAAGTCTCCGTTGTAAATCCGCGCCTCCGCCCGCAAGACCCTTTCCGCCCAGATCGGCGCGTGCTCGGAATACGAGAGGGTTCCAAGGGAGGTCTCAAGGAATCGGGTAGCCCGATCTGGCTGAGTATTTCTTGAAGGCGGCCGATCTCCACCGGCGCAGGAGTTTTTCCTCCGGCGGCAGTTGACGCCAGTTGTTGACGTTTTCGATCCAGCTCATCTTTCATACGCTAAAGCCAAGACCGTTAACTTAGCACGAGTCGAAGTATCCGCAGATGGACGCAGATTTTCGCAGATTCACAACCACAAATCATTGCCTAGTAGCTGTTTATATAAATACAATCTGTGTTCATCTGCGCAAATCTGCGGATAAATATTCCCAAGGCAAACAGCAGTGACGCTAAAGCAGGGCGGCCTGATTTCA
>JBMOJP010000085.1:0-9719 GCA_049315725.1 Chthoniobacterales bacterium | reverse complement strand
GAATTATGGGCCGGTCTTTGGTCCTTTGGCCGACGAGGAATTCTTCCGACAGTTACACGTCGAGGCGGGAACCATCGCTTGGCCGAACGGTGCGGATATTGCCCCCGAGCGTCTGCATGAGTTGTTGGTGGGTTACACCCAACCGGCTGATGTCAGAGTGCCGATGGTTGCGGAAGGGGACTGAGGCAGCCTGTTTCAACCGGGACTGCGAGCATCAGGCGTTGCGCTCTGCCAAAGCAACGAGCGGTTCTTGAAATGACAGCCGGTATTATCAGAGGCATCTCACTAGCGGGGCTGGTGGTGCTGGTGGTGGCGTATGCTTGGATCACGCTGCGGGCGGATGGGCGGATGATGACGATTCCGTTCTTGCCGCATTGGTTGAAGTATCATTTGGAACTTCATGCCTACACGCGCAATTTCCCGGCTTTCTTTCTCCTGGCGGTCTTAGGTGCTGGGGCGGTGGTTGGACTGCGAGCCGAGTGGAAGGCGGTGTCGTTTGCGCTGTGTCTGTTCGCGCCGTTTGCCAAAGACTTCGCGCAGATCTTCGTTCTGACGCGGCATTTCAACTGGACAGCGACGTGCTGGGGAATAGCCGGTGCGCTTGTGGGTTGGGTGGCAACAGCTGCGCTGTTGCGAGGGATGAACCGAAGTCCGCGGCAGCGGACGAGATAGGTCGCCGCGGCGACCAACCTTGAACCGGAGGCGAAGCCGGAGATGGCGTGAGGCTTTAGCTGAGGACAAACCTGAACTTGAGTGAAATGCATGTTCTTTAGCCACAGCCGAGTCTGCGAGACGGCCGTAGGCAAATTAACACGGATAGACGCAGCCGAGTCTGCAAGACGACCGGAGACTTATCCGCAGAGACGGAGGGGAAAAGCTTTGAGCAGCATTAGCGCAAGCGGTATTCGAAGAGAGCGATGAAAACGCGTTTGGATCAGTTTGATGCGGAGAAGGGTTTGGATCGTGGGCGGTCCAAGGTGGTGGAAGCGCTGTGGTATTTGCTCAAGTGCGCGTTCTTTCTCTCTGCCCTGCCGTGGCCGTCGGCCTTCAAGGTCGCGCTGTTGCGCGCCTTCGGGGCGAAGATGGGGCGGGGGGTAAACATCAAGCCGCGGGTCAATGTCCATTTTCCCTGGAAACTGGAGGTCGGTGACCATGCATGGATCGGCGAGGAGGTGTTTATCCTCAACTTCGAGCCGGTGAAGATCGGGGCCCATGCCTGCATCTCGCAGCGAGCCTTCCTCTGCACGGGTAACCATGACTACCGCGACGAGGCGTTCGCCTATCGGAATGCGCCCATCACCATCGACGACGGTGCTTGGGTCGGGGCCTCGGTCTTTGTTGGTCCGGGGGTTGAAATCGGTGCTGAAACGGTTGTTGCCGCTGGCTCGGTGGTGACGCACAACCTTCCGGCCAACTCTGTCTGGGCGGGCAATCCGGCCGTGCAGCGCGGCGTCCGTTGGAAGACCTGAGGCAAAGCTAGGCACGATTTCTGCCGTCAATGGGCGCACCGATGGTGCGCCCTTTTTGTTGCACTGGATGGATGCATTCAATGTCGCTTCTGCGGCCGACGGCGGTTTAGTTTTGGGCTTATGCCGCGCTGCTGGGCTATGAGGCCATGATTGGCAGCGAGTTTGAGCGCACGCACGGCTGGCACGTGAATCTGATGCCCCGGGCGGTCCTCGCCGAGATGCCCGTCGGGTGGGAGCAGCGGACCATGCGCAAGAGTTATAGGAACCTCGAGGTGGTTGTTCCCTCAGTCGAGGATCTGCTGGTTCCCAAATTGAAGCGGGGCGAGCCCCGTGATAAGGTTCACGCCGAATGGGCGGCGAAGCTGATCTGAAACCTTGGGGCGCTTACCCCAACTATGGCGATATGGCGCGGCTGGAATACGGCCGCTTGCTTTGGCGGAACCCGGTTTTGCGGCGACGACTGCTCGCACACTGGACTTCGGCTGCGCACCCATGCGCTCCGCGATTCGCGGAGAAGCGCGCGTTGGTGGAATCTGTGCTCTCCTCCTCGGAACCTGATGACGACCTCGAGCGGAGTCTGCGCTCCCGCGGGCAGAGCCTGAGGGCCGTGGTCCGGGAAATCCCGCCGGTGTTCGGCAGCATCTGAATCGGGGCTGGCAGCGGGGAGGTGGGAGCGGAAGCCAAAGGCGCACCGATGGTGCGCCCTTTTTGTTTCGTGGCGAAGGTCCGGATGGGGGTATTGTTCAGGAATGGATGTTGCCGCCTGCGGAAAGGAGCGAATACCGCACCTGGTTGTCCTGAGCGGGGCGGGCATGAGTGCGGAGAGCGGACTGCGGACTTTCCGGGACAATGACGGGCTGTGGGAGAATCATCGCGTCGAGGACGTGGCTACGCCCGAAGCGTGGAGGCGCAACCGGGCGTTGGTGCTTCGTTTCTACAACGAGCGGCGCAAGGCGTTGCTGGAGGCGCAGCCGAACGTGGGCCATCGCATCATCGCTGCGTGGCAGGAGCGCTTCCGTGTGAGTGTGGTGACGCAGAATGTGGACGACCTGCACGAGCGGGCCGGTTCGCGCGAGGTCCTTCATTTGCACGGTGAGCTGATGAAGGCGCGCTCTACCGTCGATCCGGATCTCGTGTATCCGCTGCGCGATTGGCAGCTCAAGGACGGCGAGCTTTGCGCCAAGGGCTCGCAGTTACGCCCGCACATCGTTTGGTTCGGGGAGGAGGTGCCGCTGATGCCTCGAGCGGCGCAGATCGCGGCGTCGGCCGATCTGCTCGTCGTGGTGGGCACGTCGCTGCAGGTGTATCCGGCGGCGAGCCTCGCTTTTTTGGCTCCGCCGGGTTGCCGCCGGATTCTGGTTGATCCACGTCCGCCCGCGGTTGATGGGTTTGAGGTCATCGCGAAGGGGGCCGGCGAGGGCTTGGCTGAGTTGGATCGTCGGCTTTCCTCTGCCAAATAAGTGATCGGCGGACTCGGGAATCAACGGGCCTCGATGTCTTTGGCGTCCTCAAGGCATTGCTCGATGAGCAGCCGCACGGTCCGCGCTGGGGTGGCATTGTGCAGGGTGATGAGGACCGCGCCATCGAAGCGGTCGTCGGCGTCCCCGGGTTCGCTCTCGCGTTGGGGGTTGATCGTGCTCACGTGACCGATCGCGTTGCCACATCGGTCGAGCACGGCGCATCCGCTGCTGCCTGGAGCCCAATCGGTCGAGACGTTCATCTGCAATCGCCGGATCCCCTCCAGGCTGTGCATGTCCTGCCGTCCGTCCGGCCAGGGCCGTCCACCGCGGGGTGCGGCCGAAGGCGGGTTCTCGGGATACTCCCAGTAGAATCGGTTGATGATTCCACTGCTGAAGTAGCCGGTGTTTCCGAGCGGATCGCTCATGAGGTAAACCGGATCGCCGGGAGCGGCGTTCTCCTGCAAGGCCAGCGGAGTGAAATTGCCTCCATCAGCCTGCAGGAGGGCGATGTCGAGCGCAGGGTCGGCGGCGAGAATCGAGGTGACCGGACACACCCGATCGTCTTGATCGATGACGATAAGAAATCCCTCCGTGATCGCGTCGTCGCCCGTTGGATCGACCGCGTGGTAACAGGTGGCAATGACTCCCGAGTCCGCCACGGCGTAGGCCCCGCTGACGCTCAGGTGCCAGTCTTCGCAGGAATCGCAGCGGTAATACCAACCGATGCGAACCAGGGCTTTTCTCGCCAACGCAGCGATGCTGGCCGAAGACATTGGTTCCAGATTCGGGGCAGGCAGGTCGAACCCTTCGGGCTCTGGTTCGGCCAGGAGAGCGGCCCCGCGGGGGGCATCAATCGGGAGTCGGTCGCTGAGGCGCAGTGCCTCGGCGGCATCCAGAATGGCCTGTGAATACTCGGGATGGCCGTCGGCTTCGATCCGGACGTCGGGGGCTTGGGCCGGTAGCGGGTGAGCGGCGGCAAAGAGACAAAACGCCAGGAAGCCCGAGAAGAGAAGTTTTCGCACCAAACCAGCGTTAGGCGGGGAGGAGGGCGCAGGTCAAGAGGCGGTTCGCGCGTTTTCAGGAGGTGCGGCGGCCGCTCGCCCAAAAGCGCTTACCTTCTGCGTGTGTGGTCGCTATGTTTCCGCCCTAATGTCCGATGGCGACGACCCGCATGACCTGCAGCGCTTTGTCAGCGCGCAGGATGAGATCTACGCCGACGCTTTGCGCGAATTGAGGAGTGCGCACAAGCAGGGGCATTGGATGTGGTTCGTCTTTCCGCAACTGGACGGTCTGGGCCGAAGCGAAACGGCGAAATTCTTCGCCCTCAAGTCACAGGCCGAGGCGGTGGCCTACCTGCAGCATGAAATACTCGGCCCGCGTTTGGCCGAGTGCGCCGCCGCCCTGCTCGCCGTGGAGGGCAGGACGGCTCGCGAAATCCTTGGATCCCCTGACGACTTCAAGCTGCATTCAAGCATGACCCTGTTCGCCGCTGTGGTCGGGGAGGACTGCGTCTTCCATGAGGTGCTGGCCAAGTTCTTCGACGGTGCTCCAGATGCGAGGACGCTGGAATTGCTGGCTGCTTCCCGGTAATTGAGAGCCGGATCCGTGCTGCGGCCGGGGGACTTGCGGGTGCGGGACAGCGCGGCTACTTTCCCGTCCCGTCGATTCCCTTTCCGCCACTTGTGAAAACCTCCGCCTGCCTTCGCCTTCTTTCGATGTTCGTGGTCGCTGCTATCGCGGGCGTCCCGCCATCCGCGTTGCACGCCGAGCAGACCATAGCGCGCTTTGCCACGGTGGCGGGTGACTTCGATGTGCTGCTTTATGACGAGGCCGTGCCGGGGACCGTGCGGAACTTCGTCAACTGCGCGCAGAGCGGACGCTACGACAGCACGTTCATCCACCGGAGCACCGCGGGCAATCCGTTCGACATTCAAATCATCCAAGGCGGCAGCTTTTTTTTCGCCCCCGACAACTACATTTACGAAGTGCCGGTTGATCCACCCATCGCGCTCGAGGCAGGTCTGCCGAACCTCCGCGGCACCATCGCCATGGCCCGACAAGCCGCGCCCAATACAGCCACCGCCGGCTGGTATTTCAACGTGACGGACAATCCGGGGCTGGATCCGGCTCCGGGGCAGGACGGGTATGCGGTCTTCGGGCGCGTGTTGCCCCCTGGGATGCATGCGGTCGACCTGCTCGCCTCCGTGCCGACCTACAACTTTGGGGGAGCTTTCGGCCAGTTGCCCCTCCTCAGCACGAACCTTTTTCTGCGCGACTTTCTTCACGTTTTCTCGGTCTCGACCCAGCCATTCCGCGTCAGCGCCCTGGATCACGATGGCTCGGGTTTCCGCCTCGACTGGTCCGGCCCCTCGGCCGTCACACCTGTCAACGTCGAGCGCACGACCAACCTGGCCACGGGCCCTTGGACGGTCGTTTCGTCCAACAACACGAACAGCACCTTCACCGACCCCGCGGCACCAGCGGGGGGGCTTTCTATCGCGTGGTCATTCCCTGAGGGGGGGATTAGGAATCGACAGGCGCTTCTGCCGGAGGAAAATGTTGCCCGGCGGTGTCGGTATCAGGGCACTGCGATTTCACCACAACGCCCATGGGCAAACTCATCATCGTTGCCGGGGTCCCCGGCGCGGGAAAATCCACCGTGCTGCTCGAAGCGTGGAAGCGCGTCGCGAAGGAACTCAACTACACGATCATCTCGTTTGGCACGGAGATGCTCGAACTGTGCATGGTGACGGGACTGGTGGCGGACCGCGACCAGATGCGCGACCTGAATCCTGATGTGCAGGAGGAAATGCAATGGCGCACGACCAAGCGTGTCGCGGAGCGTCCGGAAAACATCCTTCTCGACACGCACTGCACGATCAAGACTGGCTCCGGGAGTTACCTCCCTGGCTTCACCCCGCGGATGCTTGAGCGCATGTCGCCGCGGGCCATTGTGCTGGTCGATGCCCATGAGGCGGAGATTCGCGGGCGCCGCCGGCTGGACAAGGCGAGGCCTTTGCGGACAATCGAGTCGCAGGACGACATCCTCGAGCACAAGGTGATCAACCGCGCCTACGCTGCCGCGTTCTCCGCCCGGAGCGGATGCCTGCTCCGGATCATCCAGAACAACACCGGGGAGTTTGAGCGTGCCGTTGACGAGTTCGTCGCCACAGTCAACTTCATCGGCGGGGATAAAGTCGTTTCTCCCGTGCTGCCGACGGCTCCGGAAAAAACTGCTTAGAGCATCCCACCGTGACGGTTTGTGGAGGGGATGCGGGGTGGGGCGTGTGCGGCCCATGAGGCCGTCACGGGGCAGCTTGTTGATCTTGGGCATCCCGGCGCCGTGTTTGCCGAATCCTTCCATGCCATCGCGCGCGGCCGATCGCAGAACCCCGGACTCGGTGAGAGGAATGGCCTCAGCCCAGTTCGATTTGATGAGGAAGTGGTTGCCCTGCTTGTCGTCAATCGGCGAAGGTTTCCAGCCTGATGAGGGTTTCTCGTGGCCGACCGTCCCTTCGGGGCTGGGTGCCGCAGCGCACGGTTCGGGTTGGCCGGGACGAAGGCATCTGCTAGGTCTGCGGGCATGTGGATGTTCTATGCGTTGGCGGCTGCGGTGCTTTGGGGCATGAGCTACGCGGCCAGCGGGCGGGTCATCGAGCGGGGCATGGCGCCGCTGGCGTTTTTCTTTTGCTATGCGGTCTTCGGCGTTGTGGCGGCCGCGCTGGCGCTGGCCTCCACGGGAAAACTGAGCGGAGTGCCCGGGGAGCTGCGGGCGCTGGGGGGCGACTGGGTTTGGTTCGCCTTGGCGGTGGTCACCTCGGCGATCGGCGCACTGCTCATCTACATGGCCATTGGGGAAAAGAATGCCACGCTCGCCTCGCTGATCGAGATTTCCTATCCGTTCTTCGTCGCGATCTTTGCCTGGGTTTTTTTCCGCGAGACCCAGCTCAATGTGGCCACGCTGGCCGGCGGCTTGATGATCTTGGGTGGTGTCGCTGTGGTGTTTCTGGGTAACCGGGGATGAAGGCTTCGCGGTTCTGCCTTTTGCCGTCTGCGTTCTTCCTTGATTCCACCCTACTGCACTGCGGGGATGCCCTTCGATTTGTCCACCAGCCAGAGGGTATCTTCGTAGTCCGTGACCCGGAGAAATCGGACCGAGCCATCAGCGAACAGATAGTTTGAGCCGTCCCCGTAAGCCTGTTTGTTGAGGACGCTGTTCTGGTCTCCCTCCTCGAAATCCATGTAGAAGTTTCCGGTGCCCGACTGGCCGCTCATGAGGATCGTTTGGGTGGGGCGGGCGAGGGTGAGAAGGCGGATGATGACATCCTCGTTTTTAAAGGCGCCCGCGTCGTTGAAGCCGTTGAGGATGTAGCTGGTTTGGTTCCGTCCGTTGTCGAGCGGATCCTTGCCGGTGCGAAGAAAGCATCTCAGGTCGTCCGGTTCACCCAGCACTTTGACCCCATCCCCAAGGTAGGGCAGGAGCAGACGGGGCCATTTGTCGGTTGAGCGGACGCGGCCTGGCAGGCGGTCCTCGTTGTCCTGAGCGAAGGAGACGAGTGCGAGGCCGAGTTCGCGGAGGTTGTTGGCCGAGGCCCCGCGGCGGGCGGCCAGCTTGGCTTGGGGGAGGGTGGTGGCAACAAGGGCGGCCAGCACGCCGATCAGGGCGACGGCCACCAGTAGCTCAAAAAGACTGAAACCGGAGAAGCGGCGAGTTTTCATGGCATCGCTGTTGCCCCGTAAAGTAGCACAAGGCGGGTCGAGCGGCGAAACACGAGAAAGTGCTTCTGGACACCCGCCCCGGTCCGGTTGGAAAATGTGCCCCATGAGCCGCTCCATCACTTCCTATCTTGGCGACCAAGCCGACAGGCTGCTTGGTCACGAATGTAAAACCATCTCCCGCGATCTCCTGCATCTGCCGGGGCCGGATTTTGTTGACCGCATTGTTTCTGGAACCGACCGCAACCAGCGGGTGCTGAACAATCTGCAGTGGATGTATTCCACGGGCCGACTGGCCAACACCGGTTACCTTTCCATCCTGCCGGTAGACCAGGGGATCGAGCATTCCGCAGGCGCGAGCTTCGCCAAGAATCCGGCCTACTTCGATCCGGAGAACATCGTGAAGCTGGCCCTCGAGGGCGGGTGCAATGCGGTGGCTTCGACCTTCGGCGTCCTTGGCTCGGTCGCGCGCAAATACGCCCACAAGATTCCCTTCCTGGTCAAAATCAACCACAACGAGTTGCTGACCTATCCGAACGCGTTTAAGGAAATCCTCTTTGGCCAGGTCCGCACCGCCCACGACATGGGGGCAGCCGCGGTGGGTGCGACGATTTATTTCGGCTCGGACGACGCGCATCGCGAAATCGTCGAGATTGCCGACGCATTTGCCCTCGCGCATGAACTCGGCATGGTGACGGTATTGTGGTGCTACCTGCGCAATCCGGCCTTCAAGCAAGACAAGGACTACCACGTTTCGGCCGACTTGACCGGCCAGGCCAACCACCTCGGGGTCACGATCCAGGCTGACATCATCAAGCAGAAGCTCCCGGAAAACAACGGAGGCTACAAAGCTCTCAACACGGGATCGTCCAGCTACGGCAAGTTGGATGAACGGATTTACACCGAGTTGACGACCGATCATCCTATCGACCTCTGCCGCTATCAGGTCGCGAATTGCTACATGGGTCGCGCGGGTCTAATCAACAGCGGCGGCGCCTCGGGCCAGCACGACTTCGAAGACGCGGTCTTCACGGCCGTGGTCAACAAGCGCGCCGGCGGCACTGGTCTCATCTCCGGGCGCAAGGCCTTCCAGCGCCCGATGTCCGAGGGCATTCAGTTGCTCAACGCGATCCAAGACGTCTATCTGGCCCCGGAAGTCACGATCGCCTAGAGACGTTTCAGTTTTTCTCTGGCCGGAAGCGTGGCCTCGGTATCCTGCCGATGCACCCCTCCGATCATCGGCTGAACGCCGTTTCTAATTAGAAACGCATCCCGCATCGGAGGGCGACGACTTTGTTGACCCGCTCTAAGGTCGGATCGCGCCGGGCGGACTTTTCCTGCTCATAAACCAACCCGATGGCCGCGCGTCAGCGGTCGAGCGTGGCCATCTTGCCGAGGGAGTCCGCCATCTTTATCGCTGGAACCTCTCGGCGCCCTCGGCCACGGCCTCAAGGCGGCCATGAGGCCTGCCCGGTCGCCAGAATCCCCCAGGCCCGGCGGTCGATGCGCGCAGGTTGCTGTGCCATGCCTTGTCAGTCACTGCGCTCCACCGTCTAATCCAGACGGGGACGTTGTTCGCAGCAAAAAAACGGGGCGGCCGTGAGGCCGCCCCGTTGTGATTGGTTCTATTCGGTGGAAGAGACTTAGTAGTCCATCCCGCCCATGCCGCCCATCCCGCCGCCCGGAGGCATGGCCGGAGCCTTGTCCTTCTCGGGGAGTTCGGTGACGAGCGCCTCGGTGGTGAGGAGCAGACCGCTGATCGAAGCGGCATTCTGCAGGGCGCTGCGGGTGACCTTAGTCGGGTCAACCACGCCGGCCTTGACGAGGTCTTCGTAGGCCCCGGTGGCCACGTTGTAGCCGTGGTTGCCCGAGCCCTTCTTGACTTCCTGCACGATGAGCGCGCCTTCCTGGCCTGCGTTGTCAGCGAGCGTGCGGAGCGGTTGCTCCACGGCGCGGTGCACAATGCCGGCTCCGATGGCCTCGTCACCCTGGAGCTTGAGGTTGGCGAGTGCCTTCTGGGCACGGATGAGGGCGACGCCGCCGCCGGGGACGATGCCTTCCTCGACCGCCGCAC
>JBMOJP010000001.1:0-107080 GCA_049315725.1 Chthoniobacterales bacterium | reverse complement strand
CGGCGCCGGTTTGCACGAGCACGGGTTGAAGCCCGGCATTCTTCGCGCACTCGAGATCGCGGCCACTGTCCCCGACGAACCATGATTTGGCCCGGTCGATGTTAAAGATGGCGCACGCTTGATCAACCAGACCGGTGGCGGGTTTGCGGCAGTCGCAGGCAATCTTCAACTCGGGGCGCTCGCCGGCAAAACCGCGGTCGGGATGATGCGGGCAGAAAAAAATGCCGTCCAGATAGGCCCCGTCGGCCGCGAGAAGATTTTCGAGCCGCCGATGGATGGCGTCCACGTCGTCGAACGAGGCCTCGCCACGGGCAATGACCGGCTGGTTGGTGATGACGATGGCCGGGAGGCCGGCACGATTGAGCGCGCGGATGGCCGGACCGACGCCGGGAAAAAGCTCGAGATCTTCCGCTCGCTTGAGGTGTCCCTTCTCCAGGTTAAGCGTGCCATCGCGATCAAGAAACACCGCCATGCGGGGCCACCGTCCGGACTTGCGGGCCACCGTGCCGCTGTGCAAATCACCCTCGACCTTGGCCAGGCGTTCGGGCGTGCCCATGTCCTTGATGTAGCCATCCCCGCGGTAGGCAAAGACGCGCCTCCCCTCCTCCAACCAACGGGGAATGGACTGCTTGGCGATGTCGAAAACGCCGTCCGGCCAGACCCCCTCAAGAACGTCGCGTTCCATGACGTAAAGAGCGGCGTTGACGAGGTTGCGGTATTCCGCGCCGTCCGGATGAGGATACGGCCGCACCGCAGTGACCCACCCCGCGGAGTCGACTTCGACCAGGTCGGAATCGTGCGGATGGTCATTGGGATGGGCGAAGAGGGTGACGTCGGCCGACCGCGCGGCGTGGGCCGCAAGCAGGCGGGCGAAGTCCATTTCGACGAGCGTGTCGCCGTAGAGGACGAGAAATTGTTCGGCCAGATGGGACCGCGCATCGACCAGGGCGCCCCCGGTGCCTCGCGGGGCCGTCTCCTCAAGGTAGCGGATCTGCAAACCCAGCCGGGAGCCATCGCCGAGGTGCTCGCGCACCACCTCCGCCCGGTGGTGGAGCAGGAGCAGGATGTCCTGAATCCCCTGGTCGCGGAGGAGCGTGACCGTGCGTTCCAGTAGCGGCGTGCCGAGCACCGGGGCCATCGGCTTGGGGACATCCACCCCCAGCGCCTTGGCCAGGCGGGTGCCGCGGCCACCAGCGAGAATAACCGCTTGCATCAGGGATTCTCGGCGGCGATCTCGCGCACGGCCAGGCGCACCGCCTCGGCCGAGCTCATCTGCTCGTTCCACCCGAGCGAGCGCAGCTTGCGGGTGGAGTAAAGAACCTGAGGAACATCCCCCACCCAACCGCGATTGCCGGCCCCGTAAACGATCTCGGCCTGGGCGGAAACCTGCGCGGCGACCTCCTCGGCCATGGCGCGGACACCGATGTTGTCCTCGGGGCCGATGTTGAAATAGCTGAGTTTGTCCGCGGCGTGGCCGGCGATGAAGAGCATGGCCTGCACGAGGTTGAGCACATGGAGGTAGGGCTTTTGTTGCGAACCGTCGCCGAGGACCTCAAGCCGCGCGGAATTCTGCCGGAGGCGGCGGACGAAATCGAAGAGCGCCCCGTGGGTGGCGCGTGAGCCGATGACGTTGGGGAAGCGGAAGATGTCCGCCCGTTCGAGCCACGCTTCGGCGGCCGCGCTGATGCAGGCCTCGCTCGCGAGCTTCATGGCCCCGTAGTTGCTGATCGGCAGCAGGGGGCCGCTATCCTCCTCGATCGGTTCGTGGCGCACGCCGTAGACGGCGGAGGTGGAGGCGAAAGCGAGGCGCGGGACGGCATTCTTTCTCATCCAGGCTAGCACCCGGAAGGTGGTGAGAAAAGTGTCCTTGAAATCGACGTTGGGGTCATTGACTCCCGCCGGGATGTCCGAGTTGGCCGCCAAATGCCAGACCCAGTCGATCGGACACCCGGGATCGAAGGACTCGACAAAGTCCTCCCTCGAGATGTCGCGTTCGATGAGCTGAAACGAAGGATGCGACAAGGCACCCGCGAGGTTAGCGCGCGTGCCGAGGCTCAGGTTGTCCACCCCGATCACGCGATGCCCTTGAGCAAGAAGCGCGTCAGCCAAGTGGCTGCCGATGAATCCGGCAGCGCCGGTGATGAGGAGGGTGGGCATGGGAAGGGGCGCTGGAAGGGGAGGTAAAAGGTCAAAGGCGAAAAGCAAAAAGTGCGAGCGGGCGCGAACGAGAGGCCCTGGCGGCAGCTACGAGTGGCGGGAGCCTTGTCGTTTTCCCACGTTTGACCTGCAACTTTTTACCTTTCACCCTTCCCCGTCTCCCGTCTCAGGACACCCCGTATTCCGAGGTGCCGATGAGAAGATCGACGACGGCAGTCAGCCAGATCATGTGCGTGCACTCGACGATGTTGTAGGAGCGACTATCGACCCAGAAGTTGATATCCGCCGCGGCTCCGAGCGGGTTGTCCGCGGCGAAACCGGTGAAAGCGGCGACGGCAAGGCCCATCTCCTTCGCGCGGAGCGCGGCCCTGACCACGTTGGGCGACCGGCCGCTGCTGCTGATGAGAATCACCATATCCTTCGGGTCGGCGTAGATTTCGAGGGCTCTGGCCATCCAGTTCTCGTAGCCGCAGTCGTTGCCCAGCGCGGTGATAAGGTTGGCGTCGTTGAAGGCCATGGCGCGGACCTTGCCCTGTTTGGAAAAATCCGTCGCGAGGTGACTGGCGATGGACGCGCTGGCCCCGTTGCCCGCCAGCAAGATTTTTCCTCCGGCGTCGCGCACGGCCGCGACCTGTTCCTTTAGTTGCAGCATGAGGCGCTCGCTAGCAGGAGAAGAGAGCAGACGGATGTATTCACCAAGGTAGTGTGTCAGGTCCATGGGAGTGGGATTTTCAGTGTTTAGTTGGCCGCATTGAAAGCGTGGTGTCCGGCGGATGGGGCGACGCGCCTGTCGTAGGGCATCAGTCTTAGGCGCTGGGGCGGTGGGCGGAAATTTTTTCCGCTTCCTTCAGGGCCATGGCCACGACTTGATCCATGTTGTAGTAACGGTAGGTGGCAAGACGGCCGATGAACGACACCGTGGGTGTCGGAGTGTCAAGTGACGAGTGACGGGTGACGAGTGGCCCATGCCCGGATTCGGCGAGTTCCTTGTATTTCTGGTAGACGGCGGCGGAGTCCGGCGCGGGGATCGGGTAGTAGGCCTCTTTTCCCGGGCCGTAATCCTCGGGATACTCGCGCACGATGGTCGTGTTCTCGCAGGCCTGGCCGGTGGCGTGCTTGACCTCGACAATGCGGGTGAACTTCTCGTCATTCGGGTAATTGACCTGCATGGCCGGTTGCCAGAAACCCCGCTGGCCCGCCAAGGGTTCGCGCTCACGGAGTTGAGTGGCACTGAAGGACTCGGGCTCGAAGCGCAGGGAGCGGTAGGGCAACTGGCCGAAACGGAAGTCAAAGAACTCGTCGATCGGTCCGGTATAGACCATGTGCTTGAACGTGACGTGGGGCAGGATCTCGCGGTAATCGGTCTTGAGCAATATCCTGAGCTTGTCACCGCAAGCCGCCACCATGTTCTCGAACATGCGGGTGTAGCCGGCGGCAGGGAGGGCCTGAAAATCCTCGCGCAGGTAGCGGTCATCGCGGTTGGTGCGGATCGGGATGCGCCCGCAGACCGAGGCGTCGAGCTCCTTGGGATCACGGCGCCACTGCTTGAGCGTGTAGCCTTTGAAAAACTTTTCGTAGAGTTCCCAACCTACCTGGCTGACGATGACCTCTTCGGAGTTGGCCGGGTTTTCGATCGGAAGGCGTTTTTCTGCGAGCCACGCCTCCATTTCCTCAGAATTCGAGGGGCGACCGAGGAACTGCTCGAAGGTGTTGAGATTGATGGGAAAGTTCCAGTATCGGCCGTCGGCCCAAGAAAGAATTTTGTAATCGACCGGATGCCACGCGGTGAACTGGCCGAGGTAGTCCTTAATGCGCGGCGCGTTGGTGCGGAAGTAATGCGGGCCGTAGGTGTGGACGAGAACGCCGTGGTCGTCGTAGCGGTCGTAGGCGTTACCGCCGAGGTGAGCCCGTTTTTCCACGACCAGACAGGTCTTGCCCTGCTGGGTGGTGAGCCGCTCGGCGACGGTCAGGCCGGAAAACCCGGCACCGACGATGAGGCAGTCGAAGTTCCAGGGCATCCTTGGGAGAAGTGAAAAGTGGCGTGTGACGAGTGACGATGGAGCCGCTGGCTAAACGTTGCGCGTCCGCCATGCCTCGACGATCTGGCGAATCGTCTCCTCCAGCGAGATCGTGATGTCCCATCCGGGATAGTGGGCATGCATCTTGCGGAGGTCACTGTAGTAGCAGATGTGGTCGCCGATGCGGTTCTCGTCCACGTATTGAAAAATCTGTTTTTGGCCGGTGAATTTCTCCGCGATGGAGAAAGCCTCGAGGATGGAGCAGGAATTGGCGCGTCCGCCCCCGATGTTGTAAACCTCGGCCACGCGCGGGGCGGCGAGAAATTCCTCGATGAAGCGGGCCACATCATGGCTGTGGATGTTGTCGCGGACCTGCTTGCCCTGGTAGCCATAGACCTTGTATTCGCGGCCTTCGAGGTTGCATTTGACCAGGTAGCTGAGGAACCCGTGCAGTTCGACGCCGGAGTGGTTGGGGCCGGTCAGGCATCCGCCGCGCAGACAGCAGGTCGGGATATTGAAGTAGCGGCCGTATTCCTGCACCATGATGTCGGCCGCGGCCTTGGAGGCGCCGAAGAGCGAATGCTTGGACTGGTCGATGGAAAAATCCTCGGCGATGCCGCCCGCATAGGCCGGATCGGCATAGTCCCAACGCGTTTCCAGCTCGCGCAGCGCGATGGTGTTCGGGCGGTCGCCGTAGACCTTGTTGGTCGACATGTGGACGAACGGGGATTCCGGACAGGCGCGGCGGACGGCTTCGAGGAAGTTGAGGGTGCCGACGGCATTGGTGTCGAAGTCATCGAAGGGGATGGCGGCGGCTCGATCATGGCTCGGCTGGGCGGCCGTATGAACGATGGCCTCGGGCCGGATGGTGGCGACAAGGTCCAGCACGCCGGCGCGGTCGCGAATGTCGAGTTCGTGATGCTGGAACCCCGGGACCAGGGCAGCCAGCCTCTGCTGGTTCCAGCGGGTGTCGCCCTGCGGGCCAAAAAACGCGGCCCGCTGGTTGTTATCAAGCCCGTGGATCTCCCATCCGAGACCCGCAAAATGCAGACAGACCTCAGAGCCAATAAGACCCGAAGAACCGGTGACGAGGAGTTTTTTCATAAGATGATTGGAGGCATTGGGGTGTCGAAACTTGCAGGAGCGTATTTCAAAACGCTACCGCACTTGGTCAGAGCTGGTGGCCTGACGACGCGCGAGGGCAACGGGTGGTGGCGGAAACCCCAGTGGCTCCGTTGGCACTGGATTGAGTAGCCCGAGAGGCACCTTCGGTTCAATACATTACGAATGAAACAATTTTGCCGCAAACCTCCGCCCCCGCTGCTGCGGCGACGGCCATCGCGTTCGACCGGCTGAAAGACCAGCCAGAGACGTGCTTTCAGCATCGGCACCGTGAGCCGCGACGTTTCCCGCCGCGCGCCACCGGGCTGGGTTGGCTTCACGAAAGCAGGTCAGCAGCCGCCTGCTACCTTGACCAGCAAAGCTCCTGCCGAGGTTGCTTTCCCCTTGATACCCGCAGGGTTTGGGCGGAGAAACAAACCTCACTCCCACAGAGCCAGCAACCATCATGAGCAAACTCCTCCCCTGCCCCCTGTTCATCGGCGGCGAATGGGTTGACGTCTCCGGCGTCCCCACCACCCCGGTCCACAATCCCTCCATCGGCGAGGTCATCGCCGAGACCCCTCTGTGCGGTCCGGACATCGTCGATCAAGCCGTCGGCGCGGCAGCTCAGGCCTTTCCCCCATGGTCGGAGACCCCGCCGGTCGAGCGGGCCAGGTTGCTGATGAAACTCAAGGTCCTGCTCGAGGACCATTTCGAGGAACTCGCCCGGAGCGTCACCCTGGAACATGGAAAAATCCTGGCCGAGGCGCGCGGCGATGTGCGGCGCGGACTGGAAAACATCGAATACGCCTGCGGCGCCCCCGGACTTCTCATGGGCGAGTCGCTGGAGAACGTGGCCCGCGGCATCGACTGCGATTCGATCCGCCAGCCCCTCGGCGTCGTCGCCGGGATCACGCCGTTCAACTTCCCCGCCATGGTGCCTCTCTGGATGTGGCCCATGGCCATCGCCTGCGGAAACACCTTCGTCCTCAAGCCCAGCGAGAAAGTCCCGCTCACCTCGATCCGCATCGCGCAGCTGGCCCAACAGGCCGGCCTGCCCCCGGGTGTGCTCAACATCGTCCACGGCGGACGCGAAGCGGTGGATGCCATCTTGCGCCATCCGACGATCAAGGCCATCTCGTTCGTCGGCTCGACGCCCATCGCCAAATACATCTACGAAACCGGCATCGCCCACGGCAAACGTGTCCAGGCCGCCGGCGGGGCGAAAAATTTCGTCCTCATCATGCCCGATGCGGACGTGACCAATTCCGCCACCGGGCTGGTCGAGTCCGCTTTCGGCTGCGCGGGCGAGCGCTGCATGGCCAGTTCGACTGCGGTGGCCATCGGCCAGGCGGCCGACACCGTGCTGCCCGCCCTCGTCGATGTCGTCTCGAAAATCCGGGTCGGCCCAGCCGACCGCGACCCGCAGGCCCAGATGGGCGCAGTGATCTCCCGCCAACACGCCGACCGCGTCTGCGCGTTGATCACCCAGGCGTCGGACCAGGGCGCGAAAACCCTCACGGACGGACGCACGACCAAAGTCAGCTCGGCGCCGCAGGGATTTTTTGTCGGCCCGACCGTCCTCGACCATGTGCAGCCCGGCATGGTCACGATGAAGGAAGAGGTCTTCGGCCCGGTGCTCAATGTCGTGCGCATGGCGGACCTCGACGCCGCGATCGAGCTGGCCAACACGTCGCCCTACGGCAACGGTGCGGCCATTTTCACCCGCAGCGGCAAGGCGGCCCGTGAATTCCGCCACCGCATCCAAGCGGGCATGGTCGGCGTCAACATCGGCGTCCCCGCCCCCATGGCCTTCTTTCCGTTCAGCGGATGGCACGCGTCCTTCTTCGGGGATCTGCATGTGCAAGGCCGCGAAGGCGTGGCCTTCTACACCCAGCAGAAAGTCACCACCACCCGCTGGTTCAGCTATGGGGAGGGATCGATCTGGGCGGACAAATAACAGAAGCGCACGTTCAAAGGTCGTTGTAGATTTCACGTCGGTGGCCCACGAACAGCAGGTGAATCGTGCCCTCGACACCATTGAAGTCGTAAATCACCCGATAGTCGCCCACGCGCAGGCGGTAGGCGTCGCTGCCTTGCAGACGCTTGTGATCAAAAACATCCAAGCGCCACCCCAGCGCATCGACCGCCTCCACCACCCTTGACTGGACCCCGGAGGGCAGGCGGGCCAGCGCTTTGGAAAAAACGTGCGACCAAACCTGTGTGGCCGCAGGCATGGCGGGTTACTCCGGCCGGGCCAACCTTGGCGTGGAATCCCCCCGAGCAATCTCCGCACGCGCTTGGCCGATCGAGGCCAGCACCTCGTCCCTGACGACCAATTCGTCCTCGATCTGGTCATCGAGCCAAGCACGCAATCGAATCAAGTCCGACCGGGACAGGCGGGCCGCCGCCGCCTCAACTTCTTGCACCGTGCTCATGATGCGTGAATAAATAAGTCCTGACACAAGTTCTTGCAACCCCCCCCGACAAACCAAACCCATGAGCCTCCTCATTAAAAACGCGGACATCGTCAACGCGGACACCCGCTACAGCGCCGACATCCTCTGCGAGGGTGAAACCATCACCCGCATCGACCGGAACATCACCGTGCCAGACGGAGCAGAGGTGATTGACGCGACGGGGAAGCACGTCTTCCCCGGCTTCATCGACCCGCACACCCACATCTACCTGCCGTTCATGGGCACGGTCTCGAAGGACAACTACGAGACCGGCACGAAGGCCGCGCTGGTCGGGGGCACGACTACGATCTTTGAAATGGTCTGCCCGTCGCGCGACATGTCGCCGGCCGACGGCTTCGCCACCTGGCAGGCGCAGGCCGAGGGCCAGGCCTGCTGCGATTACACCTTTCACATGGGCGTGACCCGCTTTGACGAGGCCTCGGCGTCGGAATTGCGCGAGATCGTCAAACAAGGCGTCGGCAGTTTCAAAATCTTTCTCGCCTACAAGGGCGCCTTCGGCGTGGACGACACCGAGCTCTGGCAGACGCTCAAGCTGGCCAAGGAACTCGGCGTCATCGTCACCGCCCACTGCGAGAACGAGACCCTCGTCGCGCAGAGGCAGAAGGAACTGCTGGCCTCCGGCCGCACCGGCCCGGACGCCCACCACGACAGCCGCCCGCCCCGGGTTGAAGCCGAGGGCGTGCATCATCTCATGTCCTTCGCGGCCATGACCGGTGCGCACACCTACATCGTTCACTTGAGCTGCCAGGAAGCCCTAGCCGAGGCCATCGCCGCGCGCGAACGCGGGGTCCATGTCCTGGTCGAAACCCTCATCCAGTATCTCGTGCTCGACAAGACCTACGCGGAGAAACCGAATTTCGAGGGGGCGAAATACGTCATGTCCCCTCCCCTCCGCGACGTCTCCAACCAAGAGGTGCTGTGGAACGGCCTGGCCAGCGGACTGGTCAACACCGTCGGCACGGACCATGCGCCTTTCGACTTCGTCGGCCAGAAGCCCATGGGCAAGGATGACTTCACCAAGATTCCCAACGGCATCCCTTCGATCGAAGACCGCATCAACCTCCTCTACACCCACGGCGTCAAACGCGGACGCCTCACCCTCCAGCAACTCGTCGCCGTGGCCAGCACCAACGCGGCCAAAATCTTCGATCTCTACCCGCGCAAAGGCGTGATCCAGCCCGGGGCGGATGCCGACCTTGTCATCTACGATCCGACCTACCGCGGAAAACTCTCGGTCAAGACGCAGACCCAGAATGTCGACTACAACGCCTTTGAAGGCTGGGAGATCGAGGGCCGGCCTTCGATCGTGACGGTCCGCGGCGAAGTGGCGGTGCGCGATGGCAAGTTCTGCGGCACAGTCGGCCGCGGCCGATTCCTCCCGCGGAAGCCGTCGCACTTTTAGACGGCTGCCCCAAGAGCATGGGGTCATGAATGGCGCTGACCGGCGCGGACGTGGACCGCCTGCTGGGCGAGCAGGAAATCGCCCGGACGCGTGAAACTCCCGGACATTAATCTCTGGCTCGCGGCGGCGCAGGCCTGGCTGGAAGCGCAGAACGAACCGAAATCCATCGCCCTGGGCCGCGTGACGCAGCAGGGATTGCTGCGATTGCTCACGCCGGAGTCTTTGATGCAGGGCCACGGTCTCAAGGTCCTGACCAACAAGGAGGCGTGGGCGCTGTGGACCAAACTCGCCGCGGATGAGCGCATGATTTTCCTCGCGGAACCGGACGGAATGGAACGTCGCTGGCAGGCTTAAGCGGCCCAGTCGTCGGGCCTCCCCGAAGCTGTGGGTGGATGCGTATCTGGCGGCTTTCGCCGTGGCGGCGGGGTGTGAGTTGGTCACGCTCGACCGGGGCTTTGGCCGGTTCGCCGGCTTGAGGGTTGAGTTGCTGGCGGGGTGAGGCGGAATGGTGCCGCACAATCCATGGCTGCTTGCGACCGACATCCATTCATGAAACGGCCCCCAAGGAAGTGGGACGCCCTCGTCCCACATGGGCAGGCACCGCGCGCAGGCATCAAGTGGGACGAGGGCGTTCCGCGTCCTTGAGCAGGCAGCGGCCCGCTGGGCCAGCGGGCCCTACCGGGTCTGATCGCGATGGGGGCATCGCGATCTACCAGAACACCCTTGCCATGCGGGGAGAAGCCCAGTAATTCCCTCGGCTTCGAACCGGATGCCGCATAGACCTGACAGCCACGATCTGCGCCTCTGGAACGAGGATCTCGCGCCCGTCCCCGCGGAACGGCGCACCTGGACGACGATGAACATCGCGGCGCTCTGGGTCGGGATGGCCGTCTGCATCACGACCTACACGCTGGCCAGCAGCCTGATCGACCAGGGCATGAATTGGTGGCAGGCGACCCTGACGGTTTTTCTCGGCAACGTCATCGTGCTGATCCCCATGACCCTGAATGCGCATCCGGGCACGGCTTACGGCATTCCCTTTCCCGTGCTCCTGCGCGCGTCCTTCGGGACCTTCGGCTCGAACATTCCCGCGCTGATGCGCGGGCTGGTGGCCTGCGGATGGTTCGGCATTCAGACGTGGGTCGGAGGCGCGGCCATCTACGCCACGGCCGCGGTGATTTTCGGCTTTGATCCGGCGACCCGCCAGCCGCTCCCCGTTCTCGGCATCTCGGCGGGCGAGTTTCTCTGCTTCATGATTTTTTGGGCGATCAACGTCTATTTTATCATTCGCGGCATGGAGTCCATCAAATGGATGGAAACGCTCAGTGCGCCGTTCCTGCTCGTGGTTGGGGTGGCGCTGGTCTGGTGGGCGTGGTCGACGGCGGATGGCTTTGGCCCCATCTTCTCCCAGCCTACGACCCTCGACACCGCGGCGAAGTTTTGGCCGGTCTTCGGGGTCGGCCTTACCGCCATGGTCGGGTATTGGGCCACGCTCTCGCTGAACATTCCGGATTTTTCACGCTTCGCCCGTTCGCAACGTGACCAGGTGCTGGGCCAGTCCCTCGGGTTGCCGGGAACCATGACGTTATACGCTTTCATCGGCATCGTCGTGACCAGTGCCACGGTGGTCATTTTTGGGACCGCCATCTGGGACCCGGTGCAGGTCATCGCGAGGTTCGGCAACCCCTGGGTCTCCGCCCTCGCCCTCGTCACGCTGGCCGTGGCCACCCTCTCGACCAACATCGCAGCCAACGTCGTCTCGCCGGCCAACGATTTCTCCAACCTCGCCCCGCAACGGATCAGCTTCCGCACCGGCGGACTCATCACCGCTTTCCTCGGGATCCTCATGATGCCGTGGAAACTCTACCAGGACCCCAGCGGATATATCTTCACGTGGCTCATCGGCTACAGCGCGCTGCTCGGACCGATTGCGGGCATCATGATCGCGGACTACTACGTCTGGCGGGAGCGGAAGCTGGATGCTGTCGCGCTTTACCGCCTCGAGGGAATCTACCGTTACACCGGCGGATTCAGCTTGGTCGGATTCGGTGTCCTCCTCGCCTCGATCCTGCCCAACCTTCCCGGGTTTCTGGTCACGATCAAGGTCATGCCCGCGGACTTCTTTCCGGCCTGGCTGGTCGCGAGTTACCATTACGCATGGTTTGTGGGCTTCGCCCTGGCCTTCTTCCTCTATAGCCTGATCAGACCACTGTTTCCCCGCCGATGAAAAACCCCATTCTCCCTTCGTTCGACCACCAGCCCCGCCCCTACGCCGGGCCATCCAAAGATGAGGTGCTCGCGCTGCGCAAACAGTTCATGAACCCCGGCATTTTTCTCTACTACAAAACGCCGCTCATGATTGTGGAGGGCTCGATGCAATACGTGTGGGACGAGCAGGGCAAACGCTACCTCGACGGCCTCGGCGGCATCGTCACGGTGAGCGTGGGACATTGCCACCCGCACGTCATTTCCGCGGGCAACAAGCAGAGCGAAATCTACCAGCACTCGACCACGATTTACCTGCACCCGAACGTCGCGCGCTACGCCGAGAAACTGGCCTCGAAGATGCCGGGCCAATTGAAGATGTGCTACTTCGTCAACTCCGGCTCCGAAGCGAACGACCTCGCGCTCATGATGGCGCGCGCTTCGACCGGAAACTACGACATCATTGCGCTGCGCAACGCCTACCACGGCGGCAACGCCTCGACCATGGGGGCGACAGCACACAGCACGTGGAAATACAACGTGCCCCACAGCTTCGGCTTCCACCATGCGCTCGCGCCCTATCCCTACCGCGGGCCTTTCGGCTACGACGACCCGGCGGCCGGTCACAAATACGCCAACGACGTCAAGGAATTGATCGAATACGCGACGCCGGGCAAAGTCGCGGGCTTTATCGCCGAGTCGATCCAGGGCGTGGGCGGCTTCGTTGAATTTCCGGAGGGTTATCTCAAGGAAACCTACGAACACATCCGTGCCGCGGGCGGCGTGTGCATCGCGGACGAAGTGCAAACGGGCTTTGGCCGCACGGGCACGCATTTCTGGGGTTTTGAAACGCAGGGCGTGATCCCGGACATCGTCACCATGGCCAAGGGCATCGGCAACGGCTGCCCGCTCGCCGCGGTGGTCACCACACCGGAGATCGCCCAGTCGCTCGTGGGCAAAGTCCACTTCAACACCTTCGGCGGCAATCCTGTGGTCAGCGCAATGGGTCAGGCCGTGCTCGAGGTCATCGAGAAGGACAACCTTCAGGCCAACTCCCTCAAGATCGGCAGTCAAATCCTCGACGGACTGAAAAAGCTCAAAGAAAAGCACCCGATCATCGGCGACGTGCGCGGCAAGGGACTCATGCTCGGCATCGAAATGGTCAAGGACCGCGCGACCAAGGAACCGGCGACGGCCGAATGCGCCTCCGTCCTTGAATCCGCGCGCGAGATGGGCCTTCTGCTCGGCAAGGGCGGCCTCCGCGGACAAACCATCCGCTTCGCCCCGCCCATGTGCCTGACCGCCGCCGACGCAGACTTCCTTCTCGAGGTGCTGGATGAGTCGTTCAGCCAGCTTTAAGTGGCATCGGCATCCTGCCGATGAAGACCCAAACCCATCGGCTGGAAGCCGATGCCACATAATCACCAAAGGCCATGAGTGACATTCTCGCCGAACTCCTCGAGGCGCGCCGCGCGGGGCGGCCCTGTGCGCTGGCCACCGTCGCCGCGGCCAGCGGTTCCGTCCCCCGCCACCCGGGGGCGAAGATGATCGTCTTCAGTGACGGGACCATCGCCGGCACGGTCGGCGGCGGCAAATTCGAATCTCTCGTCATGGCCGAGGCGCTCGACTGTCTGGCCAAAAATGAAACGACACTCAAGACATGGCCCTTGCGGGAGGATCAGCCGGATTCTTTCGGCGCCATCTGCGGCGGAGAGGTCACGGTCCTGATCGAACCCCATGCGCCCGCCCAGACCATGCTGCTGATCGGCGGCGGGCATTGTGCCCAAGCCATCGCGCGGCTGGCCGCCGAGTGCAGCTTCCATGTCACGGTGGTGGATGATCGTCCGGAGATCCTCGCGCAGTGCACGGCCGCACACTGCCGCCGGCATGAAACCGCCCCGGCTTGCGTTGCTTCGCAGGATTGGAGCAAGCCCGCAGCCGTGGTGATCGTCAGCCGGCATTACGACATCGATCGCGAGGCGCTCGCCGCGGTGCTGGCCAAAGGCGGCGCGGGCTACGTCGGCATGATCGGGAGCCGTCGCAAGGTGCTCAGGGTTTACGACCAACTCCAACGCGAAGGCGTGTCGGCCGAAACCCTGGCTGCAGTGCATGCCCCGCTCGGTCTGGACATCGGAGCGGACTCTCCGGCCGAAATCGCCGTGAGCGTGATGGCGGAAATCCTCATGGTCCTTCGCGGCAAGTCCGGCGCGCCCCTGCGCCTGAGCCCTCAGGTCAGCCATTAGCGTTGCTAATGCATTGCTTTTCTTCCACGGTTAATGAGATTTGACGCCGTGAGTCCGCCCCCCACCCAGAACAAGGACCTGCTCGCGTGGGTCGAGGAAGTCCGCGAACTTTGCCAGCCTGAGGACGTGTTGTGGTGCGACGGCTCCGCCACGGAAGACCAGCGCCTGCGACAACTCATGGTTGACTCGGGGTCGGCCATCCGCCTCGACGAAGCCAAGCGACCGAACTGCCTCCTCGCTCGCTCCGACCCGCGCGACGTCGCGCGGGTCGAGCGACGCACATTCATCTGCAGTCGCAGCAAGGATGACGCCGGTCCGACGAATAATTGGGAAGACCCGGCGAAAATGAAGGAAACCATGCGCGGTCTTTACCGCGGCTGCATGCGGGGACGGACGATGTATGTCATTCCGTTCAGCATGGGCCCGGTCGGCTCGAAGATCGCTCGTATCGGCGTGGAGATCACCGACTCGCCCTACGTGGTGGTCAACATGCGCATCATGACCCGCATCGGACGGCGGATTCTCGACGTCCTCGGCGCGGACGGCTTTTTCATCAAGTGCCTGCACTCCGTCGGCTATCCGCTCGACGGACGCCCGGACGTGGCCTGGCCGTGCAATCCGGAGAACACCTACATCACGCACTTCCCCGAGGAACGGCTCATCATGAGCTTCGGGAGCGGCTACGGCGGCAATGCGCTGCTGGGAAAAAAATGCCTCGCCCTGCGCATTGCCTCGGTCATCGGCCGCGATGAGGGATGGATGGCCGAGCACATGCTCATCCTCGGCTTGGAAACCCCCGACGGGAAAAAAAGCTACGTCACCGCCGCCTTCCCCAGCGCCTGCGGCAAAACGAATTTCGCCATGATCGTGCCGCCGGCCTCCCTCCCGGGCTACAAGGTCACCACGGTCGGCGATGACATCGCGTGGATCCAGCCGGGACCGGACGGCAAGCCGCGCGCAATCAACCCCGAGGCCGGATGGTTCGGTGTCGCCCCGGGCACCTCGTATTCGACCAACCCCAACGCGATGGACTCATGCCACCGCGACAGCATTTTCACCAACTGCGCGCTGACGGACGACGGTGACGTCTGGTGGGAGGGCATGACGGAGGAGCCGCCGGCGCATTTGATCAGCTGGCTGGGCGAGGACTGGACGCCGGCCTGCGGCAAGCCCTCATCCCATCCGAACGCCCGCTTCACCGCGCCCGCCGCGAATTGCCCGTGCATCGACCCCGAGTGGGAAAATCCCGAGGGCGTGCCGGTGGACGCCTTCATCTTCGGCGGACGCCGCATGAACGACATCCCGCTTGTCTTCGAGACCCGCGATTGGACGCACGGAACCTTCGTTGGGGCCACGCTCAGTTCCGAGCAGACGGCCGCAGCCGAGGGCACGGTCGGAGCGCTGCGCCGCGATCCCATGGCCATGCTGCCCTTCTGCGGCTACCACATCGGCGACTACTTCACCCATTGGCTGAAAATGGGGGACAAATTCGGACCGAACAAACCCCGCATCTTTCACGTCAATTGGTTCCGCAAGGACCGCAACGGAAAGTTCATGTGGCCCGGCTTCGGCGAAAATCTCCGCGTCCTCGCCTGGATTGTCGGCCGTTGCCGTGGTGAGGCCGGTGGCGTGGATAGTCCGCTCGGCATTTTCCCCCGCTATGGGGACTTGCTTTGGGAGGGCCTGCGCTACCCGGAAAATCGCTTCAACGAACTGATGTCCGAGGACCGCCCCAACCTCACCGAGCAGGTCCGCTCCCACGACGAATTCTTCGCCAAGGTCGGCGACAAATTCCCCGCCGCGCTGAAGGCCGAAGAAACCGAGATTCTGCGACGGCTGGCGTAGCGGTTGCGCCGGTCGCGGCCTCCAAGCTTCTGCCCAAGGTGGATCGTGATGTCCCCATCGCGATACGACCAGGCACCGACGTTCGGCGGCAACAATTTACTTACTGTTTCAGTCAGGGCGCAAGCGCCACACGCTCTCATCGCGATGGGGACATCGCGATCCACCACCGTCAATTTTCGGAGGGCGAGAGTCCTCGCGAGCCGTATGCCCTGAGCAGGCGGATTTGTGGTTGCCACCCGAATGCCGTTGGTGAGAAAAGATTGTCGGTGAAAATGTTAGGAACCACACCAAGTCCCACGGGGCTGCCAAGAGAATGATATGAAAGCCTTACTTTACCTCATTGTTATCTGTGTAGCCGGGTTCTTTCTCTGGCAATACAGCACGAAGCCGAGCCAGCGCGGAACTTCAACACCAGCGGCTCTGCCTCAGCCTGCGCCACTGCCAACTGGCAAGGCAGTGAGCGACACATATAAATCCCTGATTGTCGGGGGAACAACCTATAGTGATGTAACTGTCAGAATGGTTTATCCCGATTCACTTTCCATTATCCACAGTGACGGAGCGATCACCATTCCGCTTGCTGACGCCCCCAAGGAGATTCAAACAAGATACAATTATGATCCTGTCTATGCGGCAGAGTATGCTTCCTTGAAAGCTTCGCATGCCCAATACAAAGCAGATATAGCAACGCAAGCAGGAAGAGAACAAGCGAAGGAAGCACCAGGCATAATTGAGCCCACTGGATCTCCACAGCCGTCCTTGTCGGATCAGGCAGCGGGACTGATTGCGCTTATCGCACCAACACCAACGCCGCCCCCGCCGTCAGCTACTCCTCCACCTACAGCAAAAGAGCAAATAGAGGCCATGATTAGCAAGCTGCCCGTCGATTCAACAAGACTTGCGACTCTGTGCACGCAGTTCCCCTCGGAATCGAATGACCTATTGAAAGGAAAACAGATTACAGTAAGCGGACAAATTAAGCAGCTATGGGTGAGAGGCATTGATGCTGCTGACATGGATATTGATCTTGTGGGCACTCCGACAAAGGATGTTGTATTCTCTACAGACTACAGTAGATACAACACGCTCCACACTGGAAAGCAAAGCTATGGCTACAAGCTCGTCAAATCCGGCACAAGACTTATGATGTATGTGACAGTCGAGAAACGCAGGGGGAAGGGCACTTTCACGACGTTAGACCGTGTGGTGCATACTGAAGGGGAGATTGTCACGCTGGAAGGCCTCATCGAGCGCACTGGCCCAGGCGACATCAAGATTCATTATGCGAAGGGCGTTGTAGACTAAATACGAGCCGCGCAGTCCACTGAACCTCGACACGCTTTGCGCGCACGCTTTAGACGTTGTTGGGAATCCTTCGCGCCCTTGGCGTCCTTGGCGCAAAACCTGGTCAATCTGCTGCAATCGCCCCGCGAAACATGATCATAGCATTTAGCGAGGGTGCGCTCGTTTTGTCAGATTTCCCTTGTTTCGCTGTCGCATTGTTCTATCTTTAAAGAATGAAAATCACGGTTGAAATATCCGACAAAGATCTTCCAGACATCCTACGTTTTTCCGGCGAGAAGAAGAAAGGACCAGCCATCGCCAAGCTATTGGCCGATAGCTTGATGCTCAAACGTCGGCGGGACCTTTCGGAAAAAGTCCTGTCGGGAGAATGGCAGGTTGCAGTGGAGGCGTGGCCGGCTTCGCGGTCGCGCGAGCGGGCTCGTGATCCATGGAAGCGCTGATCGACACCTGCGTGTGGGTGGATTTTTTCCGCCCGAAAACACCTGCTCCCGTGAGGGCGATGGCCCACGCCGCGATCAACCGACCGGGCGCGGTGGTCTGCGAGCCCGTGTGGTTGGAGTTGCTCCGCGGGGTGTCAGCCAAAGACCATGACCGTCCGGCGCGGTTGCTCGCCACCCTGCCCTTGCTGGCCACGCCGCGCGAGCTGTGGTCGGATGCACTCCAACACGCGCAAGCCTGCACCAAGGGCGGACTCGCGCCGTCGACGATCGACCTCCTCATCGCCACCGTGGCCATGCATCACCGGGCGTGCCTGGTCACGTTCGACGAAGATTTTGTCCGGATGGCCTCGCATCTGCCGCTGCAGGTCGAGTATCTCGACCGCGCTGCATTGGAAGCCCTTTGAAAATCAAAGCTCGGGGTGATCACGGTAAAAATCCGCAAAAATGACTCGCACCAAGATCGCCAAGAGCACCAAGTGGGAAAAGTAGCCACCCGCGCTCCGCTGAATCCTTTGCGCCCTTGGCGTCCTTGGCGCGAAACCTGATTTTTCTCATTTGTTTGGAACATGGGCTGGAAGCCAATGCCAGGAGGTCGCAATCAGGCCGCAGCGGCGAGGAACTCCCGGGCTTTGAGTCCGCGCACCCATCGCTCCGGCCACGCGGCACCGCTGGCCCCGACCAAGGCCCCGACGACAACTCCGCGATGGCAGTTGTCGCCGCCGAGGTTGGTGTTGGCGATGAGAGCGGACTCGGGATCGTCCGCATACTTCCAGGCGAGATAGAGCGCGGCGGGGAAGGCATCCTGCAGATAACAGGCGGGGCTGAGAATGCGGCCGATCACTTCGCTATCGCGACGCGCCGCCCACTGCTCGAGCTTGCGCCGACCGACCCAGCCACCCCCGTGCGCCTCGATGCTCTCGCGAACGCCGCCACCCGCGAGAATGGCCAAAAGCATCTTGGTGAAATCGCGCGCGGCGTTCTCGACCAATTCTCCGCGATGAGTCACGCGGACATGCTCCCGCACGGCGGCGAGCGCTGCCTCCTCGTCGTCCGCAAACCACGCCGCCAACACCGGAACGTGAGCCAGGCCGCCGATGTGAATGTCTTCACTCCCGCAATCCTCGGCCTTCCGGCCGCGGGCGTAGGCGGTGAAAAAGTTGCGGTGACACTCCTCAAGGTAGGTGTCGCGGTGACGCCCGGGCGTGGTCAGGAACGCGATGTAGCGCCGCAGGTAGTCGTCGCGATCATAACGACCGAGGACCACGAGCGAGGCGCGCAACTCGACCGCAAGTTGCAAGTTGATCGTGTTCTCCCCCGCCGACAAAAACTGATGGTAATGCACCCCGCGACGCCCCCAATAGGCCGCTTGGTCATGAAGAATTTCCCCGCGCTCGTTCAACGCCGTGTAGGTCGAGCGCCAGAGGATGCTGTCCGCATGCACCGGCTGCGGTGCGAGCAGGTCCTTCACGCGGCCGTAGTCTTTTTGCAGCCGCGCCAAGTCGTAATACCAATGCACCGGCATGGCCAACGCATCGCCGAGCAAGGCACCGAGGAGGCAATTGTGCGCTCGATCCATCATCCCAACAGAACGCCTCAATGCGGCAGGCGGTTGCCCGCCAGACCCGCGTCAAAGTAAATGCTCCCGCCAATGAATTCGCGCAGGATGGAGTTGTAGGGAACCCTCGCGTCGTCCATCGGATGAAAAAATCCCAGCAGATTGAGCAAGCGATCGCGGGCCGCCGCATGCGGGCTGTCGTCCGCAATTTTCCGCAGAGCCTGCTCGGCCGCCGGGCGCAGGGCATGCATCTCGTAGAGCATGCTGGAGTTGAACATCGCATCGGCCTCTTCCTGGTATCTGAAAACATGATGGCGCTCGCCCCGGCGGACGCTGGGCCATTGATCGATCGTTTTCTCCGGGTGCGTGCCGCGAAATTTGTCGCCCCGCACAATGCGACGGATCAGCCGCACCTCGGTGGTGGGGATGCGGTTGACCAGATCGACGTTGAGGAGGAAGAGCGCGCTGATGTAGACCCGCCAACAAAGGTTGCGCCTGATCCCGGGGAGAAGGCCCGGGTTGAGAGCGTGGATGCCTTCGATGACCAAAATCTCGTCGGGGGCGAGCCGCAGCGTGTCCACTTCATCCAGACGACGTCCGTGCACAAAGTCGAATCTCGGACCCGCGACCGTTTCGCCGTTGATCAGCCGGCTGACCTGATCTTGGAGCAGCGGAAGATCCAGCGCATGGAGGCTCTCGAAATCGGGACGCCCGGCGGCATCCTTCGGCGTGTCCTCGCGATTGAGAAAGTAATTGTCGAGCGAGAGCGGGACCGGCCGCAGGCCGTTGACCCGCAGCTGGGTGGCGAGGCGCTGGGCGAAACTGGTTTTGCCCGAGGCCGAGGGCCCGGAGATGAGCAGCACGCGCAGGGCGCGGCGCTGGGACAGAATGAGGTCGGCGATGTCGGAAATTTCCTTTTCCTGCAGCGCCTCGGCGATGGTGAGCAACTCCAGGCTCCGGCCCGAATCGACGAAGGCATTCACATCGGCGACCAACTCGACCCCGAGGTTGTGCAGCCAGCGCTGGGTCTTGTCGTAGGCCTCAGCCAGCTTGGCCGGGGGCACCAAGAGTGATTCGCCCGCACCTTCCTCCTCGCCAAAATCGACAATGAAGCCCGCGGCATAGGGAATGATTTTGAAGGCCTCGACCAGCGACGAACGGTTCTCCGCCGGGTAAAGAACCCGCGTGAGAAGACCATCAACATCATAGTGGTAGTAGCCATCCTGATGACGGAGAAACTGGATCGGCCGGTCCTCGCGCACCCACTGGTCAAGTCGCTGCGCAATTTGCCGAACCTCCCGCTCGGAGAGCACCGAGCCGGCGAGATTCCAGACCACGCCCTCCTGGATCGAATAGGATGTCTTCAGCCGATCCTCGGGGAACAACTCTCCGGCGGCCTTGATCAGACCGAGTTTGACGGTTTGCCGGCGTTTGCGCAGGTGGGTTTCTTCCATGGGCTTAGGACGCGGGGCCCGGGGCCGCCAGTGCAGGCTTGCCCCGACGGATGATCATATCAGCAGACAAATCGGTCCACTGCACATCGCTGACAAACTCCTGCGCGGGCCGGAAGATCGGAACAAACCTCGTGTAAACCCGCGGCACCGTTCTCGTCTGGCCCTGGCTATCCCGGATTGTCTCATAGTAGTAGCTGGTTTGCGGAACCTGCTCCCAGCGGGCCGGAATACGGTTGACCGTCCGCCGCACGTCAAAGGCCAGCTTGCGCAGGATCACGGCGTCCGCCCCCTGCCGCCGCGCGTTGTGCCGCATGGCACGGTAAAGGAAGGGATATCCGCGATCCGAGACGACCGCGAAGTGCCCGATGACCTCGTATTTCCAGGCTGGGGGCACCGCCAGCACGGGAACATCGGCATCACGCGGGGCCGGGGCAAACTGGCGTCCGTCCACCGGCGTGTAAAAAACCTCCGTCTCACGCAGGGGGGAGCAGGCGGCCAGAACCGCGGCCAGGGGCAGAAGCCAGACTTTCGGCACAACCTCCTTGCTACACCCGACGCCGCGAGGACGCAACCGCCACGCACGGGCGTTTGACAGCGGGGCGCGGCTCCTTTAAGCATGCGGACGCTGACAATGGTGGCCGTAGCTCAATGGCAGAGCCCCGGATTGTGATTCCGGTTGTTGCGGGTTCGAGTCCCGTCGGCCACCCTTTCCCCTCTTAGTGCCGCGCTGCCCCGCCATGTCGATCGACGAAAAATTCATGCGCGAGGCGCTGCAACTCGCCGCCCGAGGCGCGGGGCGGACGCGACCGAACCCGGCCGTCGGGTGTGTTTTGACCCGACAGGGTAAAGTGATCGGCCGAGGCTGGCACCGCCGGGCTGGCGCACCCCACGCTGAGATCGAGGCCCTGCGGTCGCTCAAAACACCAAAGCTGGCCCGCGGCGCCACGGCCTATGTGACCCTCGAGCCGTGCTCGACCCACGGACGCACGCCGCCTTGTGTGACTGCCTTGATCGAGGCTGGCATCTCCCGGGTCGTGATCGGCACCATTGACCCGAATCCAGCCCACCGGGGCCGCGCCCTTCGCCTTCTGCGCCGCGCCGGCATCCGCGTGACCTCAGGAGTGCTGTCGGCAGAGTGCGCGGCGCTGAACCCGGAATTCCATCATTTCATGTCAACCGGCCTTCCGTGGGTCATCGCCAAATGCGGGATGTCTCTCGACGGGCGCCTGACCCGGCCTGCCGGCGAAGGGCAGTGGATCACCTCGCCGGCGGCGCGACGCGATGCCATGAAGTTGCGCGGCCGGGTGGATGCCATCCTTGTTGGTGCGGCCACGGTCCGGGCGGACGACCCGGCGCTGACCGTGCGGGGCCTGCCTGGGGCGGCGCAACCATGGCGGGCTATCTGGGCTCCGCGACGGAGACCGCCGGCCAAGGCTCGGCTTTTTCACGACGAAGCAAAAGACCGCACCCTTGTGCTCACCCACCGCACTCTGCGTAGTGCCCTGCGCTCGCTGGGCCAGCGGGGCGTGCAGTCGCTGCTGGTGGAAGGCGGGGGCCATACTTTGGGAAAATTGTTCGACGCACGATTGGTCAATGAGTTCATCTTCTACATTGCGCCGATGCTGTCCGGCGGAAAGGTTGTTGCCATCGCTGGTCGCGGAACGAGCCGATCAATCAGAATTGCGGATGCAACCTGGCAACGAATCGGCCCCGACCTTCGCGTGTCAGGCCGGGCTTCGTCCGGACCCCACTGAGAAGCACCTGTCATCTTTTGAAAAAAACTTCTTGCCGAAGATTGAACGATTGTTCTAACTAGCGATCGCGAGGCAAACCTCGCACGCAAACAAACCTAAAATCCAATCATGAAAAAATACATTGTTACCAGCCTTGTGGCAGCCGTTGCTGCGACGTCGGCCATCGCCGGCCCCAGCAAAGTGGTCAAAGAAGTGATCGTCCCTGAGGATCCTTGCCTCTTCCGCGATCAGGAAATCCAACTCGACCTGTTCGGCCTCGGACAGTTCTACAAAGGTGCCAGCGACCAATTTGGTGGAACCTCTGTGCGCTCGTTCTCCGGTCGTCCCGCTTGGGGCGGCGGCGTCGGCCTCAACTACTTCTTCATGAAGTATGTCGGCGTCGGCATCGAGCAGGACCTCTACGGTCGCGAGTCCGTGCAGAAGACACCCACCACAGCAGCCCAGGCCCGCAATTACGACCTAGGCAATTATGGCTACACCCGTTGGGCCACGATCGGTAACCTCTTCCTGCGTTACCCGATCTGCCAATGGAACCTCGCCCCCTACATCATGGTCGGTGGCGGCGCCAACTACGGCAACGTGCCCAACCTGCAACTTACTCCGGCCACCCCGGCGATCAATGGGCGTCCTGCCACAGCAGGCACTCGTTACCGCATGGCTGGTCAGGGCTTCGGCCATGTCGGCGGCGGTCTCGAGTATCGCGTGACCAAGAATATCGGTGTCTTCAGCGACGCCCGTTACATGTTCAGCGGTGTTGATGGCTTGGCCAACAACCAGCTCATGTGGCGCTATGGCCTGCGCTTCGCGTTCTAAGTTCATCCGACTAAAACCACTCACAACGGCGCCGGAGCAATCCGGCGCCGTTTTTTTTTGTGCGCCTGACCTCTGCTTTGCAACCGTCATAATCTGCGATAGGGTGAGACTATGCGAATCCTCCTCACCCTCCTCGTCGCCTTCTCTCTCGGCACCAGCTACGCGCAGGCGGCCTGCAAAGATTGCGGCTGCAAAAAGAAGTGCTCCGAGAATTGCGGCTGCCCGCAGAAAAAAGCCGACGGGTGAACTCCCTTGACCCGCGGGCCAAGCGCCTCCGCGCAGCCGACCGCTCCCTGCAACAGGCCCGCAACGCCCTGCAGGGCGCCCAGTTGGCCTTGCAGGATTTGCCCCGCTCGGGCTTGTCGCCTGTATCCGCCGCGCTTGACGAAATCTCATCCGCGCTCGGGACGATTGACGAAGCCTCTGCCTTGCTCGACCGCGCGCGCCTCGAGCCGGACGAAATGGTCTGACGGCGCGGGATTGCCTTTTTGTCCGCGGCAGAGAGACTGGCCACCGTTACTGTTCCTTATGTTTTTTCTCACCTCCCGCCACCGCAAGGAAGCCAAGTTGGTCCTGCGGGCGGCCCGCAAGCTCCTCCGCTACCGCAGTGATGTGTTGCCGGAGAAGCAAATCATCGGACTGCGCGAAGGCATCACCCGCCTGGAGGTCGCCCTCCGCATGCTTTCGCGCGAGGACATCGAGCAATCGACGCGGAAGCTGCACGACCTTTTCGACCAGGCGGCGCCGCGACCGAACCTGGCCGGGTTGCGCGAAAACACCGAGGTTATCCTTGTCGCCCTCGTCATTGCCCTCGGGGTCCGCGCCTATTTCCTGCAGCCCTTCAAAATCCCGACGGGCTCGATGCAGCCGACGCTCTACGGCGTGACGGGAACCCCGACGGTCGATCCGCCGCCCTCGTGGCCACGGCAGGCGGCTGAATTCATCCTGCGCGGCCGGACCTACATCGACGTCACCGCGCAGGAGGATGACGCCATTATCGGGCTGCGCGAAATCTCCCAGTTCCATTTCTTCACCTCGACGGAGATCATTACGCGCAGCCGCACCTACCGCGTCCCCGCGCCGCTGGACGTCGTCCGGCGCGACTTCAAGATTGCCCCCGGCCGCCAGCTGCATGCCGGCCAACCCATCGTGCGGGGTCACGCGGATTCAGGCGACCAGCTTTTCGTGGACAAAGTAAGTTACAATTTTGTCCGGCCCGCCGCGGCGGATGTCTTCGTCTTCCGCACCACGGGCATTCGCCGGATCGAAGCCAGCATCGCACCGGGCATGGGCTCGCAATACTACATCAAGAGACTGGCCGCCCTGAGCGGACAGACCCTCCGCATCGGCCCGCCGAACCTCTACATCGACGGAGAGATACCCACGCAGCCGCCCTTTCGTCGGGTCATGGCCGCCCGGGACGGCTACGAGGGTTATTCTAACGCCAGTGCGGGCGGCGGGGCTTTCCCCATGCTCGGCTCACCCGATGAGACATTCACCGTCCCGCCGCACGCCTACTTTGCCCTCGGCGACAACAGTTACAACAGCAGTGACAGCCGCTATTTCGGACCGGTCCCGGCCGAGAACGTGGTCGGGCGCGGCCTCGTGGTCTACTGGCCCTTCCTTGGGCGCTGGGGCCTGATCAACTGATCGAAGCAAAGTGGCGAATCGCATCCGCCACCCCCTCGCCCCAGGGATGCGGGCTGACATAGCCGCCGGCGGCCCGCACCACGCGCTTGACCTCCTCGACGGCATTCGACGGGCAGGCCACCATTCCGGCGGCTGAGCCGTCCAACATCGGAATGTCATTGTGGTGATCACCCACGGCCAGCACCTCCCGTCGGTCAATCCCGAGCAAACGGGCCAACTCCCCAAGGGATGATCCCTTGTGAATCTCGCGATGGGCGAACCGCATCCACACATCGTTGCGATTGAAGGAAAATTCAGGCACGTCCGAGGAGACGGCGCGGATCATCTCGACCGCACGGTCCATCGTCGCGGTGTCCGCTGTCATCAACCCGGTCATGCGGGTGTCCTCGTAAAGGACCTCGATACCATCCTCCCTCTCCACCATGTTCTCGATCGCGGTGAGCACATGGCCAGCCCGCCCGAAGAGGGCCACGGTGCGTTCCTCTATGCGAGCATTCCAATCGCCGAAGGCCTCCCAGCTCCCCTCCTCTACGCGGTGAAAAATATCCTTCTCGCTGGCCAGAACATAATCCGGATCGTGCGGCAGGTGGGATCGCTCGAGTCCCTCAAGAGCAAACCAAAGTTGACGCCCCGTGTTGACCGCCCAGATGGCCCCATGCTTTCGCAAATCCTTGAGGGCCGTGCCGAGGGAGGCGGCCGTGCGGGCATCGGGATGATGGCCGATGAGCGTTCCATCGAAGTCGGTGCTGAGCAGTCGGATGGCCATACCCTTTTCTTTTACCCCAACCCCAGCCGGCGAGCCAGCCGCGGTTGCCAGCCGGCCGTCCGGGAACTACGATACAACCATGAAATCCGCCTACGAAATTGCCATGGGTCGCCTCGAAGCCGAGTCTCCGGGCACACAACTGAACGACGATCAAAAAGAACGCATCGCCGCACTCGAGGCCAAGTGCCGGGCCGACATCGCCGCCAAGGAGCTTCTCCTCCAGGCCGAGATCGCCAAGGCCCGAGCCACCGGGGCCACCGAGGAACTCAGCCAGCTGCAACGGCAGCTCGCGGACGAAATCCGCCGCTTCGAGGAAAAGCGCGACCGGGAGAAGGAAGTTGTGAGGGCGCAAGCCTGAACATCCGAGGTGATGGATTTCCGCTCTCCCACCACCGAAGACGAGGCGTTCATGCGTCGCGCCATTAGCCTGGGCGAAAAGGCTGCGCTCGTTGAGGGCACCGGCGGCCCCTTCGGTTGTGTCATTGTCAAAGACGGAAAAATCGTCGCCGAGGGCTCGAACCATGTGGTGACCGAAAACGATCCGACCTGGCATGGCGAAATGGAGGCCATTCGCACCGCGGCCGGGAACCTCGGAACATTCAATCTCTCCGGTTGCACGCTCTACACCACGGGTGAACCATGCCCGATGTGTGCCGGGGCAATTTTTTGGGCGCGAATCGACCGCGTCGTCTATGCCTCAACCATCGCGGACGCCCTTAACTACGGGCAGTTTGACGATCAGCCGATTTACGAAGACCTGGCCAAGCCCATTGGCGAACGATTGGTGCCCGCCGCGCAGTGCCTGCGGGAGGAGATGCTGGATCTTTGGCGGCGCTATGAGGCCAAGCCGGACAAGACCCACTACTGAACTGGCTTGGTCGCACCTTTTTCCAACTCGGAAAACTCGCGGGCGATAATGCTGTCCGCCTCGAATGTCATGGCGCGGCGGGCCTGCTCCAAAGCCCGCTCAGCCTCCTTCGTTTTTCCCGCCGCGCGCAGTTCGAGGACCAGCGGCCGCACCACCCCGTAGAAAAAATTCCCCCCGCCGGTGCGGCCGATTTTTGTGGCCAGCGAGCGGTATTCCCTCATCGCGCCCTCGTAATCGCCCGCCCGAATGCGCCCCAGCACGGCATCAGCCCCCGCCGCGGCGCTGAGGTCCGCCCGCTCCACGCGATTCTCCCGAACCATGCGCTCCTCGATCTTTTGAGCGCCAGCGGCATTTCCGCCGTCCCGCTGCCAGGCCGCCAGCCTCGTCTGGTAGCGCACCCGCAGGTCCTCCTCCCGACGGAAGAAATCAATGGCCCGCGCGTAAAACTCGCCCAGTTGGCTGCTCCGTCCCGCCAAGATCAGGGCGTTCTCGTTGGCCTCCCACGCAGCCACCAGCCGAGGAGCCCGATAGAGCGCGCTCTCCGTCGCGGCCAAGGCCGGCTCGACCTGACCTTGACGGACGAAAATGCCTGCCATGGCGAGGTCGCCCATGGCTGCATCCATCTCGGAAGACTGCGTCGCGACCCCGGAGAGGTATTCCAATTCATGGTCGGAAATGGGCAGCCATGTCTGGGGGTCGAGAGCCCCGCCGACCGAGTAATTTTGGGTTCGATACCTGCCCGCATCGAGCTGCCATTTTCCATTGCCGCCAAGGAAACCGAACCATGCGTGCCCGCCATCTGTCCCCTGCCCCGCGAAGTAAAGCGTGGGGATGCCCTTGGCCTTCCCGGCCACGCACGCGAAGTAGGCCTGATCCGTGCAAATACCACCCATCAGCTCAATGTTGCCCAACCGGTAGACTCCATGCGGCCACATGAACACGCCTTTTTCGATCCGGCGGTGGTCGTAGGTCACCATGTCAAGGACACGCTCGAACTGCTCCCGCCGCGGCCGGACATTTTTCGCCGCCCACTCCAGCTCCGACCGCGCCACGGGCGCATCGACAAGGAATTTCAATTCGGCCGCGCTGAGCCGGCGCAGATCGTGCTCCAATCGCCGGCCCTCGTTGGCCTGGACAAAGTAGTCGAAGCGTCCGGCCAGGGTTTCGTCCAGGCGAGGGACGGCTGCAGGATCGACTTGATGGTGCGGCCAGAAAGACGGCGCGCGCTGGTCGTAGACCAGGGCGAAAGCCAGCATGAGGGATCGGTAGTCCGTCCATCTCTGCGGATAAGCCGAGTAGATTTGCTCCAGCCTCGTCAACGCCACCGGCGGAAAATCGTCCGCCGAGAGAAGACCGAAAAATTGCCGCAGGAACTCCTGGTCCCCGGCCAGCTGCGCTAAAAACCCTTCCTTGGCCCGAGCCGCAACCGGACCATCCTGCGGCGTGTAATCATCGGGCAACAGCAGCTGCAAAATCTCCGCCGGAATCCGGGCGTCGGTCAGTCTATCGGCGGCCGTCGGCAAGGGCCGCCCGCTGCGGTCGCTCGGCAGGGCCATCCCTGGCGGGACAATGAGGAGGGCATTCTCTTTCTCGGGATTCAGCAGCACCCGGCGCCCGAGATAGGCGCGCAATGCCTCTGGCTCCGGTGTGCCGAGCAGCCGTGACCATTGGGCGAGCCGCTGCCACTGGCGGAAGGCCTGCTCCGAGGTGCTCCCGACCTGAGAGACATGCGCGGGTCGATAGGCTTGCACCAACTGCTCCTCGAGGGCGGCAGCCGAGGCAGACCACCCGGCCGCGCGAATCGTCTGCACATCGTGGGGAAGCGGCGGCCGCTGCACATCAAAGGCGGCCTGAACGTCGCCGCCCAGGAAGAGTCCGCCAAGGAGGAGAAAACGCACTGTCGGAGTCACAGCTCCCAGCATAGCCGCTTCGCGGATGTTTCCAAGGGACGACAATACCCTTCCGCCTTGGTGGTCGGTCCGGTTATTCTTGCCGATGGTCGATTATGCCTTCGCTTGAACCCGCCAGCATCCGCGTCAAAGGCGCACGTCAGCACAATCTGAAGAACATTGACGTGGTCATTCCGCGCAATCGGTTCGTCGTCTTGACCGGTCCGAGCGGCTCGGGCAAATCGTCGCTCGCCTTCGACACCCTTTATGCCGAGGGCCAGCGCAAATACGTCGAAAGCCTCTCGGCCTACGCGCGGCAGTTCCTTGACCGCCTGCAACGCCCTGATGTGGATTTCGTCGAGGGACTCTCCCCCGCCATTGCCATCGAGCAGCGCACCTCATCCGCCGGCCCGCGCTCGACCATCGCCACGACGACCGAAATCTACGATTATCTCCGACTCCTCTACTCCGCGCTCGGCGTGCCCCACGACCCGGAGACGGGCGAGGTCGTGCGCCGTCAGACCGCCCAACAGATCACCGACGCCATTCTCGCCTTCCCCCCGGGCGCGAAGATCATCCTCCTCGCCCCGGTGGTGCGCGGCGAGGTCGGGGAGTTCCGCGACATCATCGAGAAACTTCAACGTGAGGGTTTCGTGCGCGCACGCCTTGACGGCCAGATCACCGACCTTGGCACGAGCGAGCGCATCAAGCTGGACAAGAGGCGCCGCCACCACATTGAGGCCGTGGTGGACCGGCTCGTGCTCAAGGACGGCCTGCTCCAGCGCCTGGCCGACTCCGTGGAAACCGCCCTGCGCTGGGGCGAGGGACTCCTTCTCGTGTCCGTCCAGGCGCCGGGCGAAAAACATTTTTCCGACCACCCTTTCTCGACGGCCTTCACCAATCCACGAACCGGCTTCCGCCTCCCCCGGCTGACCCCGCAGCATTTTTCCTTCAACAGCCACCTCGGCGCGTGCCCGGCCTGCCATGGCCTCGGCACCGAGCCTTACTTTGATCCCGATCTGATTCTTGACGGAGACAAATCGCTCGATGACGGAGCGATCGTGGCTTGGCGAAAGAGCACGCCGAAAATGCAGACTTACTATGCCGCCCTGACGACCGCGCTGGCCGCCGATGCCGGCGTGCGCACGGACGTGCCTCTCGGCAAGCTCCCAGCCACCTTCCGCGAACTCTTGCTCCAGGGCTCGGGAGACCGGGCGATGGAACTGAAGTTCGGCACCGGAGCCGCGCGCCAGACGATCAACCGCCCGTTCGAGGGCCTGCTGGCCCACCTCGAGCACATGCTGGCCCGGGTCAAGGGTGAGTCCCTTCGCCAGCGCCTCAAGGCCCTGATGAATCGCCGCCGCTGCGCCCGCTGCCAGGGAGCAAGGCTGCGCCCGGAAATTCTTGGCGTCACCCTCACCAGCACCGCGGGGGAGGAATTCAACATTCAGGCGTTCTGCGATCTGACGATCAGCCGGGCGGCGGAGCTCATCGCTCAGCTCCGTCTCTCCTCCCAGGATGAAGCCATCGCGGGAGAGGTGGTCGCGGAAATCTCGCATCGCCTGGCTTTCATGCAGGAGGTGGGCCTCGGCTATCTTTCACTCAGCCGCGAAAGTGGAACCCTCTCCGGCGGCGAAGCCCAACGCATCCGGTTAGCCACGCAAATCGGCAGCGGGCTGGCCGGGGTCCTTTACGTTCTCGACGAACCGAGCATCGGCCTGCACCAGCGGGACAACGAACGCCTCATCGCCACGCTCAAACGCCTGCGCGACCTCGGCAACTCCGTCCTCGTCGTCGAACATGATCACGACACCATCGCCGCAGCCGACCATATCATCGATATCGGCCCCGGCGCCGGCCCCCTCGGCGGGAAGATTGTCGCGCAGGGGACCTTTGCTGAGATTGCCGCGGCGCCCCAGTCCTTGACCGGACGCTACCTCAGCGGGCAGTTGCGCATCAGGCCGCCGGCCCGCCGCCATCAGCCCCTCACGCCGCGCGCGCTCGTCGCCGGACCGAGCGAGGGATGGCTCAGCGTGATCGGCGCCCGCGAGAATAATTTGCAAAACACCGACGCGCATTTTCCTCTTGGTTGCCTCGTTTGCGTCACCGGTGTCTCCGGCAGCGGCAAATCCACGCTGGTCAACGACATCCTGCGCGCCGCGCTCGCCCGCGACCTCTACCGGGCCAAAGATTCACCGGGTGCCCACGACGCCATCCTCGGCGCCGACCAGGTCCACCGGCTCGTCGTTGTCGACCAATCACCCATCGGTCGAACCCCGCGCTCGAACCCCGCAACCTACACCGGCGCTTTCGGGCCCATCCGTGAGCTTTTTTCCCAAGTTGCCGCCGCGCGGGTCCGCGGCTATTCCGCCGGGCGGTTCAGCTTCAACGTCAAAGGCGGACGCTGCGAACACTGCGAGGGCGACGGCGTGCTCAAGGTTGAAATGCATTTTTTGGCCGACGTTTATGTGACCTGCGACGTCTGCGCCGGGCGACGCTACAACCGCGAAACCCTCGAGATCACCTACAAGGGTAAGAACATCGCGGACATCCTCAATCTGACGGTTGACGAGGCCCTTTCCTTTTTCCGGGCCGTTCCGACCGTGGCGGACAAGCTCTCGACCATGCAGGAGGTCGGGCTCGGCTACGTCCGGCTCGGACAATCGGCCAGCACACTCTCCGGCGGCGAGGCGCAGAGGATCAAGCTCTCAACCGAGTTGTCGAAACGCGGTGGCTCCAAGACCCTTTACCTGCTGGACGAACCCACGACGGGACTGCACGTTTCCGATGTGGATACTCTCCTGCAGGTGCTGGTGAAGTTGCGCGACGCCGGCAACACCCTCATTGTCATCGAGCACAACATGGATGTGATCAAATGTGCAGACTGGATCGTGGATCTCGGCCCGGATGGCGGAGAACACGGCGGCCTGGTTGTGGCGGAAGGCCCCCCGGAAATCGTGGCCGAGGCGGCGGCCAGCCAGACCGGACAATACCTCCGCCGTCTCTTGCCGGCATGAAGACAGCCGCCGCCATCCTCCTTCTCTTCGCCTCGGTTCACGCGCTGCCCGCCCAATCCACCGTCGCCGAAAAGGCCGAGGCTTCGATCCGGGAAGGCTTTCCGCAAGCCGCGATCGCACCTCTCGAAGAAGCGCTTCGCACCGCGTCGGCGACCGGCAAACCCTCGCTCGTGCTGCTGCTCGGCCGCGCCCAGTTGGCCGCAGGGCGGCCAGCTGATGCCTTGCGCACATTGGATGGGCCGACCGACCGGACCTCGTCCGATGCTCTCCTGCTCCGCGCCGCGGCCCTTTCGGCCCAAGGGGGGTTGCAGGATGCGGCCAAAATTCTCGAGCCGCTGGCCCCCCGGTCATCCGAGGCGGCCCTGCTCCTCGCCCGCATCCGGTTCGAGCAGGGGCAGACGGCAGCGGCCCGCGGACTCCTGGCCGCGGCGGGGGCCGCTCCACCCACGGAACCAAATGCCCTGCGGCTGTTCCTTGACCTGCAACTATCCGCCGGAGACCTGCCCGCCAGCGAGGCGGCTCTAACCACCACGCGAGATCAAGGTTTACTCCCGGCAGACGAGCTCGACACGATGCTCGGCCGGTTGCGCCTCGCGCAGAGCCGGCCATCCGAGGCGGCAGAACTTTTCCGTGCGGTGCTGACCAGCAAGAACCCACCCGTGCGGGTGCGGGAGAACGCGCGCCTCGGACTGGCCCGTTCCCTCATCGCCCTTGGGGTGGACAACCGCGCCCGCGACACGCTGCGCGAAGGCATCGCCGAAGCTCCGGACTCCGGGGTCATGCGCGAAACGATGGAGCAATGGATACTGCTCGAGGGCAAGCTTGGCACGGATCCCTCGACGGAGCTCCGCGCCTGGGCCGCCGAAAAAGACACGCGGCGCGGATTCGAAGCGCGTCTGCAACTGGCCAGACTCGATCTGGCCCGCAAACGCCCGGATGCCGCGGCCGAATCCCTCGAACCGTTGGTGGCCGATCCGAGCCTGTCGCCGGCAGACAGCCTGCGCGTCCGCCTTTTGCTGGCGGAGACACGGATTGCCGCCGGGCAGACCTCCGCCGCGCTCCAACTGCTCGATGGCATGCCCGCCGCGTCCTCGGGGGCCGCCTCGCAATACCTGCTGGCCGACCTTCGCGGCCGCGCTCTCGCGGCCGACGGTGCCTACCGCCGAGCCTACGAAGCATTTGCCACCGCTCTCTCCTTTGCTTCCACTCCTCAGGAAACCGCTGCCGCCGCGGCCAATGGCCTCATCACCGCATTGGCCGCCGATGATCTTCCCCTCGCCCGCCGATCCTACGAGGTGCTGCGCCAGGCCGATCCGGCCAGTCCCGAGTTGGTGCGCTGGTCGTTTCTCCTCGCGACCGCCGAGGCCCGGGAGGATCGCATCGATGGTCTCGGTGCGCTGGCCCGACGCGCCCCCTCGGTGGAATACGCCTTCCTGGCCAAGCTCGCCTTGGCGGAATGGCGTCTGGCCCGGGGCGAACCTTCCGCCGCCGAACGCATTCTTCGCACGGCCCGCGACGAAGTGGACACTCCGCCACGGGATGCCGCCCTGCGGGCCGCCGAAATTTTCGCGGCCGACAGCGCAGGGTCGCTTTCCCGGGAGGAGCTTGAGGCCGCCGGCACCAAGTTCTTGACTGATTATCCTGCGGCGCCCGAAGCGACGGATGTTTCCTTCAAACTTGGCGAATTGCACTCCCGGGCCGGCAACCATGCGGCGGCGGAGTCCGTCTTCACCGGGCTCGCCGCCAAGCTGCCCAACCCGGAGGCCGCCTCCCTCGCCAAATTTCTCGCCGCCCAGTCTGCCTCCCGCAGCATGAGCACCGAGGGCAACGAGCGGGCACTCGCCTGGTTCGACGAGATCGCCCAGACCACCTCTTCACTCCGCTACCGGGCGCGATTCGAACAGGCCTCACTGCTCATCCGCGCCCGCCGCTTTGACGACGCCCTCACCCTTTATGAGCGAATTCTCGCGGCCAAACCACCGGACGAGGTTCGCTACGCCGCGCTGATGGAAAAAGGCGACACCCTCTTCGCTCTCGCGGCGGACAGCCCGGATAAGTTCCGCGAGGCCGCCGCGGTTTACGCCAGCCTGGCCGCCAGTATCGCTGCGCCGGCCGATTGGCGCGATCAGGCGGCGTGCAAGCGCGCCACGGCGCTGACCCGCACTGGTCGGACCGACGAAGCCCTCGCGGTTTACCGCGAAGTGCTGACCCGGCCGCCGGGAAGTCAGGCGGACCAGTTTTGGTTCTACAAGGCCGGGCTCGAGGCCGCCCGGCTGCTCGAGGATCAACAGGATTGGCCTGCGGCTATTACCATCTATGATAAATTGGCATCCGCCAACGGCCCGCAGCGCGAAGAGTTGACGCAGCGCGCACGCCGCCTGCGCCTCGAACATTTCATCTGGGAAAACTAAACACCATGCTCAACACCACCAACACCACCGCCGACGGACACGTGAAACTCTTCATTCCCGGTCCGGTCGAAGTTTCGGACAAGACCTTCCGCGCCTTCTGCCATCCGCAGATCGGGCACCGCGGCAGCGAGTTTTCCTCGCTCTATGAGTCGATGCACCCGCGCCTGCAAACCCTCTTCGGCACCACCGGCCCGGTCTACCTCGCCACCTCGTCCGCCTGGGGCGTGATGGAAGGGGCTCTGCGGAACCTCGTGCAAAAGAAGGTCCTCAACTGCATGTGCGGCGCGTTTTCGGACAAGTGGCTCGACGTGAGCAAGCGTTGCGGCAAGCAGGCCGAGGGCCTGCAGGTCGCATGGGGCGAGCCCATCCTCCCGGAACTCATCGACGCGAAACTCGCCCAAGGCGGATTCGACGCCATCACCCTCATCCACAACGAAACCTCCACCGGGGTGCTCAGTCCCCTCGCGGACATCGCCGCGGTGGTGAGAAAATATCCGGAAGTCATGTTCATCGTGGACAGCGTCTCCTCGTTCTCGACCGTGCCGATTCCGATGGATGAACTTGGCATCGACGTCCTGCTGACCGGCAGCCAGAAAGCCTTGGCCCTGCCGCCGGGGCTGGCCTTGTTCAGTGCGAGCGAGCGCGCCCGCGCCCGGGCCGCCACCACACCCGATCGCGGCTACTACTTTGACTTCATCGAGTTTCACAAAAACTGGGAGAAGTTCATGACCCCGAGCACGCCGACCACCGGGCACATCTACGCGCTGGCCTCCAAGCTCGATGACATCTTCGAGGAGGGGGTCAACGCGCGCCACGCGCGACACGCCCAACTCAACGCGATGATCTCCGCCTGGGTCGCGGCCAATGGCTTCGAACATTTTGCCCGTGAAGGTTACCGCTCGAAGTCCCTCGTCTGCATCAAGAACAACCGCAACATCGATGTTTCCGCCTACTGCTCCGCCTTGAAGAAGAAGCACAAGGTCGCGATCAACGGCGGCTACGGCAAGATCAAGGGCACAACATTTCGCGTCTCCAACATGGGCGACGAAAGCGAGGCGACGATCGGCGAATTGCTCGGCTGGATGAGCGAGTGCCTCCCGGCGTAAGACCAAAGTCCCCGTGATCTTGGACTTTTCAGATCACCTGGTCGGAGCGGTCGCCGCGGCGACCGCCCGCACGCTTTCGGTAGTGCAACATTCCGTCTGTAAAAGTGGTTCTGCCTGACTGACGCACGCCGGGTCTTCCGGCCGCGAAGCGGAGCCGGAGGAAGGCCCGGAGGGCACGACCAGGTGTCTGGTCGATTTTTTCCCCGGGGGCGGGCGGCTGCCCGCAGACCACAGGGGCAAAGCAAAACGCCGCCGGGCGATTGCTCGTGCCGGCGGCGGTTGGGAGCGGAGTTCGCTTAGCGCGAATAGAGTTCGACCACGAGCTGCTCGTTGACCACCGGGGCGATTTCCTCGCGGGTGGGGATGCGGGAGACCGAGCCGGAGAAATTCTCGCGGTCGACCACCAGCCATTCGGGCACGGTGCGGATCTGCGTGGCTTCCATCTGACGCGCGGCCAGCGCGCGGGGCTTGGCGGCGTCCTTGATCGTCACGACGTCACCCGGCTTGAGGTTGGCCGAGGAGATGTTGTTCTTGCGCCCATTGATCTGCACATGTCCGTGCGAAACCATCTGGCGAGCCGCGGTGCGGGTGCGGGCAAAGCCGAGGCGGTAAACCACGTTGTCCAAACGTGTCTCCAGCAACTGGAGCAAGGTCACGCCGGTGATGCCGCGGCGGGAAAGGGCCGTCTCGAAATAGCGGCGGAACTGCCGCTCGAGCACGCCGTATTGCACTTTGAGTTTCTGCTTCTCCGCGAGGGCGAGACCGTATTCGGAAACTTTCCGGCGCATGCCCTTCTGGCCGTGCATACCAGGCGGGTAACTGCGGCGTTCGAAATGCTTGGGTGAGCCGACGAGGAAAACCCCGAAGCGGCGGCTCAGTTTGGTCTTGGGTCCGGTGTATCTAGCCATGAAAAATTGTTCGGTTGACGATGTTCAGTGTTCAGTTGACCGCATTAAACGCGACGCGCCTTGGGCGGACGGCAGCCGTTGTGCGGCACCGGGGTGACGTCCTTGATGACAGTGATTTCCAGGCCGATGGCCTGAAGGGCACGAATGGCCGACTCGCGTCCGGCGCCGGGGCCCTTGACCCGGACCTCGACCTCCTTGAGACCGTGGCCCATGGCCTGGCGGGCGGCATCCTGCGCGACGAGTTGTGCGGCGTAGGCCGTGCTCTTGCGGGAGCCCTTGAAGCCGACCTTGCCGGCGCTGGAGGCGCCGAGAACGGCCCCGCGCTGGTCCGTGATGCTGACGATGGTGTTGTTGAAGGTGGCGAGCACATGGGCGATGCCCTGAGAGACGTTCTTGCTGCCCTTGGCCTTGACGACCTTGGCGGGGAGGATCGGCGCGTCGAGCGAGAGCAGATCTTCGACCGGAGCAGGAGCAGACTCGACTTTCGCCTCGCCCTCCTTTTTCTTGGCCGTTTTGCCCTTGGCCGCCTTGGGTTTGGCGGCTTTCTTTACCGCCGCAGGTGCGGCCTCGGCCGTCGGGGCAGCTGCAGCCTCTTCCTTGGCCTCGACCGCTTTGACTTCCGGGGCGTCCGGATGGTGCCCGGCCGTTTCTTCCTTGCGGTGCGCGTCCTGGGATTCGCCCGGCGTTTCGTGCTTTTCGTCGCTCATACTTCTTGGTGGTTAAACTTTCCCCGCTTTGGCGTCGGGATTCTTCTGCACGCCGACCGTCTTGCGCGGTCCCTTGCGGGTGCGGGCGTTGGTCTGGGTGCGCTGGCCGCGCACGGGCATGCCGCGACGGTGGCGGATGCCACGGTAGCAATTGATGGCCTGCAAACGTTTGAGGTTGCCCTGCAGTTCACGGCGCAGGTCACCCTCGATGAGGATGCCGTTGTTGCCGATGATGTGAACGATCTGCGAGATCTGCTCCGGGGAGAGATCCTTCGCGCGGGTGTTCGGGTCGATGGACGCCTCGGCGAGGACGCGCTTGGCGACGGCGGGCCCGATCCCGTAGATATACGGAAGGGAGGCTTCGATACGTTTGTTGGGTGGGATTTCCACCCCGAGGAGTCGTGGCATGGCTGTGTTATCCTTGTCTTTGTTTGTGGCGCGGGTTTTTGCAAACAACGCGGACCACGTTGTTCCGCCGGATGACCCGGCAACTTTCGCAAAGGCGTTTGACTGAGGCTCTAACTTTCATCGGTTTGTGTTCTTTTATTTGCGGCGATAGGTGATGCGGCCTTTACTCAAGTCGTAGGGGGACAACTCGAGCATGACCGTATCACCGGGCAGGATGCGAATGAAGTGCAGGCGCATCTTACCCGAGATGTGCGCGAGAAGACGATGTCCATTGGGTAATTCAACCCGGAACATCGTGTTCGGCAGCAGCTCGACCACTTTACCTTCTACTTCAATAGCGTCTTTTTTCGCCATGTCAAAACTTCCGGTTCATCTTTTGTGACCAGAACCGTGTGTTCAAAATGAGCCGAGGGGAGTCCGTCGGCCGTTACGACTGTCCATTTGTCCCCCAAAATCTTGATCGCGCTGCCCCCGAGATTGATCATCGGCTCAATCGCCAGGGTCATTCCGGCCTTGAGCTTGGGACCACGTCCGGCCCGGCCAAAATTCGGAATTTGCGGGTCTTCGTGCAATTTTCGCCCCACCCCGTGGCCGACAAACTCGCGGACGACGGAGTAGCCCCGGGCCAGAGCAGCCCGTTCAACGAACGAGGAAATGTCTCCCACCCGACGCCCATGGGCCACGTGGGGAATGACGTCCTCGAGAATGCGCGAGGTGTCCTCGACCAGGCGGTCAACCGCCGGGGGCACGACACCGATGCGGATGGTCGTGGCGTTGTCCCCAATCCAGCCGTCCTTGATCACGCCGACATCCAGCTTGAGGATATCACCGTAAGCGAGCCGACGATCGCCGCCGATGCCATGCACGACTTCCTCGTTGACGGAAACGCAGAGATGACCGGGAAACTTGCGGTAGCCGAGGAACGCGCTCTTGGCCCCCTCTTCGGCGATGAACTGAGCGGCCGCTTCGTCAATCTCCCGGGTGCTCAGGCCCGGAGCGACGAGGTTCTCCAACCGGTCCAGCACGTGGGCCGCGGCCTGGCAGGCGGCGCGCATCTGCGAGATTTCGCGCTCGTTCTTGATGGGAATCATCGCGGAGAGAAAGGGGAAATGGTCGAACACGCAGTCAGCCACGGCTAATGACCGCTGGCGAGGTAAGCGGCCATGCCCGCGATGACAATAAGGCCGATGACGGCGTAGATCCAGACGAGGGCGGAGGACGAGATGACGTTGCCGGTGCCGCCGGCCGTGCGCTCAAAGCGTCCGCGAAGTTTGCCGCGGCGCAAGAACCCGTCGTAATGGCGTTGCAGGAGGTAGGTTTCGACCTGCCTCATGGTATCGAGGGTCACACCCACGATGATGAGCACGCCAGTGCCACCAAAAAACTGCGCCGTCATGTAAGGCACATTCATGCCTTGCGAGAGAAGTTGCGGAAGCACGGCGATGAGGGTGAGGAAAATCGCGCCGGCAAAAGTCAGCCGCGTCATGGTGTAATCAAGAAAATCGGCCGTCGGCTTGCCCGGACGCACCCCGGGAATGAAGCCGCCATACTTTTTGAGGTCGTCCGCGATTTGCGCCGGTTGGAACTGGGTTGCGACCCAGAAGTAGCTGAAGAAGAAAATCATGCCGCCGAAAAGCACGTAGTGCGGCCAGCCGGTGGCCAGCATGGCGGAAAGTTCATTGGCCCAACGCTGCGTCGGGAAGGCCATGCTCAAAATCGTCGAGGGGAAAAGCAGGATGGCCTGGGCAAAGATGATCGGCATGACGCCGGCATAATTGACCTTGAGCGGCATGTATTGCGACTGCCCGCCATAGACCTTCCGCCCGACCACGCGTTTGGCATATTGCACGGTGACCCGTCGGGTTGCCTGGGTCACGGCAATGACGGCCGCAATCACAATGATGAGGAAGGCAATGAGGAGAACGAGGACCACCGGACTGACCGCGGCAGCCTGGCCACCGGAGGGAACAAAAGTGCGCCACGCCTGGATCAAGCCGGCCGGCAATTGGGCCAGAATGCCGACGGTGATGATGACGGAGATGCCGTTGCCGATGCCCCGCTCGGTGATCTGATCGCCCAGCCAGACGAGAAACATCGTGCCCGAGGTAAGGGTGATGACGGTCAGGAGACGGAAGCCCAGCCCCGGATCGGAGACCAGCGGGATGCCGATGCGGTTGATCGTGTCCGTGATCCCCGGCAGGAAGGGGTTCGACTGCGGGCTCTCGAACGAGAGGGCCAGCAGGTAACCCTGGAAAACGCAGAGGATAAGCGTGAGGTAGCGAGTGTATTGCGAGATCTTCTGCCGTCCGCCGTCCTCGCGGGCCAGGCGTCCAAGCTGCGGAACGACCGCGGTCATGAGTTGCAGCATGATCGAGGCGCTGATGAAAGGCATGATGCCGAGGGCGAAGATAGCTGCATGGCCGAGGGCGCCGCCGCTGAAGAGATTGAACAGCGCCGCGACCCCTCCGCCGGTTTGTGCGTCGGCTACGTTGAGGAACCACTGGCGCAAAACCTCCGCGTTGACCCCGGGCGTGGAAATGACCGAGCCCGCGCGCACGATGACGATCATCGCGAGCGTGAAGAGCACGCGTTGCCGCAGCTCCGGAATCTTGAAGATGTTGGTAAACGCGGAGATCATGCGGAGTCCGGGCGGACCCTAGGAAATGCTGCCGCCCGCGGCCTCGATCTTGCGCTTGGCCGTCTCACTGAACTTGGCCCCGACGATAGCGACTTTTTTCGTCAGCTCCCCGCGACCGAGAATCTTGATGGCGTCCACCTTGCCACGAACCAGGCCGGCCTTGCGCAGCACGGTTTCATCCACCGTGGCGCCGTCGGCGAACTCATTGAGATCATCGAGGTTGACGATGCCGAAGCGTGTCTTGAAATTGGCGTTGTTGAACCCGCGCTTGGGCAAACGGCGGATGAGGGGCATCTGCCCGCCCTCAAAGCCGAGACGGATGCTGCCGCCGGAGCGGGCCTTCTGGCCCTTGTGGCCCTTGCCGCTGGTTTTGCCGTGGCCCGAGCTTTCGCCGGAACCGAGGCGCTTGCGGCGCTTTTTCGCGCCGGGCCGGGGTGAGAGAGAGTGCAGTCGCATGGTCGTCAGGACGTGGCCACTTCGAGGGCGGCCTCCGCTTTGGTGGGTTTCATCTTGAGGCCGCGGAGGCGGAAAATTTCCTCGCGCGGACGGAGTTTGGAGAGGGCTTCGAGCGTGGCCTTAACCACGTTGGCGTGATTGTTCGAGCCGAGAGACTTGGCCAGGACATCACGGATGCCGACCGCCTCGCAGACGGCGCGGACGCCGCCGCCGGCGATGATGCCGGTGCCGGGTGAAGCGGGACGCAGGAGCACGCGGCCGCCCCCGAACTCGCCGGTGACTTCGTGCGGGATGGTGTTCTGCGCGAGCGAGAAATTTTTCATCGCCTTGCGGGCCGAATCCGAGGCCTTGCGGATGGCCTCGGAGACCTCCTTGGCCTTGCCGAAGCCGCAGCCGACCCGACCCTTGTGGTCGCCGGTCACGATGAGGGCGCTGAAACTGAAGCGGCGGCCGCCCTTGACGACCTTGGCGCAGCGGTTGATGAAGACGACTTTCTCGACCGTGTCGGAAGGTTGCTTGGGTTCGTTGCGGCCGCGGTTGTCGCGGCGGCCGGTATTGCGGGCATTAGGAGGCATGAGCGTATTCTTTAAAAATCAAGGCCGGCTTCACGCGCGGCCTCGGCCAGCGCCTTGACCTTGCCGTGGTATTCAAAACCACCGCGGTCGAAGACGACTTTGGAGACGGATTTTTTCTTCGAGCGTTCGGCCAGCAACTTCCCGACGGCCTGGGCGTTGGCCACATTGGCTCCGGCCTTGGTGGCCTTTTCCTGTGTGCTGGCCGCGGCGAGGGTCTCCCCCTTTGTGTCGTCGATGACCTGGGCGCGGATGTGGCGGCCGGAAAAGTGGACGGCGAGACGGGGACGCTCGGGCGTGCCGGAAACTTTTTTCCGGAGGCGCTTGTGGCGAATCTTGGTTTTTTCGGAACGTGTCATGGCGGTTACTGGACGGTCTTGCCTTCCTTGCGGCGGACCTGCTCGTCGGAGTAGCGCACGCCCTTGCCCTTGTAGGGTTCCGGCGGGTAGTAGGCGCGGATGTTGGCCGCAACCTGGCCGACCAGCTGGCGGTCGATGCCCTCGATGAGGAGCTTGGTGTTCTCGTTGACCGTGATCTTGATCTCCTGCGGGATGTCGAAGACTACGGGATGGGAAAATCCGAGGGAAAGATTCAGCTTCTGCCCCTGCACGGCGGCCTTGAACCCGACGCCCTGAATCTCCAGCTGGCGGGTGAAGCCGGTGCTCACGCCGGTGACCATGTTGTTGAGCAGGGCGCGGGCCAGACCATGAAGGGCGCGGACCTGACGGGTCTCGGACTTGCGTTCGAGCTGGACGGTCTCCCCTTCCATTTTGCCCTCGATGCCCTCGGGCAGACGCCAGGAGAGTTTGCCTTTCGGCCCCTCAACCTGAACGGAGCGGTCGGGAGAAAGGTTGACCTTGACCTTGGGCGGAAGCGGAACGGGTTTTTTGCCGATGCGGGACATAATTTTCTCCTTACCAAACGTAGGCCAGCAATTCGCCGCCGACTTTTTGCCGACGGGCGTCGCGGCCGCTGAGCACCCCGCGCGGGGTGGACAAAATAGAGATGCCCATGCCACCGAGGACGCGGGGAATCTCGGTCGCGCCCACGTAACGGCGCAGACCGGGACGGCTGACGCGCTTGAGCCCGGTGATGGCCGGGGTCTTGCCGGCGAATTTGTTGACGATGCGCAGTTGCGCGCGTCCCTCCGACTTCACCTCGAAGTCGTTGATGTAGCCCTCTTTCTTGAGGATGGCGGCCATGTCGGCTTTGAGGCGGGAATAGGGCACGAGCAGCTCGGCCTTGCCCGCGCGGGTGGCGTTGCGGATGCGGGTGAGAAGATCGGCGATAGGATCGGTGTTCATTCAGTTCAGTCTTTCTTGGCCACGCTGGCCACGGGCTTGGCGCGGTCGGTGAAGGGCATGCCCAACTCGCCGAGAAGCGACTTGGCCTCCTCGTCGGTCCGGGCGGTCGTGACAATGGTCACGTCGAAACCGACGTTGCGCTTGATTTTGTCGAGCTCGATTTCGGGAAAGATGCTCTGGTCGGAGACGCCGAGGGTGTAATTGCCCTGGCCGTCGAAGGCTTTGGGTGAAATGCCGCGAAAGTCGCGGATTTTCGGCAGGGCCGTCTTGATCAGTCGTTCCAGAAACTCATACATGTTGCGTCCGCGCAGGGTCACTTTGGCCCCGATGGGCTGATCCTTGCGCAGTTTGAAATTCGAGATGGCCTTCTTCGAGCGCGTCCGCACCGGGTTCTGGCCGGTGATGGTCCGCAACTCGGTCACGGCGATTTCGAGCGCCTCCTTCGTATCCGGGGAGGACCCGATCGAGGTGTTGACCACGACCTTGTCGACGCGCGGCACCTGGTGGGGATTGGCGTAGCCGTGTTTGGTCTTGAGCGCCGGCACGACGCGGGCGGTGTATTCCTTGTAGAGTTCGACTTCCATGGGTTACTTCGCCTTGGGCTTGGCCTTGGCGGTCTCCTTCTTTTTTTCGGCGGCTTCAATCCGCTTGACGTTGGATAGATGGATCGGACCCTCGCGCTCGATGATGGCGCCATTGGGGTGATCCTGGGATTTGCGCGTGTGCTTCTTGACCATGCGCACGCCCTCGATGAGAACCTGATTTTTGCCGCGCACGACCTGCAGCACCTTACCCTCGGCGCCCCGGTGGTTGCCGGTGATGACGCGGACGAGATCGCCTTTGTTAACGTGTGATTTTAGCCGGTTCATAGGACCTCCGGAGCCAGGGAGACGATTTTCATGAAATTTTTCTCCCGCAGTTCGCGGGCCACCGGTCCGAAGATGCGGGTGCCGCGGGGATTGAGATCCTTATCGATGATGACAATGGCGTTGCTGTCGAACCGCAGGGCGGAACCGTCCGGACGCTTGAGCGGCTGGCGGGTGCGCACGATGACGGCGCGAACGACATCGCCTTTCTTCACCGTGCCGCCGGACGAGGCTTCACGGACGTTGGCCGTGATGACGTCGCCCACACCGGCGAAGGCTGATTTCTTGCCGATGACACCGATCATGGTGGCCATGCGGGCGCCGGTATTATCGGCGACATCGAGACGGGAGCGGAGCTGGATCATGGCAGTCTTAGTGTTTGAGGATCTCGACCAAACGCCAGCGTTTCAGGCGGCTGAGGGGGCGGGTTTCCGTGATGCGAACCTTGTCCCCGAGCTTGGCCTCGTTCTTCTCGTCGTGGGCATGGAACTTGGCGATTTGCTTGACGATTTTCCCGAAACGGGGGTGCGGGACGCGGTTGACCGTGCGAACAACGACGGTCTTGTCCATTTTGTCCGAGACGACCTCGCCGACGAGGGATTTGCGGATCCCGCGGGTTGGTGCGGGGGCGGTGGTGGTGGCGGTATCGCTCATGATTGGGCTGCTTTCAATTTCTGCGTGAGGAAGGTCTCGACCCGGGCGGCCTCGCGGCGCAGCGCGCGGATGAGGGAGGGCTTCTCCAATTGCCCGCTCTGCTGCTGGAGGCGAAGGTTGAAGATCTCGTGGCGAAGCTCGCGCTTGCGGCTGAGAAGTTCAGCCGGCGTGAGTTGGGAAATTTCCTTGGTTTTCATAACGTCAGGCGGCGTGGTGCCGGGAGATGAACTTGGTGCGGATAGGCAACTTGTCGGCGGCGAGGCGCAGGGATTCGCGGGCGACGCTTTCCGTCACACCGTCGAGCTCGAACAAGATGTTTCCCGGACGGACCACGGCAACCCAGTATTCGGGCGCGCCCTTGCCTTTGCCCATGCGGGTTTCCGGCGGACGCGAGGTCACGGACTTGTCGGGGAAAATACGGATCCAGAGTTTGCCCTTGCGCTTCATGTTGCGCGTGAGGGCGACGCGGGCGGCTTCGATCTGGATGTTGGTGATCCAGGCGCGTTCGAGGGTCTGCAGACCGAACTCGCCGAAATCGATGTTGGTGTTACGCGAAGCGGTTCCCTTGCGGCTTCCCCGCTGGGATTTCCGGAACTTCACGCGTTTGGGCATCAAGGGCATGGCAGGTATCTCCTAAAAGTTGTCAGACGTTGGCGGCGGGAGCCGGGGGAGGCAGCGAGGCCTCCTGTTCGGCGGGTTTGGCCGGGGCGGCCTCCTCGGCCTTGCAAATCCAGCATTTGATCCCCACGGTGCCGGCGATGGTCTTGGCTTCGGCAAAACCATAGTCGATCGGGGTGCGCATGGTGTGCAGGGGCACTTTGCCTTCGCGATACTGCTCGGTGCGCGCGATTTCTGCGCCGCCGAGACGGCCGGCGCAACGAATCTTGATGCCGAGAGCACCCTGTTCCATGGCAATCTGGACGGCTTTCTTCATCGCACGGCGGAAGGAAATACGGCGCTCGAGCTGGCCGCCGACGCTCTCGGCCACGAGTTGCGCCGTGGTCTCAGGAGAGCGGATTTCCTGGATATCAATTTTGACCTGCTTGTCCCCGGAGATGCCCGAGACTTCGCGGGTCATGTTCTCGATCTCCGAGCCTTTCCGGCCAATGACGAGCCCAGGACGGGCCGTATAAATGGTCACGCGGACGCTGTTCCAGGCTCGCTCGATGACGATCTTGGAGACGGCAGCCTGGCGGAGCTTGGCTTTGAGATACTCGCGGATTTTGAGATCGGCGTGCAGGTGGTCGGCAAAATCCTTGCGGGGAGCATACCACTTGGAGCCCCAGTCGCGGGTCAGGGGGAGGCGGAAGCCGATCGGATGAACTTTTTGTCCCATGGTCTTATTTGGTTTCTTCCGCCGCGGGCGCGGTTTCTTCGGCCGGTGCGGCCTGCTTCTTGACCGCAGCTTTTTTCGCTGCGGGTTTCTTGGCGGAAGTCTTTTTCTTCGCGGCCCGTCGGGTCTCGCGGGTCGAGATTTCGATCTCGTCCGTCACGATGATGCGGATGTGGCTGCTGCGTTTGCGGATCGGGCCGGCGCTGCCGCGGGCCTTCGGTTGGAAACGATCGAGGGTTGGCCCCTCACCCACCACGGCTTCACGCACGACCAGAGTCTCGACGCGGGCTTGGTGATTGTTCTCCGCGTTGGCCACGGCGCTCTTGAGCGTCTTGGCGATGAGACCGGCCGCCTTCTTCGGGGTAAAGGCCAGCAAATCGAGGGCCTGCTTGACGGGCAGCCCCTGGATCTCGCGCGTCACCTCGCGCGCCTTGAACGGCGATATGCGGGCGAACCGGTAAATCGATCTGGTTTCCATGTTATTAAAATTTTTTCTTTTGTATTGGCTAGCGGCGGGCGTCCACCCGGAGGCGGTCGCCGACTTGGATTGGATCCTCTTCGGACACAAGATTCTGGACGACGGCCCCGCTGATGCGGTCCCGCACGTCAATGACACGAACTTCTCCCACGCGGCGGTTGCCGCGCCACACTTGGAAAGGCATTCCGACCCGCACCCCGGCGGCGCGGCCAATATTGGCCACCGTCAGCGAAAACTCGGGCTTGACCTCGACGATGGAGGCATCGGTGAGGGTTGGTCCCCCCGCGTTGGCCTCGACTTCGTCGGCGGCGCCGACTCCAACGAGGCGGTCCACAGCGCGAAGTTCTCCCTCGAGCCGGGCGCGTGCCTCCGCCTGCGCTGTGCGTGACCTTGTCACTATTTCCAGGAGCGATTTGGCTTCGGCTTGGGCTTCGGGATCCGATGGATCCGACGCTTGCGTCTGCAAACCCTTCTCGAAAGCCTCGCGTTCCTCGTTGTCGGCGGATTCGACACTCTTGAGAAAAATTTGCACTCCCTCGGACACAGCCAGCAGCCGCTCCAGAAGCAGGGCGTTTTCTTTCTGCTGCCGTGTGAGTTCGTTGATCGTCGCCAGAAGGCGCTCGCCAACCTCTCCTCCGTTCTCGGCCGTTGGGGCCAAGGCGTCGAATTTTGCCTGCACGTCTTCCGCCTGGCGTTTGAAAATTTCCGCCTCGCTGTTGGCGAGGGCCAGACTTTCGGTCAAACTGCGGATAGACTCGCGTGCGAGCAATAACTGCTCGTTGAGACGCGCCACTGAGGCGGCGTCTCCAGAATCTCGGTCTGTCAAAGAACTGCGGCTTTGGGCGGAGGTGACTCCGGCCAGGGTGATCCAAAGACACCCGGCCAGGGCCAACCTGCCGATCAAGGCCACTTTTATTTCGTCACTTTCGCCGTATGCGATCCGTGTTTCTTAAAGATGCGCGTGGGCGAGAACTCGCCGAGCTTGTGCCCGACCATATTCTCAGTGACGAAAACTGAATTGAAAATTTTCCCGTTGTGCACGAGGAAGGTGTGCCCGACGAAATCCGGGGTGATCATCGACCGGCGGGACCAGGTTTTAATTGGCTTTTTCGCCCCGCCTTCATTCAGGCGGTCGATTTTCTCCAGCAGGTGGGCCTCGACGAACGGGCCCTTTTTGAGCGATCTACCCATGGCTTACTTCTTCTTGCGGCGCTCCACGATGAAGCGATCCGACGGTTTGTGTTTTTTGCGGGTCTTGAACCCCTTGGAAAGTTGTCCCCAGGGACTCATCGGGTGGTGACGTCCGCCGCCGCCTTTGCTCTTGCCGTTACCGCCGCCCATCGGGTGGTCCACCGGGTTCATGACCATGCCGCGAACGGTCGGTCGGATGCCGAGCCAGCGGGAACGCCCGGCCTTGCCGCCGGAGACGTTCATGTGCTCGCTGTTGCCCACCTGGCCCATAGTTGCGTAACAGGTCTCCTTGATCTTGCGGATTTCGCCGGAAGGCAGTTTGACCAGGGCGTAGCCGCCCTCGCGGTTGTTGAGGAAGGCCTGCTGGCCGGCACTGCGGGCGATCTGGCCGCCGCGGCCGGGCATAAGTTCGATGTTGTGGATGGCCGACCCCGGGGGAATGTTGGCCAGCGGAAGGGCGTTGCCGACCTGCGGAGCAGCCTCGGGTCCGGCCGACACCTGCATGCCTACTTTCAATGCGTCGGGGGCCAGAATGTAGGCCTTCTCGCCGTCCGGATACTGCACGAGGGCAATGCGGGCGGTGCGGTTGGGGTCGTATTCGATCGCGATGACCTCGGCGCTCACGCCGTGCTTGCGACGCTTGAAATCAATGAGGCGCAACTTGCGTTTGTGTCCGCCGCCAATGTGACGGCAGGTCAGACGTCCCTGGTTGTTGCGGCCGCCCGTGCGTTTGCGGGTGGTGACAAGACTCTTCTCGGGACTTTTCTTCGTGATTTCCTCAAAGCTTGGAAGGGCCTTGAAGCGTGCGGAAGGCGTGAGAGGGCGGAAAGTTTTAAGGGCCATGGCGTGGAAAGAGTTTAGACGAGATCGAGTTTCTCGCCGGCTTTGAGGGTGACGATGGCTTTCTTCCAATGCGGGCGGCGACCAAAGTCCGGACGACGTTCGCGCTTTTTCTTGCCCGCGTAATTGGACGTGTTGACCGAGACGACTTTTTTCTGGAAGAGACTTTCGATCGCCGCCTTGATTTCGAGCTTGTTCGCCGCGGGGTTGACTTCGAAGACGTATTTATTGCTTTTCTCCGTCAGGAGGGTGGCTTTTTCGGTCAGGCGGACCGTGCGGATGATGTCAAAGGGCTCTTTCATGCTGCCATCCTTTCGGAGATTTTGGCCAGCGCGTCGCCGGTCAGGAGAATTTTGTCGAAGGCGAGAATATGCTCGGCGTTGACGTCGGCTGCGGTCATGAGCAGCACATGGCCGAGGTTGCGGGCGGCGCGGCAGGTCGTTTCGTCAAAGGAGGGCGAAACCACCAGCACCTTGCGAGCGTCCTTGGCGTTCTTCTCGACGTAGGCCAGAAACTTGGTCGTTTTGCCATCCGGGATCGCGGGAGCATCGACGAGGAAAACATCCCCGGAGAGGATACGGGCGCTGAGGGCCTTGCGCAGGGCGAGACGACGCACGGACTTGGGTGTCTTCTTGGCATAGTCGCGAGGCTTTGGTCCGAAGACCACGCCGCCGCCCCGCCAGACGGGCGAGGACTTGTAGCCGGCGCGGGCCCGGCCCGTGCCTTTTTGCCGCCAGGGCTTGGCCCCGGAAAAACTGACCTCAGCCTTGGTCTTGGTGTTGGCCGAACCGGAACGGCGGTTGGCGCGCAGCGCCACGACCACGTCGTGGACGGCCTGCGTGCCCTTGCCGTTCTCGATCAGATTGATGTTGGCCTGACGGGCCGCGTCGGCGGTGAGAATTTTCGCGCTCATGTTACTTGTTCGGGGCAGACTTTTTCTTGGACGGGCGGACCACCACGTAGGTGCCCTTGGCCCCGGGGATGGCCCCGCTGACGAGGAGGATGCCGTCTTCTTCGCGGACTTGGACGATCTGCAGATTCTGCACGGTGACACGCTCGTCGCCCATGTGGCCCGGCATGCCCATGTTTTTCCACACCCGACCCGGGGTCGAGCGGTTGCCGATGGCCCCGGTGCGGCGGTGCATCATTGAGCCGTGGCTCATGGGCTGGCCCTCGTAATTGTGCTTTTTCATGGCTCCCTGAAAGCCCTTGCCCTTGGACTGGCCGATGACGTCAACGAACTGGCCGACTGCGAAAGTTGTGACCGGGAGGTCCGTTCCGGCCTCGGCGGCGCCGTGGCGAAACTCGCGAATGAACCGCTTGGGCGTGGCGGAGGTCTTGGCGAAATGTCCGGTCTGGGCCTTGGGAACACGCGACGGCTTCTGATCGTCAAAGCCGACTTGCACAGCCACGTAGCCATCGGTTTCTGCCGTCTTGACCTGGAGAACCTTGTTGCCGGCGGCGGCAATGACGGTGACCGGCGTGGAAACGCCCTTGTCGTCGTAGACCCGGGTCATCCCGAGTTTTTTTCCGAGTAATCCTATGCTCATGGTCGTAGCTAAATTTGGATGTTGATGTCCACGCCGGCCGGGAGATTAAGGCGGCGGAGTTCGTCCACCGTTTTGGCCGTCGGGTCGATGATATCGAGCAGGCGCTTGTGCGTGCGGCGCTCAAATTGGTCCATGGATTTCTTGTCCACGTGGGGCGAGCGGTTGACCGTCCAGCGCTCGATCTTGGTCGGGAGGGGCACGGGACCGGCAATCTGCGATCCACTGCGCTTGGCCGTCTCAACAATCTCGAGAACAGAGCGATCCAATAACGTGTGGTCGAAAGCTTTGAGGCGGATGCGAATTTTTTGGGTGGCCATGGCGGTTATTTTTTCTGGCTGTCGAGGACAGCGGCAAGGACCTGCGATGGCACCTGCTCAAAGTGTGAGGGCTCCATCGAGTAGGATGAGCGTCCCTTGGAAAGCGACCGGATGGCCGTGGCGTAGCCGAACATTTCGGCCAGCGGAACCTCGGCTGTGATGGTGCAGAGATTGCCCTTGGTGTCGATCCCGAGGATCTTGGCGCGGCGGCGGTTGAGATCGCCCATAATGTCGCCCTGGAACTCGTCCGGCGTGATGTTTTCCACCTTCATGATAGGCTCAAGGAGGATGGCTTTGGCCTTCTTCATGGCGTCCTTGAACGAGAAGATGGCGGCGAGCTTGAAAGCCATTTCGTTGGAATCCACCTCGTGGAACGAGCCGTCGACGATGTCAACGTGCACGTCGATCACCGGGTAGCCGCCAATGATGCCGTTGATCACCGCTTCCTCGACGCCCTTGATGCAGGCGGGGATGTATTCCTTGGGGATGGTCCCACCGACGATCTTGTTTTCGATCGTCAGGCCCTTGCCGCGTTCGTTGGGCTGAATCTTGACGATGACGTGACCGTATTGTCCACGTCCACCGGATTGCTTGATCAATTTGCCCTCGCCGTCCGCCGGGACCAGGATCGTTTCCTTGTAGGCGATCTGCGGTTTGCCCGCGTTCGCATCCACCTTGAACTCGCGCATCATGCGGTCGCGAATGATCTCGAGGTGCAACTCGCCCATGCCGGCGATGATGGTCTGTCCGGTTTCCACGTCGGTGAAGACGCGGAAGGTCGGGTCCTCCTCGGCCAGTCGCTGGAGCGCGACGCTCATTTTCTCCTGATCAACCTTGGTCTTCGGCTCGATGGCCATGGAGATGACCGGGTCGGGAAACGAGGGGGGTTCGAGCAGAATCGCGTGGTCCTCGTCGCAAAGGGTGTCACCCGTGGTGATGTTGCGGATGCCGACGATCGCCGCAATGTCGCCGGCGTAACAGGTGTCGATATCCTCGCGCTTGTCCGCCTGGATCTGGATGAGGCGGCTGATGCGTTCGCGCTTGCGCGTGCGCGGGTTATAAACCGTGTCGCCCTTGGAGAGCTTGCCGGAATAGACGCGGAAAAAAACCAGTTTGCCGACGAAGGGATCACTCCACAGCTTGAAGGCGAGCGAGGAAAAATTGGCGTGGTCGTTGGCTGGCGCGTCGATCGGTGTCGCGTCATCGGGGTCCTGGCCCTTGGCCGGCGGGATGTCCAGCGGGCCGGGCAGGTAATCAATCACAGCATCAACCAGGTATTGCACGCCCTTGTTCTTGAAGGCGGAACCCCCGGCGACGGGGACGAAGCGGTTGGCGATGGTCTGGCGGCGGATAGCGGCCTTGAGGTCCTGTTTGGTGATGGGCTTTTCCTCGAGGAACATCATGCCGATTTCCTCGTCGAGGTCGGTCATCTGGGTGACGAGGTCGTCGTAAGCTTTTCTGGCCAAGTCCTGGTGATCGGCCGGAATATCGGTGACCTCGTAGACTGAACCCATCACGTCGCTATCGGAGAAAATGACGGCCTTCTGGTTGATGACGTCAATCTGGCCCGTCAGATGGTCTTCCTTGCCAAGGGGAATGAGGATCGGCCAGACGTTGGCGCCCAGCTTGGTCCTCATACTTTCGACCGCCGCATTGAAATCGGCACCGGTGCGGTCCATCTTGTTGACGAAGGCAATACGCGGGACGTTGTATTTGGTGGCCTGACGCCAGACCGTCTCGGACTGCGGTTGCACCCCGGCCACGCCGCAGAACACGGCGATGGCGCCGTCGAGCACACGGAGCGAACGCTCCACCTCGGCGGTGAAATCCACGTGGCCCGGCGTGTCGATGATGTTGACCCGCATGTTGATGCCTTCGTAGAGCTTGAAGACATCCTTTTCCGGCTTCTGCAACCACGCACAGGTGGTCGCGGCCGAGGTGATGGTGATGCCGCGCTCGCGCTCCTGCTCCATCCAGTCGGTCACCGTCGTTCCCTCGTGCACCTCGCCGATCTTGTGGATCATGCCGGTGTAAAAAAGAATGCGCTCGGTCAGCGTCGTTTTGCCCGCGTCAATGTGGGCGCAGATGCCGATGTTCCGCGTCTTCTCCAGCGGAAACGCACGGTCGGGCGAGTTTGGATTGGCCGCGGCGGCGGCGGCTGTGGCAGTGGCAGACATCTTGGTGATTACCAGCGGAAGTGGGCAAAGGCGCGGTTGGCCTGGGCCATCTTGTGCATTTCGTCGCGCTTCTTGATCGCGTTGCCCTGGCCGTTGGCCGCGTCTTTGAGCTCGGTCGCCAGAGCCTCTTTCATCGGCACGGCCTTGCGCTTCGCCGCAAAAGTCACGATCCAGCGCATGGCCAGGGCGTATTGCCGGTCGGCCGGCACTTCCATCGGCACCTGGTAAGTGGCACCGCCGACGCGGCGGGATTTCACCTCGAGGCGCGGGCGAACGTTGTCCAGCGCCTTGGTCAGCACGTCGAGCGGGTCGACGGCGTCGCTGCCCTCGCGGCATTTCTCGATCGCGGTGTAAACGATGCCTTCCGCGGTGGACTTTTTGCCATCGCGCATGACCGTGTTGATCAGGCGGGTCACCATCAAACTGCCGTAGCGGCTGTCTCCGAGGACCGTGCGTCTTGTTGCTGTGCGTCTGCGTGCCATGGTCTAAAAAATCAGGGGTTTATTTCTTGGCGGCGTCACCGCCGGCTTTCGGGCGCTTGGACCCGTATTTGGACCGTCCTTGACGACGGCCGTCGACCCCGAGGGTGTCAAGCGAACCGCGCACGATGTGGTAGCGCACGCCGGGGAGATCTTTGACCCGGCCACCGCGCACGAGCACGATCGAGTGCTCCTGCAGGTTGTGCCCCTCGCCCGGAATGTAGGCGATAACTTCCTGGCCGTTGGTCAGGCGAACTTTCGCCACCTTGCGCAACGCGGAGTTGGGTTTCTTCGGCGTGCGGGTCATGACCTGCACGCAGACGCCGCGGCGCTGCGGACAATTCACGAGCGCGGGCGACTTTGATTTCAAAGTCACTTTGCGACGTCCTTTGCGGACGAGTTGGTTGATAGTGGGCATGTGCTAGAAAATTCGGTGCCTTTTCAGGCGACAAAAAAACCACGCGATCGTGGTCTTTTCGCGAACCCCCGTCAGTGTGCGGGAGGCAAGAGATTAGCCGAACACTGACTCACCGCAAGAGAATTTCTGAAAAAATCTCCGACCGTAATTTTTCGGCCGACCGCAGAGCCGCCGAGCGCAAGAGTGCGGGTGCTTTGCTCACCGCTCCGATCAGGATACATCGGCCTCGGGAGGGCTCAAGCGGCCATTTCCAGCGCTGGATAGCGCGCGCTGCTCGAAGTTCCCGCCGGGCTAACCCGGGCCGCGATCAAGTATCCTTGGGGCATCCCTTGGTCGAACCTGGCCAGAAAGAAAGGCTGCGAAGCGCGGCTGGCCGCATCAGCCCAGCACCCGCGCCAAGCCCTCGGCCACCTTGCGGATTTGTCCTTCGGTCAACTCGGGATAGATCGGAAGGGCGAGGGATTCACGGGACGCTTTTTCGGCCTGCGGAAAATCCCCCTCCCCGTGTCCGAGCGGGGCGAAGCATTCCTGCAGGTGGAGCGGCACGGGATAATAAACCGCGCAGCCGATGCCCGCCGCGGTCAGAGCCTGACGCACCCGGTCCCGGTCCGGCACGCGCACGACGTATTGGTGGTAGATGTGGTGATTGACCAGACCCGACGCCACGTGAGGCTCGACCGGGAGGGTGACGCGATCGAGCAACCCCAACCGCGTGAACTCCTCACGATAGATCGCGGCATTGCGCCGCCGTGCGCCGTGCCACGCGTCGAGATGCGGCAGCTTGGCCGAGAGAATGACGGCCTGCATGGCATCGAGGCGGAAGTTACCGCCGACTTTCTCATGATGGTATTGCGTGCCCATGCCGTGGTTGCGCATGAGTTTGATTTCGGCGGCCAGCGCGGCGTCACGGCAGGTCGCCATCCCGGCATCGCCGAAAGCCCCGAGATTTTTCGAGGGGAAAAAACTAAAGTAGCTGGCCTCTCCGATGGCCCCGGCCCGCCAGGTCCGACCGCTGGCCGAGGGATAGTCCGCCCCGATGGCTTGGGCCGCGTCCTCAATGACGGGAAGATCGAACTCCTGCGCGAGGGCATTGATCCGATCCATGTCGCACACGCAGCCGAAAAGGTGCACCGGCATGATGGCGCGCACGCGATTGCCCGCCGTGGTGAGCAGCCGGCCATCCGGGCCGCTGCGGCACTTCTTGCGCAGGCAGACTTCGAGCTGCGCGGGATCAAGGTTGTAGGTCGCCGCATCGATGTCGACAAAGACGGGCTCGGCCCCGACCCGGTGGATGCAGCCGGCGGTGGCGAAAAACGTGTAGGGCGTGGTGATGACGGCGTCCCCGCGGCCAATGCCCATGGCCATGAGAATGGCGAGGAGGGCGTCGGTGCCGGACGAGGTGCCGATGGCGTGGCCGCAGCCGGTGTAATCGCGCACCGCGGCTTCAAGTTCATCCACCGGCGGGCCGAGGATGAAATGCTGGTTCTCGAGCAGGGCATCAAGGCGACGGCGCACGTCGTCTTTCACCTGCCCGTATTGCAGGCGCAAATCCAGCAGGGGAACCGCCACGGGAAAAAATCAGCGGATCACGCCGAACTCGGCGCGGCGATTGGCTGCCCAAGCCGCTTCACCGCCGCCGGAATCGACCGGCATTTCCTCGCCGAAACTGACGGTTTGAATCCGGCCGCCGCTGATTCCTTTGGCGATGAGCGCCTCGCGGACGGCCAAAGCACGACGCTCGCCTAAACCGCGGTTGAATTCCTCCGTGCCACGCTCATCGGTGAAGCCGGCGATAATCATGTCATTGCGGGAGCCCTTCAGCGCTTCGGCTACCGCCTCAACTTTGCCCATCTCGGAGGAACCGACGGCAAAGCTGTCGTAGCCGAACTGCACGGGCGGGAACTGGCCCTTGGAGACATTGCCGCCCATGAAGGCCGCGCCATCCTGCCGACTGGGCAGGGGAACGCCGCTGACGAAATCGCCATCGACGCCCGCGTATTGGTCCTTGGGGTTTGTTTTGCAGGACACCGTGCCGAGGGCCAGGGCGAGTGCGGCGAAAAGCTGAAGAAAAAAAGAAAGTCTCATGGGACGCGCTACGGGTGCGGGGTTAGAAGGACCATGTTGGTTCGCTGACCTTGCCCAGACCACTGACAATAGTTGTGGTTCGCCCGCTAGGAACGTCAAGGAGAATGAGGCTGGGGCCGCTGCTGAAAATGAGGTGCCGACCGCCGCGACCCCACACGGGGTTTTGTCCGGAGGCCACGATGCGCGCTTCGCCGCCGGCCACATCCATGACCGCCACGGAGAACCCTCCCCCCGTGCGCACGGTGAAAGCCACTTTTTTCCCATCCGGCGACCAGGAGGGATCGGTGCAGTAGCCCTGGCCCGTCGGGATCTGACGGGGTGAGCCACCGCCGGCGCTGATGCGATAAAGCTGCGGGCTGCCGCCTTCGTCCGAGGAATAAATCAGCTCGCCGCCGTCGGGCGACCAGGTCGGCGAAGACTCAACCCCGCTGGTGCGGGTCAGTCGCTTGGCCCCGCCGCCGCGCAGGCCGGTCACGTAAATTTCCGGGTTGCCGTCCTTGCTCATGGTCAGGGCCATGCGCCCGCCGTCGGGCGAGATGGCTGCGCCGGAGTTGGTGCCTGGGGCGTTGATCACGCAGTTGCGCGCGCCCGTGGCTACGTCGATGACGTAAACGTCAGGGTATCCGCCCTGGTAGCCGGTGTAGGCCAAGTTGCGGGCGCCGGGCCCGAGGGAAGGCGCCACACTGATGCTGCGATCGCTGGTCAGGCGGCGTGAATTGTCGCCATCGTAGTCGGCGAGGTAAATTTCCTTGGCCCCGCTGCCCGTGCCGACGAAGGCGATCTTGGTCGTGGCGATGCCCTTGTTGCCCGTGAGGGTTTCGACGATGTCATCGGCAAACTCATGGGCCATCGAACGGTCATCACCGGTGTAGGTCTTGGAGAGAACAACCGAGCCAGCGCCATCGGTCACCTTGCCCTGCAGCGAACCGCCGCCAGCCGTGCCGCCAACCGTGTAGGATGCTTGAGCCGCAGGCACGAGTTGGAACCAACCGGCGAGATCGAGGTCGTGTTGCAGAACCTTCGTCACCGCAGGGCCCGAGCCGCCGCCGAGCGGCGCGAGGGCCAGCGAAACCCGGTCGCCCTTGCGCACGGTGATCGTGGGCGTGTCCTGCGCCAACACCGGGGCCATCGCCCCAGCCAACGCCACCATCAAAGCCATCAAGCGAAACATCATCCGCGCCATATAACGCGCCGCGGGTCCCGCGTCGAGAACGGCTTCAGCCGCAACCGCAGCCCCCGCCGCAGCAGTGGCCGCCGGATGAAACGACCGGACCCGGCGCGCCTTTGGAGGAAGTCATGAGGCCAAGGCCACCAGTGATGACGCGCCGAACCGGCTCGCCCGTCTCCGGGTCATGGGTCAGCGCGGCCTCCTTCATGCTTTGTCGGATTTCAAACGTCCGGGTCGGCTGGCCCTGACTCGCCGGGATCGTTTCGTAAACGTAGGTGGCCATGAAGCCCTGAAACTCCGCCGCCGGGACGCGGGGCGCAAGCGATTTTCACCGCCACTCATGCTTGGGATAGCGGCGGGCGTATTCAGGACGGATTTCCGGGTAAGTGTTGCGCCAGAAACTTCCCAAATCATCCGTCACTTGGATCGGTCTTTGGTTCGGTGCCAGAACCTCCACCCGCACCCGCACGCGGCCATCCGCCACGGTCAGCGGCTTTTCCACCCCGTAAAGATCCTGCACCCGCGCGGCCAAGACCGGGGCCTGACCTTCGGCGTAAGTGACTCGCGCGGCGCGGCCGCCGGGCAATTTGATTTTCTCCGGCGCATGCTCGTCGAGCATCGCCGCCTGCGCTGCGGACAACCAGGCCCGCAGCACCGGCCAGGGATCGCGGTCCTTCAAGGCGCGATAGTTCGTCACGCCGTGGGCGAGTTGTTCGAGAAGAAAAACGCGATCCGCGGCGCCCAAAGCCGGAAGCTCCCACTCGGGGCACCAGGCCGCGAGACAGTTCACCCGGGCGATCCAGTGGGCGACCGACTCGTTCCACTGCGGAAGGGTCAGGTCCCCCGAGGCCACCCGGGCGGCGAAAATCGCCGCCGCCGCGGCGGGATCAGGCTCACCCCCCGGCCCGGCACGCAGCACGAGGTCGTGAAACCTCACGGCGCGCCGCGCGGTCACGCCGCGGGTCACCGGATCAAACAAAGTTGCGGTCTCTTCCCTCCATGCGGCCGGAAACATTTCGCGCAGCCACTCCTCGCGCACGGGCGAGGCCAGCGTCAGCAGCGTCTGCACTTCGCCCTCGCGCCCGCCAATCTCGGTGATCTCACCGGCCACGAAGAGTTCGTCGGTCACCACGCTTTCCCGCGCCAGCGTGCCGCGACGCGCGTGAACCAACTCGCAGCGAAGGGTGCCACGATCGAGACGCCTGGCCAGATGGTCGGGAAACGCCGCCAACATGCATCTCTCCATGGCATCCTCGGGCGGCGGACTGTCCGCCACGTTGAGCCCCTCGGCGTGGGCGATATCTTCGAACTTTCCGGCCAGCTGCGCGGCCTGCCGGGCCGACTGCGCATGAATCCCGAGCGAGCGGCAGCGGGCGGGATCGAAGTCGGACTTCCGCGCGACGGAGAAGGCCCGCAGCTGCACCGTCACGTCCGACCGGGCTCCATCGCGCAGAAGGTCGTCGCGCAGGCGGTCCATCTCGCGCGAGGTGCTCTTGCGCAGCAGACCGCGCCCCTGGGTCAGCGCGGCGAGCAAGCAAGCCGCCTTGACCCCACCAAGTTTCTCCGCCTCGAGGAGCAGGCGCGCATAACGCGGATGCACCGGAAACGCGAGCATCTGCCGACCAAGCCCCGTGATGCTCCCGGCTGGGTCGAGCGCACCAAGATCGTGCAGCAACTCTCCGGCCCGGCTCAGTGCGCGCGGCTCGGGCGGCTCGAGCCAGCGGAACTTCTCCAAATCCCCCACCCCGGCAGCCTTGAGGGACAGCACCACCTCGGCGAGGTCGAGACGTTTGACCTCGGGCAATTCCGCTTCGGGCCGTTGCTCATGGTCCTTCTGCATCCACAACCGCACGCAGCGCCCCGGCGCCGTGCGACCCGCGCGTCCGGCCCGCTGGTCGGCGGAAGAGCGGCTGATTTTCTCCATCAGCAACGTGTTGATTCCGCGCCGTGCGTCGTAGCGGGCCAGGCGGGCGAGGCCGCTGTCCACCACGAGCGTGACCCCCTCGATGGTCAGCGAAGTCTCGGCCACATTGGTCGAGACGATGATCTTGCGTCCGGCGCCGGGCGCGACCGCCTCGTCCTGCTCGCGGGGCGGCATTTCCCCGTGCAGGGCAAAGACCGCGAAATCGCGCAGGCCGGAAGTCGCGCGGATTTCGCTGATCGTGCGCTGAATCTCGTAGGCTCCCGGCATGAAGACGAGCGCGTGGCCGGACGCCGGCACGTGGGCCGCCAGAGCCTCGGCCGCGAGCTCCCACGGCGGACGTTCTCCCGGCGAGCGTTCGAGATACTCGATGGCCACGGGAAAGGTCCGGCCGGCCGACTCAAGCACGGAGCAAGGCGCGAGATACGACTCAAGGTCGCCCAGCTCCAGGGTCGCGGACATGACCACAACCTTTAGGTCCGGTCGGACAGAAAGTTGGAGATCGAGAGTCCGCGCCAAGGTGATGTCGCCGTAAAGGTGTCGTTCGTGGAACTCGTCGAACACGATGGCGGAGACGCCGCGCAATTCGGGATCGCCGATCAGCCGGCGCAGGAGAATTCCCTCGGTGACGTAAAGAATCCTCGTCTGCGCGGAACTCTTCCCCTCCATGCGCACTTGGTAGCCAACCGTGCCGCCCAGCGGCTCCCCGCGTTCCGCCGCCACCCGCGCCGCCAGCATGCGCGCGGCCATGCGTCGCGGCTGGAGCACAACGATCTGGCCGTTCCCCGGCAGAACCTCGTCGAGGAGCATCTGCGGAACCTGTGTTGATTTCCCCGAGCCGGTGGGCGCGCGCAAAATCAAACGTCCCCCGACTTTCGCTGCCTCGACGATGCGCTCGCTGATCTCGTAAATTGGCAGCTCCCGCGGATTCACCCCGCCACTCTGCCCGCGATGTCCACCGTCCGCCAAGCCTTGCAATCAGTCCTCGATGAAAGCGGAGGCGCCATGCCCTTCGACGTGTTCATGGGGATCGCGCTGCACCATGCCGGGGATGGCTACTATGCGCGCAACATCCGCGGGATCGGCACCCGCGGTGATTTCACCACCGTGCCACAGGTCACACCGGCGCTAGGCCACGCCGTGACCGGATGGCTCCGCGCCGAGGCGGCAGCGCGCGGCTGGAAATCTTATGCGGTCATTGAATGCGGGCCGGGAGATGGATCACTGGCCGAGGGCGTGATGAAAAGTTTCGGCTGGCTCGAAAGACGTCGTCTCTCACTGCATCTGGTCGAAACATCGAATCCCTTGCGCACGCAGCAGGCTCGGAGGCTTGGACGCAAAGCCGTGTGGCACGAGACGATCGCTGAGGCCCTCGCAGCATGCGACGGCCGAGCGCTCATCTACCACAACGAGTTTTTCGACGCCTTTCCCTGCCGGGTTTTCCGCCGGCAGGCCGGTGCCTGGACGGAGCTTCATCTGAAAGTTGCCGGTGGCAGGTTGACGGAGGCTTTCCTTTCGCCGCAGCGGCCGCGACCCGACTCCGGTGTCTTCCGTCGTGACTGGCCCGAGGAACAACGTGTTGAGGTCTTCGCCTCCGCGCGTGATTGGATGCGCGAGCTTTCCGCTTCGTGGCACGCGGGCGCCATGCTGGCCCTCGACTACGGCGGAACGACGGCCGAGATCTTCCACCGCCGCCCGGGCGGAACCCTGCGGGCTTATCGCGGACAACAAAGGCTGACGGGCGAGGCCGTCTGCGACATGCCCGGGCGCCAGGACATCACCGCCGACGTGAACTTCGAGGACTTGGCGCAATGGGCGAGTGAACTCGGATGGAGCGTAGGCCCAAGCAAAAGTCTGGGCGAGTTCGTCGGCGGGGCTGAACTGCGCGATGCGGGCGCAGCCTTCCGCGCGCTGACCTTGTCCCGGAGGATGTAGCGGCAGTCTATGACTGTCGGAGCCTTGGATTTGTCCGGCACCGGCGGTCACAGACCTCCGCGCCAACCTGGCAAATCAAATGCCCGCAGCCTGACCGCCGAGTTCGCGGCGGATGAAGGTGCGGTTGATCGCGTTGAGGTAGGCGCGGGCACTGGCCTCGACCACGTCGGTGCTGGCGCCCTTGCCGGTGATGAGACGGCCGTCGCCGAAATCCACCTTGAGCGTGACTTCGCCCAGCGCGTCATGACCCTGCGTGACCGCCTGCACATTGTATTCCAAGAGGTTGCCCGACCGCCCGACGACGGCATCGATTGCTCGCATGCTGGCATCGACCGCGCCATTGCCATCAGCGTTCCCCTCGCGGGTCCCGCCCTCACGAGCGAGCAGAACGCGGGCGTGCGGTTTTTGGCCCGTGGCCACCCCGACCTCGAGGGTCTGCAATTGCCAGCCCTCCGCCTCCGGCATCATCGAATCGTCCACGAGGGCGGAAAGATCGTCGTCGTAGACAAACTTTTTCTTGTCCCCGATGTCCTTGAAACGCGTGAAGACGGCCGCCAGTTCGGCCTCGCTCAAATTGAAGCCGAGGTGCTCGAGGCGCGCGGCCATGGCGTGGCGGCCGCTGTGTTTGGTCAAGGGCAGCTCCGTGCCGCCCCAGCCCACCTCGACCGGGTCCATGATTTCGTAGGTCTCGCGCTTTTTCAAAATGCCGTCCTGGTGAATGCCCGAGCTGTGGGCAAAGGCATTCTCGCCCACGATGGCCTTGCTCCGCTGGACGTGAAGCCCGCTCATGCGGCTAACGATGCGCGAGGTTTTAAGGATCTCCTTCGTGTTCACGCCGGTGACCAGGTGGCCGAAAACATCGGGGCGGGTTTTCATCGCCATAATGACCTCCTCGAGGGCGGCGTTGCCAGCCCGCTCGCCGATGCCGTTGATCGTCCCCTCGATCTGCCGTGCGCCATTTTGCACCGCGGCGAGAGAGTTGGCCACGGCCAGCCCGAGATCGTTATGGCAATGCACGCTGATGATGGCGTCGCCGATGTTGCGGACGTTGTCCTTGAGATACTTGATCAGCGCCCCGTATTGGTCCGGCACGGCATAGCCTACGGTGTCGGGAATGTTGACCGTCGTCGCCCCGGCCGCGATGGCCGCTTCGACCACCTGGGCGAGAAATTCCGGCTCGGTGCGCGAGGCGTCCTCGGGCGAAAACTCCACATCGTGGTTGTGCGATTTCGCCAGCCTCACACCATCCGAAGCCAGCCGCAGAATTTCCTCGTGCGCTTTCTTCAGCTTGTGCTCGCGATGGATTTTGGAGGTGGCGAGGAACACATGGATGCGTCCGCGCTCACCGGCCGGTTTGACCGCCGCCGCCGCCGCCTCGATGTCCTTGGGCACACAACGGCAGAGGCCGGCGATGATCGGGCCGCGTATTTCGGTGGCGATGCGCTGCACCGCCTCGAAGTCCCCGTCGCTGATGACCGGAAAACCTGCTTCGATCACATCGACGTTGAGTCGAGCGAGCTGACGGGCCACCTCCAGCTTCTCGCGCAGATTCATGGACGCGCCAGGGCATTGCTCGCCGTCGCGCAGGGTGGTGTCGAAGATGATGACTCGGTCGGACATGGTGGTGTTCAGTCAACGCAAGCTATCACAGCCTACCCGGATGCACACAACCTGGAAACAACCTGAAAAGAAAACATCGGGCCGGGATCAGCCCCTAGAATTTCTCAGCGGCCTCGCTCACCCGAAGACTTCGCTCGGTCGCCAGACGCAAAGCGAGCGTCTCGGCCTCCTCCAACCACTCCAAACACTCACGAAAGGTCATTGAGCGGTCGATCAGGCGATCGAACTCCCTGCTACCTTCGGGCGTGCCCCAGCGCCAGTCAGGCTTCGGTGTGGCTTTTTCCGCTTTTTTCATTGGGAGCGAGTTCGTTGATGTCATCAATATCACGGGGTCGCCCAGCCTCACGCTTCATTTGCAGCAAGGTCGGGAGGGAAACGATCGAGGCCTGGAGACCCGGGGAAATCTCCACCCACACCGCGGCGGAATACTCCAAGTCAAAGGGGAAGGGCTCGTAAACGAAGACATCCACCGGGGTGCGCCGATGCAGATCGCTCCAGAGCTTGAGGACGATCATCCCTTTCTCGACCCGCCATTTTTCGCGCTGATGGGCATCCGCAAAAGCTTCCAGGACCTCTGGAATCATCAGCTGGTAACCAACTGAAAGCAACGCATGCAATCCGCGTTTGATATTCGATTGCTCCAGTTGGATGACCAGGTCGACATCCCGCGTCATTCGGGCATATCCGTGCGCGTTAACCGCGAGTCCATCGACCACGAGATAGCGAACCTCGGCGTCATTGAGCGCCCGCACGATCGCGTCGATACTCCGGAGTTCCATCCAGCAAAGTAAAGAGCGGGGCGGCCGCCCGCGCCAACGCAATTCTTGTTCCCTCGGATCGGGGCCCACGACGTTTTCCGCAGAAAACAACTTCAACCGATCTCGGAAAAAACCCCGCCGCCGAGCAGCTGCGTCCCGTCATACAAGGCGCAGATTTGCCCCGGAGCCAAGGCGCGCTGGGTCACGGAAAACTCCACCTCCGCCGAGCCGTCGCCGCGAGACCTGAACTCGATCCCGACCCGCGGGGCGCGGTAGCGCGGGCGCGCCTCGATCAGAGCATGCTCGGGCAGTGCCGCGCCGGCCGCGCTCAGGCTGGTGAGCACCGCACGGCGGGCATAGAGACCCGCCGTCTCGGGACGGTCGTAGCCGATGACGAGCTCGTTTGTCGCGATCCGTTTCTCCACCACCACATAAGCGGTGTGTGGCTCCGGTGAAGCGACACGAATACCACGGCGCTGGCCCAGGGTGTAGTAGTGCAGCCCGCGATGCTCGCCGAGCACGCGACCAGCGGGGTCAACGATCGCACCCGGTTTTTCCGGCAGATACTCCCGGAGAAAATCCGCCATACGCACCTTGCCGATGAAGCAGATGCCCTGGCTGTCCTTCTTCGCCGCCGTGGCCAAGCCAGCATCCGTTGCCTTGGCCCGGACCTCGCGCTTGAGCAGTTCGCCGACGGGAAACCAGGCGTGCGCAATCTGCTCCGGACGCAGCATGGACAAAAAATAGGATTGGTCCTTGCCCGGATCCCGGCCCTCGAAAAGGCCCCGCGTGGCGTCCGGTCCCGCAGCAATTCTGGCGTAATGCCCCGTGCCGACGCCGTCGAATCCCTCCCGCCGCGCCAAATCGAGAAAGACCCCGAATTTTATCTCACGGTTGCAAAAAACATCCGGGTTCGGCGTCACGCCGGCGGCATATCCGCGCAGCAGATAATCCACCACGTGCTTGCGGTAGTCTTCGATGAGGTTGATGACGCGAAAGGGAATGCCGAGTTTTTCCGCCACCGCACGCGCGTCGGCCACATCGTCCTCCCAAGGGCACTGGCCGAAGGGATCGCGCTCGGCCATCCAATTTTTCATGTAGGCTCCCTCGATCTCGTGCCCCTGCTCGCGCAGGAGCAGGGCGGCGACCGAGCTGTCCACCCCGCCGGACATGGCGACCAAAATGCGGGCCATGGCGAAAACTTAGCGGACGGACCGCACCGCGGCGGCCAGTGCTTTGACCCGCTCGAGATCGACCGGGGCGGACCAATGTCCACCCGCCTTGAGGGCCGATCCGACAATCACCGCATCGGCCTGCGCCAGCATGGAGGCGACATTCTCCGCCGTGACCCCCGACCCGACCATGACGGGCAGCCCGGTGGCCCCGCGGGCGGCGGCGAGGTCGTCGAAGGAAGTTTCGCGTCCGGTGGCCTCGCCGGTCACGATCACGCCATCGACGGCAAAGAACTCCGCCGCGCGGACTGTCTCGGCCAAACTGAGATCGGCGGTCATGGCGTGGGCCGCGTGCTTTTTCTTCACGTCGGCCCAGACCGCAATGTGCCCGGCACCGATCTGGCGCCGATAGCGCAACAACGGCCCGGCGCAGGCGTCCATCCAGCCCTCGTCGGCCACGTGCCCAAAGACAAATCCCTCCGCGCGGATAAAATCAAGCCCCGCGGCCAGGGCCACGGCGAGCGCGGCTTCGTTGGCGCCGGCGAGAATCTGCACGCCGCAGGGCAGGTCGGTCGCCTCGTTGACCGCGCGGCAGATGACCGTCATCGCCGCCACCACTTCCGGTCCCACTTCCCGCCGCAGATACGGCACATCATGCATGTTCTCGACCAGCACGGCATCACACCCGCCCTCGGCCAGCGTCCAGACCTCCTGCACAGCCGCCCGCACCAATTCCTCCACCGTCCGCTCCCCGCGCGGCGTCCCGGGCAACGCCCCGACATGCACCATGCCGATGAGCGCCTTGGCAGGAAGAGCAACTTTGACCATGCCCCACAACATGCCCGCGGGGCGGGGCTCAGGACAACGTTTTCTCGCGTCGCGGCTACTCGGGCGGCTGGCGGCCTTGGGCGGCGAAGAGCTCACGCAGAAAGGCGAGATCACCCTGATCCTTGGCTCGGTGGGTGTGGCGCTTCATCCGCCAAAGCAGCTCGGGCGAGGCGAACGGAATCTCCACCCCATCGAGTTCCCGCACGCACACATGATGCCGGGCCTCCTCGTAATCGATCCCGCTGGCCCGCGCCATCAGGTCCACCAGCACTTCATCGGCCACACGGACCACGATGAATCGGCTAATGTCCCCCGCATCAAGCTCGCGCACGCATCCGTCCGGCAGCGTGGCCAGGGCCTCGAAAACCCTGGCCTCATTCTCGAGTGACGGATCAACGAGGAGATCGATGTCTTGCGTGTTCCTCGCCAAGCCCGCGTGTTTGATGGCAAATCCTCCGACGACGAGGTAACGGGCACCCCGCGAATTCAACTCCCGGCAGAGCGCCACCACGTCCTCGACCGACGGGTCGCGCGGGGTCAGCTCTGAGGGCGAGCCGCTGTCAGTGCTTTCATCCAATGGTCATCCGCCTCCTCGAAGGTCTTGAAACGGTAAACACCCTTCTTGATGTTCGGGAAAAATCCAGCCTCCCGCCAGGCACGCTGCCGTTCACGGTCACCGGGGGGTGCGACCAGCGGGTCGGCCACACGCCGCCGGCCCACCGTTTTGCCGATCGTTTCCTCGATGTTGACCACCGCATGCATGCGGGGAAGCTACGCCCAAGCCGTCAGACTGGCAACACCGCAGCGCTCTTGAGCCTGCCCCGGCCCAGGATCAAAGGGAACTCTTCCGACGCTTCCAGAGATACACTGCTCCCGCTCCCAGCAACACCAGCGCGTAGGTCGAGGGTTCAGGGACACTCGCGACACGAAAACCGATGCTGCGGAACTCGCTCGACGGGAAGAGGGCGTCCCGGTTCGAGGAGCGCAACCAGCCCTCGAAGTCGCCCCAGAAGCCACCGCGGATCGCGCGACCCTCACCCCAGGCACTCTCGTTCCACTCCCACACATTGCCGCCTTGGCCCATTGTTCCATACGGGCTCAGGCCTCCAGCGCTGTCCACTATGGCCGGAACCGAGGCGCCATTGTAAACCGCCGTCCCTGCGTTGGTCCCGCTGGACACCGCCGCCGGGACACTGCTGCTCGCCGTGGGATAAAGGAAATAGTTCGACCCGGCCGGGTTGTAATACGCCGCCTTATACCACTCGTTCTCGCTCGGCAGAAAATAAAAGGCGTCCTTGTTCCGGTAGAGGTTGGTTCCGCCCGCCGTCCACGCCTGCCCTCTGCTCCACAGGTTCATGCTCCATGCGGAACCGTCCCATGCCAGATCATAGGCCGCCGTCTTGCCCGTGCTCGTGTTGAGCCAGTTGACAAACGCCGCAGCCTCATACCAGTTAATATTTGCCGCTGGCTGGTTGCCGCTCCACGCCCCCGCTGGCACGGTGCTGCGGAACGCATCTCGCCGACTCGGGCAGCTTCTGGAACACTCCGGGTTGATGCCTTACGCAAAATCAGAGTTCTTGCGCGGGACGCGGGCTTTTCTGGCGGCGAAGAACCGATGAGGTGGCGGTCCATCCAGCGGACGGTCACCGCGGCGATCCGGGCCAACATAGTTCCCGGCCTCGTCCTCCAAGGATTGATGGCGATGTTTCTCTTCGCCTATTTCACCCACGACGGAACCAGGCGGTTTCTGTCCGCGGTCGCCGGGGTGAAGCAGGAATCCGGCTTGGCCTTTGCCTTTTTTTCCTACGTGCTGGCGGCCGCGCTGCTGCCGGAGATCTTGCGCATCGTCTTCTTCCAGTCTGGCCGGCTGGTGCGCCGCAATTTTTTCAACTTCCTTGCCGCCGGTGCGGGCTGGGGGCTGATGGGGATGGTCGTGGATGTTTTTTATCGATACCAAGCGGCCTGGTTCGGCCACGAGGCCTCCCTTGCCTCGGTGGTGCCGAAGGTGCTCGTCGATCAATTCCTCTTCAGTCCGCTTTTCTCCAACCCGGTCATGGTCGGCTACTTCGCCCTCTGCGCGGGGCGATTCCGGCGGGAGGCATGGAGGGAGGTTCTGCAGATCGGGTTTTACATCGAGCAGGTTGTCCCGATCGTGGTCGCCGGGTGGATGATTTGGGTTCCCGGCGTCACGGTTGTCTATTCGATGCCGCAGTTGCTCCAGATTCCGATCGCCGTCACCATCCAGTGCTTTTGGGTGCTCGTCTTCACCACGGTCGGCCAACGACTGGCCCGCAGGGCGTAGTCGGGGAGCAAAAAAATTGCTGCCCGCGGCGGTGTAACCCACGCTATCTTGCCGACCGTCATGACAACGACGACTTGGCGGGGGCCATGAAGGCACCCGTTTGAAGGTCGGGGGCGCGCGCGAACGGAGAAGCGGCGAATGACGGGCATCCGGGTCAACGCGCCGGCACAACCATGAGTGATCACAGCGCCAACGATAAGGCCGTCCGCGAAATCTCGCGGCGGCGCACGTTTGCCATCATTTCGCACCCGGATGCGGGGAAGACGACGCTGACGGAAAAGTTCCTGCTCTACGGCGGGGCAGTGCAGTTGGCCGGGAGCGTGACGGCGCGGCGCAACCAGCGGGCCACAACGAGCGACTGGATGGAATTGGAGAAACAGCGGGGCATCTCGGTCTCCTCCACGGTGCTGCAATTCGACTACGGCGGGTATGTCGTCAACCTGCTCGACACCCCGGGCCACCAGGATTTCTCCGAGGACACCTACCGGGTGCTGACGGCGGTCGATGCGGCGGTCATGGTCATTGACGCGGCCAAGGGAATCGAGCCGCAGACGCGCAAACTTTTCGAGGTCTGCCGCCAGCGCGGCGTGCCGATCTTCACGTTCATGAACAAGCTCGACCGTCCGGCGCGCGCCCCGCTCCAATTGCTCGACGAGTTGGAGACCGTGCTCGGCATCCATGCCGCCCCGTGCAACTGGCCGCTCGGCGACGGACCCGCCTTCCGCGGCGTCTATGACCGGCTCGCGCGCGAGGTCCACCTCTTCGAGAAGACACCGCAAGGCGCCTTCCGCGCGCCGGAGAAAGTCGCCGGGACAGACGACGAACTGGTCCAGCGGGTGCTGGCTCCCGACGTGCACGCGCGCTTCCTTGAGGAGATCGACCTGCTCGACGGCGCCGGCGTGGGGTTCGAGATGAACGCCTTGCGGGCGGGGCGGCAGACGGCGGTTTTTTTCGGGAGCGCGATGAACAATTTCGGGGTGCGCCTCCTGCTCGACCGCTTCCTTGAGTTCGCTCCCCCGCCGACGGGCCGGATGGCGGCCCGCGGGTTGGTCGAACCTGCCGCGCCCGCTTTTTCCGGGTTCGTTTTCAAAGTGCAGGCCAACATGAATCCCCGCCACCGCGACCGCGTGGCCTTCGTGCGGGTCGTCGCCGGGCGTTTCCGGCGCGACATGACCGCGCACAACCCGCGCACGGGCCGCGACCTGCGCTTGTCCAACGCGCAGCGCCTTTTCGCGCGGGAGCGTGAAACGATGGACGACGCATGGCCCGGAGACGTGGTCGGCCTGGTCGGCAACCACGACCTCCAGATTGGCGACACGCTGAGCGAGGACCCGTCGGTCGTTTACCACGAGATCCCGCGCTTCCCGCCGGAATGTTTCGCGTTCGTCCATTGTGGCAGCTCCGCGATGCAGAAACGATTCCGCGCCGGCATCGATCAACTGCTCAAGGAGGGCGTGGCCCAACGTTTCCATCAGGACGGCTCGGTTACGGCCGTTCCGCTGCTCGGGGCGGTCGGGCCCCTGCAGTTCGACGTGCTGCGCCATCGCTTGCTCACGGAATACGGGGCCGAGTGCCGCCTCGAGACGGCCGGATGGAACATGGTTCGCTGGTTACCCGGGCCGGCGGGTTTGGACAGCGCAAAAATGTTGCTGCCGACGGGCGTGGCCCGGGCCACCGACGCAGAGAACCGGCCGGTCTTGCTCTTCGACAGCGAGTGGGCGTTGAAATTTTTCCGGCAGAAACATCCCGGAGTCGAGCTGGGCCAAATAGCGCCGCCGGACGGAGCGAAGCTGGAGCCATCGTCTCCCGAAGTGCGACCGTCCTCGCAAGCGCAGGGCCTCGGCTAACGTCGGCGCGGTCCGGGTGGAATTTCGCCCTTGCCTCGGGCCATTCCCCGGCTATCCTGCACGGCCAACTAATTTTATGACCAAGGACGCCGTAAGCAGCATGGCGCTGCATGACAAAGACACCGGAAGTGCGGACGTGCAGATTGCGCGTCTGACCCACAGCATCAACCATCTGACCGAGCACCTCAAGGGCCACGCGAAGGACCATTCCTCGCGCCGCGGCCTGCTCAAGATGGTGGCACGACGCCGCAGCCTCCTCGACTACCTCAAGGGCACCGCGAACGAGCGTTACACCAAGCTCATCGACAGCCTCAATCTTCGCAAGTAACCAAAAAGCGCCGCTTTCGCGGCGTTTTTTTTTACTGCCATCGAACCGTCCGACCCCGCCACTCATGCCGCAGCCTGGGATTCAGGCCTTCCTTCGGGGAGCCTTGAATCCTGTGCTTTGGAATGACGCGGGGAAGGCGGTTCACCCAACCAACCAAACGCAAGAAAACCACATGTCACACCAAACTGTCTCAGGCCTCATCGGCGAAAACGAGATCACGATCGAAACCGGCAAAATTGCCAAACTCGCCGACGGCGCCGTCATGGTCACCTCGGGCGAAACCATCATCATGGTCAGCGCCGTCTCGGCGACCAAACTCCGCGACGGGCAGGACTTCTTCCCGCTCACCGTGGACTACAAGGAAAAGGCTGCTGCCGCCGGCAAGTTCCCCGGCGGATACTTCAAGCGTGAAGGCCGCCCGTCGGAAAAGGAAACCCTGACCGCGCGCATGACCGACCGCCCCCTGCGCCCGCTCTTCCCGAAAGATTATTTCTACGAGACCCAGATCATCACCCTCCTGCTCAGCGCGGACGGCGAGATCGATCCGGACATCCTCAGCATCAACGGCGCCTCGGCCGCGCTGACCGTCTCGGACATCCCCTTCGACGGCCCGATCGGCGCGGTGCGCATCGGACGCGTGGACGGGAAGTTTGTCATCAACCCGACCCATGCGGAGCGCGCCTACAGCGACCTCGACCTCGTGTATGTCGGCAAGGAAAACGAAGTCATCATGATCGAAGGCGCAGCCGACGAGATGAGCGAAGCCGATTTCAAGGCCGCCCTCGACGCCGCGCAGGAGCCGGTGGCCAAACTTGTGGCCATGCAGCGCGAACTGGCCGCCAAGTCAGCCAAGCCCAAGCGTGAATACGCCCCGCTCGCGGTGGACAGCGGCCTGCTCGAAGTCGCCTACGCCGTGGCTGGCGACCGCATCGAGGCCGCCCTCTACACCAACGGCAAAGTCGCCCGCTCCAAGGCGGTCGGCACGCTGCGCAAGGAAGTGGAGGCGGCCATCCTGGCCAAATTCCCCGAAGCCACCGGGTTCGCCGTCGGGCAGGCCTTTGATTACCTGCAGAAGAAAGCCTTCCGCATCAGCATCCTCGACCGCCAGCAGCGCTGCGACGGCCGCGGGTTGCACGAACTGCGCAAACTCGAAGCCGAAGTCGGCATCCTCCCCCGCGCCCACGGCTCCGCGCTTTTCCAGCGCGGCGAAACCCAGGCCATGGCCCTGGCCACGCTGGCCCCGGCCGACGAGGCGCAAAGCCTCGACACCTACGCCGGCGGCGAAGGGACCAAGCGCTTCATTCTGCATTACAACTTCCCGCCGTTCAGCGTCGGTGAAACCGGACGCTTCGGCGGCATGAACCGCCGCGAAATCGGACACGGCGCCCTGGCCGAACGCTCGGTCCGCCCGGTCATCCCACCAGAGAACGAATTCCCCTACGCCATCCGCGTGACGAGCGAAGTGATGGAATCCAACGGTTCTACCTCCATGGCCAGCGTCTGCTCGGGCGTGCTCGCCCTGCTCGACGCCGGTGTGCCGCTCAAGCGGCCCGTCGCCGGGATCTCGGTCGGGCTCGTAACCGAGTTCGACGACAGCGGTGCGCTTAAGCGCTACACCACGCTGACCGACATCCTCGGCTCCGAGGATCACTTCGGCGACATGGACTTCAAACTTTGCGGCACCTCGCAGGGCGTGACCGGCTTTCAGCTCGATCTCAAACTGCCGGGCCTGAGCCTCGACATCCTCAAGCTGGCGATCGACGAGGCGACCGAAGCCCGCGGCGTCATCCTCGGGGTCATGAACGCAGCGCTCCCGAGCCACCGCACAGAAATGAGCCCTTATGCCCCGCGCATCGAGACGCTCAAGATCCCGGTGGACAAGATCGGCCTGCTCATCGGCCCCGGCGGCAAGACCATCAAAGGCATCGTGGCTGAAACCGGCGCCGAAATTAACATCGAGGACGACGGCTCCGTGCACATTTACTCGAGCAACGGCGAAAGCCTGCGCCGCGCCAAGGAGATCATCTCCGGCATGGCCAAGGAAATCGAAGTCGGCGAGCTCTACCAGGGCACCGTCGTTACGATCAAGGAGTTCGGCTGCTTCGTCGAAGTCATGCCGGGCAAGGATGGCCTCGTTCACATCTCCGAGCTGGCTGACTTCCGCGTCAATCGCGTGGAAGACGTGGTCAAGGTCGGCGAACAAATCTGGGTCAAGTGCATCGGGGTCGATGACCGCGGCAAGGTCAAACTCAGCCGCAAGGCCGCGATGAAAGACCGTGATCAGGAAGCGGTGCCGGCCAACGCCTGAGGCGCAAGAACTAATCACACCAAGGGCGTCCCGCGAGGGACGCCCTTTTTGCTTCCGTCCGCCCCTCGCTTCGTGCTCTGGTGCCAGTGCCGCCCACGGCTGCTAATGAACGAGTCGCCGAAAAAATCCGCCCCGCACCGCCCACGCTTCGCCTTGGAGACCGAGGTCATCTGGGCGGTTATCGGGCTCTATATTTTCATCATGGGCCTGCTGCTGCTCATCCACCATCTGCAGCCCGAGGGCACGGCAACACACACCTCCTCGCCCTCGCCCAGCCACGCCTCGCATTACGACGTGCCCGGAGGGCAATCACACGCGGTGCGACCAACCGCCGATCAGGAGCCATGATCACGGCTTTCTTCAAGGACGGCGAAAGTTTCCGTTTCACCCGCGAGGTGCAGACGGCGGAGGAATTGCCGCAGGCCTTGTGGATTGATGTGCTGCGACCGACGCCGGAGGAGAAGGACATCCTGCGAACCGCCCTCGACATCGAACTGACCCTCCAGCACCCGACGATCTACCACGAGGACGACACGCTCTTTATGACCATGGGCCTGGTCAGCAAGGACGAGGAGAACGCGATCAAAGTCAACAAACTCACCTTCATCCTCCACGAGGACTGCGTGGTCACCTTGCATGACATCGAGCTCATGCCGGTCGCGGTCTTTGCCCAGCGCATCCGGCGCAAGTCACACCTCTATGGCTCACCCCAAAAAATCCTCTGGGGCCTCCTCTTCAGCCTGAGCGAAACGGTGGCCGACCGCGTCGAGGCGGTGGGCACGGACTTGGAGAAATTGTCCAAGACGATCGCAGAAATGCCGACCGAACTCGGCACCGGGCAGACCGGAACCATGACCGAGATCAGCGAATTGCTGGCCGAGTTGTCGCGCTACGAGGACTTCATTTCGCAGAGCGGGGAGAGCGTGCTGCAATTGGCGCGTGTCGTCCGGTATTTCAATGCCGAGGTGGACGGCTTTACCGAGGCCGAACTGCAGGCCCGGGTCAACGAACTCGCGGCCGACGTCGCCGGCATCAAGGACCACCTCGCCTTTGAGCACGACAAGGTCCGCTACCTGCAACAGGCCTCCATGGGCATCCTGAACATGCAACAAAACCAGATCGTCAAGGTTTTCACCATCCTCACCGCCGTGTTCCTCCCCCCCACCTTGGTCGGCACGATGTATGGCATGAACTTCGCCTACATGCCCGAACTGTCGTGGAAATGGGGTTTTCCCGTGACCATCCTCCTCACCTTCCTCTCGGCCATCCTGCCGCTCATCTACATCAAGAAAAAGCGCTGGCTGCGCTGACCATCCGTGGCCCGGGAGAAAAAAAGACGGATCCCGACCGACGCTGCCCCAGCCGCCTGGGCCAATCCCTTCGCCGCGCTTGACCTCGGGCTGCTGCCCGCTGAACCGGCCTGCGCCCAACCAGGGGGAACGGGCGCCCCGTCCGTTCAGGGGTTGCCGAACAACAAGAAAACCCGGATCGAGCGTCTCCTCCTGCGCCGCTCCACCGCGCACCGTGGCGGCAAAACTGTCCTCGTGCTCGAAGGATTCTCGCCCGCGTGGTCCGCAACGAAATTGCAAGACCTGCTGCACGAGTTAAAAACCTCACTCGGCTGCGGCGGCAAAATCGAAGGACGTCAACTCGAGCTTCAAGGCGAACTCGCGGAACGCCTGCTCCCGCTGCTCGAAGCGCGAAAGTTCGCCGTCAAACGCGGTTGGTAGTTACGCTGCGCGATGCGGCTGGCAGCACGAGCGTGTTACTTTTTCGCCAGGCACTTGGTGCCCCAGGCGCAGGGGCCGTAACACTCGGGCTTGGAAAAACTGTGCTCCTGGACCGCGGGCCGCACGTCCCCGGGTTCGAGTTTCACGCTCTTGAGCGTGTCTTCCAACCGGTTGAGCACCTCGTCGAGCAAATCCATGGGCACATTGAGCGCGGGCTCGATGCGAATGCTTTCGGCGCTGATCAAGGTGCCGGCAGTCAGAACCCGGCGCTGGAACAATCCGGAAGCCACCTTGTAGCCGACGGTCGAAGACGGGAACCTCATGCCGATCAGGAGCCCCTGCCCGCTCACCTCCTTGAGAACGTCCGGATACCGCGCCTTCAACTCATTGAGCTTGACCATCATGTAATCGCCCTTCTCGGCCGCCTGCCGCGGAGTGTCCTCCTCAAGCATGACTTCGACAGCCGCAAGCGCTGCGGCGCAGGCCAGCGGGTTACCCCCGGTCGTGGTCGTGTGCATGAACGGGTTCGGCTCGAGCACGCTCCAGATTTTGGCCGTGGCAAAAAATGCGCTGCAGGCCACCACGCCACCGCCCAGAGCCTTGCCGAAGCACATGATGTCGGGGGCAATCCCGGCATGGTCCACGCCGAACATTTTCCCCGTGCGGCCGAAGCCGGTTTGCACCTCGTCGGCGATGAGCAGGACTTTGTAATAGTCGCAAATCTCACGCAGACGCGGGAGGAAATCCGGTGGCGGGACAATCGCGCCCGCCTCGCCTTGGACCGGCTCGATGATGACCGCGGCCATGCCGTCCCCCACAACCTGGGCCGCCTCCAACTCCTGCTCGACGGCGCAGGCGCAGCCGTAGGGAACGAAGCGGACACCCTCCAGCAGCGGCAGGATGGGCTCACGGAACACGCTTTTGCCCGTGACCGAGAGCGACCCAAGCGTTTTGCCGTGGAAACCTTTTTGCATCGAAATGATGCCCCTCTTGCCGGTGTAAAACTTGGCCAGTTTGAGTGCGCCCTCGATGGCCTCGGTCCCGCTGTTGGCAAAAAAGCCCTTCTGGATGTCGCCGGGGGTGAGGTGCGCCAGGACCCGGCCCAACTGGGCGCGGAGCGGATCGAGCATCTCCTGCGAGTATTGCGGCGACCGGTCGAGTTGGGCCCGCACGGCCTCGACGATTTTCGGGTGCCGCAGGCCGTAGCTGTAAAGACCAAATCCCCCCAGCATGTCGATGAACTCACGACCGAGGGCATCGCGAATCAAAGACCCCTGACCCTCCCACTCGGTGAAGGCAAACTCGCCGCCCAAAGTGGCCGACTTGCGGTGTTCGAGGAAGCCGGCGTTGATGTGGTTGGCGAAGTTGTCGACCGTCTGCTCACTGATATTCTGGCGCGCCTCGAGGGAAATCTCCGACGTCGGGGTCTTGACCAAATTGAGCATCCACCGCGCCTCAGACAGGGCGTAGTCGTGGTCACGCAGGTGCGGTGACTCAAGCGGAGTGCTGGCGGAGGAGATCTCGGAAAGTGACATGGCTGGCAATAAACAGCGGGGGCGGCCACCCCGCAAGGGGTGTCTGGCCGGTTAGACCGCACGACTAGCGGGCAGCGGAGACCGACGCTTCGCCTGGACGCTAACCACGCGGCGACCATCCGTCTTGTTCACGGTGAACTCGAAGCCCTCACAGAACACCCTCTCGCCCTGGCGGGGCAGATGCCCCAGCAGATGAGTCAGATAACCACCCACCGTGCTGACATCCGTGCTCTCCACCCGCAGGCCGATCAGGTCGTCGAGATCGTGCAGGGCCACGGCACCGTCGAGGAGGTATTCGCCTTCGCCAACCTGCCGGCACTCGCTCTGGGCCTCATCAAACTCGTCCTGGATATCGCCGACCAATTCCGCCAGCACATTGTCCAGGGTGACCACGCCGACGGCTCCGCCGTATTCATCGAGCACAAGAGCGAGGTGGGCCCGCTTGCCGAGAAGAAACTTGAGCAAGCGCTCGAGCGGCATCAGCTCCGGCACGTGGACCAACTCGCGCTTGATCGAAAGCAGGTCCTCCTTCTTCTCCCGGATCAGGGCCAGCAAGTCCTTGATGTGGATCAACCCTGCCTCATCGTCGAGATGCCCGCGACAGAGCGGAAACCTGGTGTGACCAGAATCCCGCGCCACCCGCAGGTTGTGGTCGAAGTCGTCCTCCAAATCGAGGAACACAACCTCGCCCCGCGGGGTCATGATGTCGCGCACGACCCGCTTGCGCATGTCGAGGGCGTTGATGAGAATCTCGCGTCCTAGTTGGCTGACCGGTGCCCCCTCCCCGGTGACTCCGGCTTCCAGGATGGCCCGCAGCTCCTCGGTCGTGTGGGCCGACTCATGGGCCGCCGAACCCTCCAGTCGGAAAACTTTGCGCAGCAACCAGCCGGACGAAACGTTGATCACGAAGATGAACGGGCGGAAAATACGGCAGAAAAACCACATCGGTCCCGCGCAGAAAAGCAGGGTCGGCAGAGCCCGGCGGATGGCGAGAATCTTCGGAGCCTGCTCCCCCACCACGATGTGCAGAAAAGTGATCAAGGCGAAAGCCACGGCAAAGGAAAGCACTCTTAGCACCTCTGGTTGCTCAAGGCCGAACGAGGCCAGGACCGGTCCGAGCAGCCGCGCCACGAACGGCTCACCCGCCCACCCCAGCCCCAGGCTGGTCAGCGTGATGCCCAGTTGGGCCGCGGACAGATAGGCGTCCATGTTGGCCAGAATCTCCTTGGCCCGGCGGGCACTGCGGTGGCCGTTAAGGTCGCTCTCTCCCAGCTGCGCCGAGCGCACCTTGACTACGGCAAACTCGAACGCGACGAAAAAGCCATTGAGCAACACCAAGGCGGTGACCACGAAGACCTGGAACAAAACCGCATCGACCGACGGAAAGCCGGCGTTCACGGATGCGGAAGCAAGGAGAGAATTCATCGAAGAAAAGGAGACACATTACGCCGACGAGGCGGACTGCGCGGAAGGCAACGTTTCCGGCACGTCGCTGCTTGACCGGCGGCACCGGGACGGGGCCGCAGGAAGCCCTTGGATTACCAGCTTGCCTTGGTGACCCCGGGAATGAGGCCGGCGCAGGCCAGCTCGCGGAAGGTCAGGCGGGACATTTGGAACTCGCGCAGGAAAGCGCGCTTGCGGCCCGAGACGCGGCAACGGTTCGACAAGCGCACCGGACTGGCATTGCGCGGCAATTGCGAAAGGGCGAGGTATTCACCCTTTTGCTTCAGCTCCGCCCTCAGCCCGGCGAATTTCGCCACCGTCTTACGCTTGCGCTTCTCGCGCTCTATCCATGAAGTCTTAGCCATATAATAAAAACAATGAGTTAACATGGTCGATCGAGCCGCCGGAGGCAAGCCCTTATTTGGCCCGCAGCGAAAAACCACGGCCCCCTTCGAAACGGTTGACAGCCCTGCCCCGGCGGATAATTCTGGCCCGCGCTCCAAGGGCGATCCAACCTCCCATCACTGAGCAAAACCCTTCCAGACATGAACGAACCAAAGAAAGAAACTGTCCGCATCGTCCTCCCACCGCAACGCGACGGGAAACCCGGCGCGGCCAATCCCCGCGAGGCGGCGATGATCAATCTCCCGCCCAAGCCTTTGCCGACAGCCGCGGTCGCGCCGACCAGCATGCCACCACCGCCGAAGCCCGTGATGCCAACATCCCCAGGCATGGCCGTGCCGTCAGCGCCCGCCCCGAGTCTGGCCCCCAAGCCACCGGGTATTCCTGCGGCCCGCGGCGCTGCACCCATGGCACCAAAGTTGGCCGTGCCGAGCGCCGCGCCCATGGCACCCCGCCCCGCCGTCCCGGCACCTGCCGCGCCGGTCGCGATGGCGCCCAAAACCGCCGTGCCTGGCACCACCATGGCTCCCAAGCCTCCCGTCCCTGTGGGCGCACCACCAGCCGCCCCGTTTGCTCCGAAACCACCGGTGGCAGCTGCACCCGGAGCGCCCATGGCTCCCAAACCTCCCATGCCTGCGGGCGGAGCAGCCCCGGCCCCCATGCCGCCAAAGCCTCCCTTGCCTGCCGGCGCAGCAACCTCGGCCCCCATGCCGCCCAAACCTCCCATGCCTGCCGGCGCAGCAGCCCCGGCCCCCATGGCGCCAAAGCCTCCCTTGCCGCCTGCCGGCGCAGCAATCCCGGCCCCCATGGCACCAAAGCCTCCCATGCCTGCCGGAGGAGCGCCCACCGCTCCGGCCGCGCCCGGACCCAAGCCTGTTGCCGCGGAGAATCCGGCAGCCCCGGCCGTGCCGGCCCCAGTCGGTGCTCCGCGCCCGGCCACCGCAGCACCAGCCGCGATCAAGCCCGCCGCCCCCGGCGATGCGGCGAAAAAAGAAACTTCCAAAGTCACCGTCACGCCACCGAGCCGTCCAGCCCCTCAGGCCACGGTCAAAATTGGCTCGTCGGCCCCCGCAGCCAAACCTGCGGCAACGATCAAGCCAGCCGCGACTGCGGAGGATGCGACCGAAGCAGCTCCCGACCAGCTCACCGGCCTGCTGGCCATTGCGGCAACTGTCGTTGCTCTCGCCGCGCTCGGAGTCCAGCTCTGGATGTATCTCTAATCTAACCACCAAACTCTCAAACACCCGATCAAATCCATGGCCAGCGCAAACATTCTGCAACTCAACGACTCAACCTTCGACACCGAGATCAAAAAGGCGGCCACGCCCATGCTCGTCGATTTCTGGGCTCCTTGGTGCGGTCCCTGCCGGATGATCGCGCCGATTCTTGACAAAATTGCCGACGCCACAGTTGGCCAGGCTGTCGTGGCCAAAGTCAACGTGGATGAAGCGCCCGGGGTGGCCAGCCGCTTCGGCGTCTCCTCGATTCCCACCCTGCTTTTCTTCAAGGACGGCGAGGTGCGCGAACAGGTGGTCGGGCTGCAGGGCGAGGCCGATTTGCTCAGTCGGCTCAAGGGATTGATGTAGGAAGTTGAGTGATGGGGGATGAGCGTTGAGGGAAAAGACCGCCCTCCCGGTGCCGATTCCTCCAGCCTCCCAACCCCCGCCCTGCAACTCTCAACCGCGCCCGCTTTCCCCCTCAACGGCGTGGCCCGCGCCACCGCCGCACTGGCCCGGGAGCGCAATCTGTTCCTCGGCACCTCCTCTTGGAAATACGAGGGCTGGCTCGGCCAAGTATACGACGAACAGCGCTACCTCGTGCGCGGACGCCTCTCGCAGAAAAAATTCGAGTCCACCTGCCTGGAGGAATACGCCGGGGTTTTTCCCGCCGTCTGCGTTGATGCCGGCTACTATCGCTTCCCCACCGAGCTTTATCTCGCCGGCCTCGCCGCGCAGGTGCCTGAGGGTTTTCGACTGTGCTTCAAAGTCACCGACGAAATCACGGTGAAGAGGTTTCCCCAGCTCGACCGTTTCGGCGCCCGAGCCGGCCGGGATAACGGTAATTTCCTCAACGCGCAGCTTTTTGCCGACGCGTTTCTCGCCCCGTTGGCCCCGCACCGCTCCAAGGCCGGCCTGCTGATTTTTGAGTTTTCCGCCTTTCATCCATCGCACTTTCCCCGCGGACGCGATTTTATGACCGCGCTGGATCAATTCCTCAGCCAGCTTCCTCCCGACTGGTCCTACGGCATCGAAGTGCGCAACGCGTCGCTGTTGCGCACGGAGTATTTCGACATGCTTCGGCGCCACCGCGTCGCGCATGTCTTCAACAGTTGGACCAAGATGCCCCCGGTCGGGGAGCAAATGCAGATGCCCGGCGCCTTCACCGCCGATTTCTTCGCCGCCCGTTTCCTCCTGCGGCCCGGACGAGCGTATCAGCAGGCCGTGGAGAAATTCTCCCCCTACCGCGAAACGCAGGAGATAAATCTCGAAGCGCGGGAGGCATTGAAGTCACTGGTCCAGCGGAGCGAGCAGACCCCGACCAAGCGTCCATCCTACATCTTCGTGAACAACCGTCTGGAGGGCAATTCCCCCGACACCATCGCCGCCGCGCTGGGCATTTCCTGATCTTGTCACGACGACCATAGCCCGTCACCGCGCCCCCAAGGAAGTGGGACGCCCTCGTCCCACACGATCCGGCAGCGCGCGCAGCGCGGAAGCAAATCAAATGGCCCGAGGGCGGGCCATCTCCATGGAAATGCAGCGGTCTACGACCATCGCGAGGTTTCTGCGCGAAGGCCGATCATCCTACGAACCACCCGGCCGCAGCAAAAACCGCAACGCCACCGGCAACCGCCTGGCCCATGCCTTCTCGTTGTGCTCGTCGCCTTCCCCCGGATTCCAGAGAAAATCCTGTCCCTCGATGTGACCCTGCTTGAGCAAGGCCTCGCGCACTGCGAACGCATCCCTCCAGTAATCACCGCTAAGATTCCCTTTCTCCGCCGTGCCCATGTCCATGTAGACGCGCAATCCATCCTTCTTCGTTCCTTCCATCACCGATTTCATGCAATTCGGACTCGTCCAAAACGCCGGTGAAAAAACACCGGCCGCACCGAACGCATCCGTGTTCAATCCGAGCCAGAGCGAAACCAGCCCACCCTCTGTGCCCACCGAACCATCCGCGGTCAATCCTCATCCCGCGCAAAAGATTGACCTGACCCCGCGTCCCGCGTGGCATGGCAGGCCATGAGTCCGTGGATCCTCGCCGCCCGCCCGCGCACCCTCGGCGCTGCCGTCATCCCCGTGACTGCCGGGGCGGCGCTGGCCTGCTCCCGCGATCGCTTTGATCCATTCCTCTCTGCGCTCATCCTCGCCTGCGCCATCCTTATCCAGATCGCGACCAACTACTTCAACGATGCCCTCGACCATGCGAAAGGCGCGGACACTGCCGAGCGCCTAGGCCCGGTGCGGGTCACCGCGGCAAGGCTGCTGCCTGCCTCACGCTTGATGGCCGGAGGGTTGGTCTGCCTTGTCCTCGCCGCATTGTGTTCCCTTCCTCTCCTCCTCGCCGGCGGGTGGGTTATCCTCGCCATCGGAACCGCCTCCCTGCTCTGCGCCTATCTATACACCGGCGGCCCCTTTGCGCTCGCCTACCTCGGACTGGGCGAGATTTTTGCCATTCTTTTCTTCGGCGTTATCGCCGTGGCCGGCACGTATTTTCTCAATGCGGGGGGGTTTTCCTTGGCGGCTCTCCTCGCCGGGCTGCAGATCGGCCTGCACGCCAGCGTCCTCCTCGCGGTCAATAACCTGCGCGACCTGGAGGGCGATCGTGCAGCGGGCAAGCGGACGCTCGCGGTGCGCTTCGGTCTGGCCTTCGCCCGCCGGGAGAATGCAGTCCTCGTGCTTGCTCCCTTCGTCATTGGACTCGCCTGGCTGCCCCTCGGCTATTTTTGGGCTTTCATGCTCCCTCTCTTGGCCCTGCCGCTGGCTCATTGGCTGGCGAGGGCCTGCCTGACCACCGGACCAGACCGCTCGGTCAACCAGTTGCTCGCCCAAGCTGCCGCGCTCCATGCGGCGTTCGGTCTTGCCCTGACATTCGGATTTCTGCTGCCGTGAAAATCGGGATTCACCACTACGAACTGAGGCCCGGCCCTGATCCCGCGCGCGCCGCCGCCGCCGCACGACGCGGGGCGCTGCTCAAGCTCGACTTTGACGACGGCGCGACCGGCTATTCCGACCTGCATCCGTGGATCGAATTCGGGCAGGCCCCGCTCGGGGACCAACTCGCTTCCCTCCGCTCCGACCAACCCGCGCCGCTGGCGCGACTGGCCCTGCGTCACGCCCGCACCGATGCCGCGGCGCGCCGCGCGGGGCTGTCGCTTTTCACCGGACTCCCCGAAATCCGCAGCCATGCACTTTTCACCAACTGGACGAATGCACCGCGGGGAGCTTTTTCGCAGTGCGTGGCCGAGGGCTACACCGCGATCAAATTGAAAGTCGGCCGGGATCCCGCACGCGAATCGGCAGCGCTCAATGCCTTGGCCGGCTTGCCGCTCCGCTGGCGACTCGATGCCAATGCTGCGTTCACGGTGGACTCGCTGACCGACTGGCTCGCCGAGCTCTGGCCCAGCGTTCGCGCCAACATCGAGTTCATCGAAGACCCCTGCGCTTACGATCCTGACATCTGGGCCACGCTCGCCGCGCGCGAGAAAATCCCCCTCGCCCTCGACTGGGAACTGCCGACCACCCCGCCCCCCTGGCCGGGGGCGCAGGTTGTCGTGCTCAAACCCGCCGCCCAGGACGCTTTCACCCTCGGCCTCGCGGCCGCCCAGGCCGGAAGAAAGATCGTGGTCACCCACAGCATGGACCACCCGCTGGGCCGCGCCACCGCACTTTGGACCGCCATGCGCCTACGCCAGAGGCACGGCGATCTTGTGGTCGACTGCGGGATCGCCGCCGGCGGCCTCTATGAACCCGACCAGTTCGAGGCGCAGGCGCCGCGCGGCCCGCAGGCTGTTGGCCCGGCGAGGACTGGGTTCGGACTGGATGGTTTGCTCGAAGCTGCAGCCTGGCAGCAACTCTGACCGACGACGTTATGATCTCGATGGCCGCTTGGCTACCGCACGATCCGCGAGGATCTGAGCCTTCTCCATAGACCTGAACATGCTGCCATTAGACATGATCTGTGGATGGATCGGCTGCGTGTTTACCAAGCTTGTAACATTCGGACGAGTTGACCTCGGCTCCAAATCTTCCCTCGCTTGGTGGATAGGATTGCTCGTGCTGGTGGTTTTCTCGCTGACTCTCGCGGCTTTCCTTTCGTAGGGGATCGGCTTCTACCAACAGATCGCCACGCCAGGATACCCAGCGATGAAAGGATCACCGCTGACCAGCGTCAGTCCCTCATGCAGCGCCTGCGCCACAAGCATGCGATCAAACGGGTCGCGATGGGACAAAAGGCAGGTCCACGACGCGGCGGGTGTGATGCCATTCGACCGGCAAGGCCTCTGCGGCGCCGCGACCGATCCAGTCTTCGCGCAAGCCGTCCACGCCGCCGAGCAACTCGAGTGTGCCGAGTGAAACCTTGAGGCATATATCCCGGAACGTCGCCTCGCTGATGAACAACTCGTGCTCTTCGCTGGCCAGCGCGTGGCGCACTTTTTCCGGTAGGCGCGGATCACGCGCGCGGAGCCAGATCAGGGGTTGGGCATCAACCAGCAGCCTCATTCGATGTATTCGCGCATCACCTCGAGCGGCGCATCGAAATCGGGTGCGATCTAAGGCACCGTGCCTTCGCCATATCCGTAGGGCAGGCGATATTTCTGTCCAGCCTCGGCGATGGGCCGCAATTCCGCCACAGGTTTTCCGCGTTTGGTGATGCGATAGACCACACCGGTCCTCTCCACCTTGGCCACCATCTCCGAAAGGTGCGTCTTGGCCTCAAACAAACCGGCTTCTTGGACTTTCATAGACAAACTGGCTGATCAACTAGTTGTTGGTGTCAAATTCAAAGCAACGCGACGGGGTCCACATCCACCGCGACGTGCACGTCTTTGGGCAACTTCAGGGCCGCGAGGGTTGCCCGGATGGCCTTGGTTAAGTCGCGGATTTTCCTCCCCCGGGCCACCACCTGATAACGATACATGCCACGCACGCGGGCCAGCGGGGCCGGGGCGGCAGGGCTGACCATGATCGAGGAGGGCACAGCCGCCGACAAATGCTGCCCGAGGGTGCGCGCAGCGAACTCGGCCTTCTGCTCGGTGTCGGCCCGCGCCGTGAGCAGGACGAGGTGGGAAAAAGGCGGATGGCCGAAGTTTTTCCGCATCTCTAACTCCTGCGTGGCAAAGCCGTCAAAGTCGTGGGACTTGGCGAACTGCAGCGACGGATGAAACGGCGTGAAGGTCTGCACGATGACCTCACCCTCGGCATCCCCGCGCCCGGCGCGCCCAGCCACTTGCACGAGGAGTTGGAACGTCCGCTCGCCGGCGCGGAAGTCGGGGAGATGCAAGGCGGAGTCGGCGCTGATGATCCCGACCAGCGTGACCCCCGGAAAATGCAGACCCTTGGCGATCATTTGGGTTCCGACCAGGATGTCGATCTTGCGCGAGCGGAAGGCACCCAGGGTTTCATGGTAGGCGTTTTTGCCCGTCATTGTGTCGGAGTCCATGCGCGCCACCCGCGCCTGGGGGAAAATTTTCCGCACGGCGGCCTCGACCTTCTCCGTGCCGACCCCGCTGAAGGCAATCTGCGGATCCTGGCATTTGGGACACCGGCGCGGCGGTTTCTGCGCATAACCGCACATGTGACAGCGCGCCAGGTCTTCCTTTTTGTGAAGCGCAAGAGACACACTGCAATGCGGGCACTCCACCTTCTCGCCGCAGGACTTGCAGGCCAGCACGGTGAAAAATCCGCGGCGGTTGAGAAAGAGAATCGTCTGCTCGCCCTTGGTCAGACGCGACTCGATGGCCGAGCACAGCCGGGGCGAAAGAAATTGGTCGCTGCGCTCGCCGTCCTTGCTCCGCAGACGCATGTCGACCACGCGAAAAACGGGCAGGACACAGCCATCGTGGCGGTGGGTCAATTCCAGCAGGTCGTATTTGCCTTTGCGGCAGTTGGCAAAACTCTCCAACGACGGGGTGGCCGAGCCGAGCAGCACCGCACAGGGCTCCATTTTTCCGCGCACCACGGCCAGATCGCGGGCGTGGTAACGCGGCCCCTCGTCCTGCTTGTATGAGGTGTCATGCTCCTCATCGATGACGATGAGCCCGAGATTCTCGAGAGGAGCGAAAACCGCGCCGCGGGCCCCGATGACGATGCGCGCCTTTCCATCGCGGACGCGGTGCCATTCGTCATGGCGCTCCCCCTCGCTCAGATGGCTGTGCAGGACGGCCACCTCGATGCCCAGAGGCGTGAAGCGCGAGGCAAAACGTTCGACCGTTTGCGGTGTAAGGGCAATCTCCGGGACAAGCACCAGCGCCGTCTTTCCCGCCGTGAGGACTTCGGCAATGGCCCGCAAATAGACCTCCGTCTTGCCGCTGCCAGTGATGCCCTTGAGCACGATCGGGCGATGGGCCGAAGGTGCGTCCAAGGCCGGGCGGATGCGATCGAGCGCGGTGACCTGCTCGGCGCTGAGCTCGGGAGGCGTGGAGGCGACAAACTCCTGGGCACCGCGCGGCGCACGACGCACCGCCTCACTCGTGATCGTGATGAATCCGCGGCGCTCGAGAGTCTTGAGCGTGGCGGCCGCTGCACCCGCCTCAGGGCCGAGCCGGACCACCGCCACCGGCTCTCCCGCCACCTGCAAACACACGATCACCGCCGCCTGCCGCGGCGCACGGCGGCGCAACGCCTCCAACTCTTCGCTGTTGATCGGGCGCACCAGCCCGGCAAAATTGCGCTGCAACGGCGCGTGGCCCGCCTCGCGCACCGCCCGTGGCAGAATGCAGCGCAACGCGTCCTGCTCATCGCACGCGTAATACTCCGCCATCCACTTGGCCAGGCGCATCAACACTCCGGTCATTTGCGGACGCTGATCAAGCACAGCGGCCAACGGCCGCACTCCCTTGGCCACGGTGGTCTCCGAGACGGACACCACCGTGGCCAGCATCTGCCGGTTGCGCAGCGGCACCCGCACGCGCGAGCCCTCGCCGACCCGTCCGCGCCAGGATACCGGAATCTCGTAGTCCAGCACCTTGCCGGTCGAGCGGTCGAGGATCACTTGGGCAAAGTTGGACATGATCCCAGCCTAACCGACCCGGCAACCGACTCAAAGACCGACCACAGACACCGCAATCTCCCGCCGGTGTGGCGCGCGGCGATGTTCGAGCAGAAAAATCCCCTGCCACGTGCCGAGAACCATCCGAGCGCCGGTGACCGGGATTATCTCGCTCGTGCGGGTCATAGCCATGCGCAGATGGCTCGCCGTGTCGTCGGCCCCCTCCAGCGTGTGGACATGCCAGTCCTCACCGTCCGGCGCCACCCGGTCGAGGAACTCATGCAGATCCTCCCGGGCCGACGGATCGGCATTTTCAAAAATCACCAGACTCGCGCTCGTATGCCGGACAAAGACCGTGACCACGCCCTCGCGTAACCCCGTTCGCTCGACCACCCCGGCGACGTCGTCGGTGATCTCGTAACTACCCCGCCCCCGCGTCTTGAGGCTGAACATTTCCGTGCGGACGATCATGCCCTCAGCCCTCAATTCCATAAAGCGCCCGCACCAAGCGGTCCGGGCGGGCTTCGCGCAGGACGCCGTGTTCCATCCGGTTCATCACGTAGGCAAAGCCGATCCGGTTCTCCGGGTCGGCGAAGCCAAGGCTCCCACCCGCGCCCGGATGCCCGAAGGTGTCAATCGACGGGCCCATTCTGGACCGCAGCTTCGAGCCGTCGGCGGCGAGCGGATCCATCTTGAACCCCGCGGAAAAGGCGGTCGGGTGGAGCAGGACCAGATCGGGCCCATTGCTGAGCCGTGCGGTCAGCGCCTCGCGCCACGGCCCGGCAAAGAAATGCCCGCAGGCCAGACGATCGTAAAATTTGGCCAGTGCGCGGGCGTTGCCAATGCCGCCGAAGGACGGATTTTCCGCCCGCCAAACCTCCGGGCGGTTCGTTGAGGAAGCACCGGTCAGCCCCGCCGGGCGAAGGAACGACCGGGCGGTTAGACTGGCCGGATCAGCCATGGCCAGTTCGAATGCCTCCGGGGGCTTCATATCCTGCAACCGTGCGGCCTGCATGGCCGCGACACGATGGTTCTCGGCCTCCGGCAGACCGATCCAGAAGTCGAGGCCAAGCGGCTGACCAAAAACCCTGCGCCAATAGGCCCCCAGCGACACCCCGGCCAGACGACGCACCAGCGCGTCGAGCCAGAAACCTGCGGTGCGCGGCGCGTAACCGTGGGCCGTGCCCGGCGTCCAATTGGGCGCCTGCGCCGCCAACGCGGAGGCCACTCCGTCGAGATCGAACACATTGAGTGTATCATGCTCAAGCACAGCCAAGCCAGCCCGGTGGGACAGCAACTGGCCCAGCGTGACAGCCGACTTCCCCGCGGCACCGAACTCCGGCCAGACCGAAGTCACAGGCTCGTCGAGCCTCCGCCCCCTTGCGGCCAGGGCGTGCAGCGCACAGGCGGCAGCCGGGCCCTTGGTGGCGGACCAGACCAAGACCAGAGTCTGCTCGTCCCATGGCACGGTTTTGGCTGGGTCGCGCCAGCCGTGGACCAGACGGAGAACCTCGACCCCGTCCTGCCAGATGCACACCTCCGCCCCGAGTTCCTCACCGAGGGAAAAATTCTCCGCGAAAGCCGCCCGCACCCGCGCCAGCGCGGCCTCGTCAATCCGGCGCATCAAAGCTTCTCGATCACGCCCTCGAGGTCAGGGTCGTAACGTGCAATCTCCCGAAATTTGTCATCCATGTTGAAACTCATCTGCAGGCAATTTTGCGCCTCCTCGGGGTTGCCGAGCACGGCGTGGTAGCAGCCGAGATTGTAGAAATAAACGGGCTCCCGCAGGAGCGAGGCGGGGCCGGCGAGGAGCAATTGCATGGCCTCGGCCGTGCGCCCCAACTCGTGGAGACAGAAGGCCCCGTGGATAAAACCAAGGCTGATCTCCGGGTGACTCTCCCGCAGCGACCGGCAGGCCGCGAGGGCCTCGGCCCAGCGGCGGGCCCGCATGAGGATGTAAACGCGCAACTGCTCGACATCGGCGTGGCCCCGCTCGGTCTCGGGCACGCGGCCCAGCTCAGCCAGAGCCTCGTCCGTCATGCCCAGCTCAAAATACCCCTGGGCCGCGTTAAGATAATGTTGGAGCACGGCGCATTACCTAAGGCCAAACCCGCCTGCAGTGCAACCGTTTCGCCCTCAGCCCCCGAGCCCGGCCTTGACCTGGGCAGCGAGGCGCGGCCCGATCCCGGGCACGGCGGCAATGTCCTCGACCGGTGCCCGCGCCACCCGCACAACCGAACCGAACACGCGCAACAGGGCCTGCTTGCGCGACTTGCTCACGCCCTCGATGTCGTCGAGGCGGCTCTCGGACACACGGCGCTTCATCAGGAGCTGATGGTAGCCGTTGGCCACGCGGTGCGCCTCGTCGCGGATCCGCTGCAGCAAGTGCAGGGCGCCGCTTTCGTGCGGCAAGACCAGAGGCTGCGGACGCCCCGGAAAAAAGATTTCCTCCCGCTCCTTGGCCAGGCCAATGACCGGCTGACCGCGCAAGCCCAGACGGGCTAGCTCTGCGCACGCGCTGGAAAGCTGGCCTCGTCCGCCATCGACGATGACGAGATCGGGCCAACGGGCCGGACCGGACAAACCCAGGCGAGCCAACGCGTCGCCCGCCTCTTCCTGGGTGAATTCGGCCACATCCGGAAAAGCCTCGCGCGCCGCCGCCAGGAGGTGGGAGTAACGCCTTCGCACCACCTCGGCCATGCTGGCGAAGTCGTCCTGACCCTTGACCGTCCGAATGCGATAACGCCGGTAGCTGGCCCGCTCGGGCACGCCGTCCTTGAAGCGGACCATCGAGGCAACCACATGGGTCGTGGTGATATTGGAAATGTCGAAGCACTCCATGATCGCAGGTGGCCGCGGCAGTCCGAGCGCCTCGCCGAGAGCGAGGAGGTCACCCGCAGGGTCCTTGGCGGAGGGCAGTGCATCCCCGCGGAGAAAGCGTCGCGACGGGCTGGCCGTGCGCCGCAGCGCGGTGATCAAGTCGCGCAGCGCCGCCGCTTTCTCGAAGTCGTGTTTCTCCGCCGCCGCTTTCATCTCCGCCTCCAGTTCGGCGGGAATCTCGCGGCTGCGCCCCTCGAGAAACGCGCAGGCCTGCAGCACCCGCTCCCGGTATTCTGCTTCGCTGATCTTGGCCACACACGGAGCAGAGCACTTCTTGATGATGTCGTCATGGCAGTGACGGTAATCTTTCTCGCCGGGCACCCGCGGACGGCAGGAGCGGAGACCGAAGCGGCGTTTGAGGACTTCCAGAGTCGAGCGCAGCGCCCCCGCATGGGCGTAGGGCCCGTAGTAGCGCGCTCCGTCGTCCTTCTTCAACCGCACGAGCGTGAAGCGCGGAAAAGGGTCCTCGAGATTGACCTTGAGCTGGAGGAAATTCTTATCGTCACGGAACGAGATGTTGTATTTTGGTCGGAATTCCTTGATCAGCCGCCCCTCGAGCAGCACAGCTTCGGCGTCCGAGCGGACGACGTGCAGGGTGAAATCCCAGACCGAATCAAGCAGGGCCCGCGTCTTGAGGTCGGCCTGCCGGGAGCGGGCGGGGGTAAAATACTGGGCCAGGCGTTTGCGCAGATCGCGGGCCTTGCCGACGTAGATCACGCGATTGAGCCGATCGCGCATGAGATAGACGCCGGGCTGGTGCGGCACCTCATGCAGGCGCGATCGCAGGTCGGGCGGGCGGGCGGTGGACACGCCGAACAGTATAGCCAAGCAGTCACTGCCTGCCACCCTTGCATCGGGCGTTCACGCTGGTAACCTCATCGATGTGAAAAATGTCGTCGCGCTCGCCGCTCTGCTTGGCACCACCGTCGCGGCCCGGGCCCAGGCCGCGCCGCCCCAACCTGAGTCGAGCCTCTGGCAGGTGATTGTTTCTGGCGGTCCAGTCATGGTCCCGCTCGGCCGTCTTTCCGTCGCCGCCGTGGCCCTCGTCATGATCTATCTCTTCACCCTGCGCCGCGGGGCCGTGGTGACCAAGCGCTACATGGCCACGGCCGACGCACTGCTGCGCAAACGGGACTACCTCGGGCTGCTCGCGATCTCCAATCGCCATCGCGAGGCCGTCGCCCAGATCATGCAACGCACCCTCGACTTCGTCACCCAGCACCCCGAGGCGACGTTCGCCGAGGCGCGCGAGATTGCCGAAACCGAGGGAACCCGCCAAGCGGCTGTCCTCAACCAGCGGATCACCTACCTGGCCGATATTGGAACCATCGCACCCATGCTCGGTCTGCTCGGCACAGTCCTCGGCATGATCAAATCTTTCAGCGTGGTCGCGACCGATATCGTTTCCTCGCGTCCCATGATGCTGGCCGAGGGCGTGGCGGAGGCGCTGATCACGACCGCGGCCGGACTGGTCATCGGCATCCCCTGCATGGCCGCCTACGCGTTTTTCCGCGGCCAGGTCCAGTCGCTCATCGCCGAACTCGAAGCCGCCTCCACCCGACTTGTCGCCCTCATGTCTCTGGGGTTTTCGCGGCGGGATTGAGACGGAGGGATTTTTGCTGCCATCCGGCCGCCCCGTGGGGTATGAAAAGCGGGTATGCGGTTCACTCCCCTCCTGCTCCTCGCCTGCGTCGGCCTGACGGCCTGCGCCACTCCCGAAAATCGGCGAGAGCAATACGGCCCATTTTATTCCTACAAGCCGATTCCGTATAAGGCCCCGACTCCGGGTGAAGCGTCCTTCACCTCACCGAGTGAGACGACCGTGTGGTATGGCCCGGACCAGCGCAAATTGGTCTTGGGCACATGGGGCATGGGCGGGCATCTGCCTCGCACCGACTATCCCACCACACCTTGGAGCGTGGACCGGATCATCGTGAGCCGCTGGAACGTCCCCGGCCTCCATGCACCGGAAATCGCCGCCCGCGAAATGGCGCAAAACCAAGGCACCGCGAGTCAGCCCACCGACCCCGGTTTGGCCAAGCGCTAGGCCGGACGGAGGAAACCAGCCAAGGCCGACAGGGCACGGCCCCGGTGGCTGAGAGCGTGTTTTTCCTCCGCCGACATCTCGGCAAACGTGCGCTCCCTGCCTTCGGGGATGAAAATCGGGTCGTAGCCAAAGCCCCCGATTCCGCGCTCGGACCGCGTGATGAAACCCTCGACCGCACCGCGAAAAGTCGCCACCACCTCGCCCGGCCGCGCCAGGGCCAGCACGCAGTGAAAACGCGCCCGCCGCAGGGGATGCTCCACTCCTTGCAGGCGCTCGAGGAGCAGCGACCGGTTTTCTTCCATGGTCGCGGTCTCTCCGCCGAAGCGCGCCGAACGCACCCCGGGATCGCCCCCGAGCGCATCGACCTCGAGACCGGAGTCGTCGGCCAGAACCCAGCCATCGTAGAGGGAGGACGCCGATAGCGCCTTCAACCGGGCATTCTCCTCAAAGGTGGCGCCCGTCTCTTCGACCTCGGGAAAACCCGGGACCGCGTCCAGGTCCTCGACCAGAAAACCCTCCCCCAGAATCTCTCTCACCTCGCGCGTTTTGTGCGCATTCCGCGTGGCGAGGAGCAGGCGTTGCTTTGACACGTCCATCATTCCCGGCAAAATGCGCGGTTCCCGGCCCCGACCGCAAGCAACATGTCCAGCCAACGCAAACAATACCCTTTCCCCGAGTTCGAACCGAAGTGGCAGGAACGATGGGAAAAATCCTCCGCCTACCGCACCCCCAACCCGGGCGAAGCAGACTTCGACGCGTCCAAGCCGAAATACTACGTGCTCGACATGTTCCCCTACCCCAGCGGCGAAGGGTTGCATGTCGGCCATCCCGAAGGCTACACGGCGACCGACATCCTGGCCCGCCATCATCGCATGCGCGGATTCAACGTGCTCCACCCCATGGGCTGGGACGCCTTCGGACTCCCGGCCGAGCAATACGCGGTCAAGACCGGCCAGCATCCGGCGGTGACCACCGCGCGCAACGTCGGCAAATTCAAGGGCCAACTCCAACGCATCGGGTTCAGCTATGATTGGTCGCGCGAAATCAACACCACGTCGCCCGACTACGTCCGCTGGACCCAGTGGATTTTTCTGCAGATCTACAACTCCTGGTTGAACCCGGCAACGAACCGCGCCGAACCCATCTCGAGCTATGAAGGGTCCGACCCGGACAGCGTCCGCCTCGCCTACGTGGCAGAGATGCCGGTCAACTGGTGCCAGGATCTCGGCACCGTGCTGGCCAACGAAGAAGTGGTGGACGGCAAAAGCGAGGTCGGTGGATTTCCCGTCCAGCGCCGCCCGATGCGCCAATGGATGCTGCGCATCACCGCCTTCGGCGACCGTCTGCTGGCCGGGCTCGACGCGCTCGACTGGCCTGAGTCGATCAAGCTGCTGCAGAAAAACTGGATCGGCCGCTCCGAGGGAGCGTTTGTGGATTTTGCCCTCGAAGACGTGGAGGAAAAAGTCACCGTCTACACCACCCGCCCCGACACGCTCTTTGGTGCGACCTACATGGTTCTGGCCCCGGAGCATCCGCTGGTCGCACAAATCACGACCACCGAACAACGCGCAGCCGTCACCGACTACATCAAGACCATCGGCTCCAAGTCCGAACGCGACCGGCAGGACGCCTCGCGGGAGAAAACCGGCGTCTTCACCGGGGCGTATGCGGTCAACCCCGTCAACGACGCCCGCATCCCCGTGTGGATCGCCGACTATGTTCTCACGGGCTACGGCACGGGCGCGATTATGGCCGTCCCGGCCCACGATGAGCGGGACTACGAGTTTGCCGAGAAGTTTTCGCTGCCCGTCATCGAGGTCGTCCGCCCGGTGGAAAAAAGTGGCATCGGCTTCCAGCCGATGAACCCCCGGGCCGAAGTCAACATTCGGGATGGAGCAAACCTCCCGCACTGGACACAGGACGACGCCACTTATGCCGTGACGTTCCGCCTCGCCGACTCATTGCCAGCCGAGATTCTACGGCAATGGCAGGAAGACCGGAACCACCTGCTCAAGCGGAGCGAGCAGGGTGGACTGACGCCATCGGAGCAGGCGGAATTCCGCCGCCTTTTCTCGGAAAAGATCGACGCCGCCCTCGATGCGGGCCACGGCGAATCCTGGTTGCGACGGCCGGAGATCGCACAGCTTGTTGCTGACGCCTTGCGCCATTTCGACGGACAACGATACGACCTGTTTGCGTGGTGCGTCATGCCGAATCATGTCCACGTCGTGTTCCGACCGAAGGAAGGGCATGACCTCGCCGACATCTTGCACTCTTGGAAGTCCGATACCGCAAACAAGGCCAATAGCCATCTGCAACGCGAGGGGCCGTTCTGGCAGGCGGAATCGTTCGACCATTTGGTGCGGGACCAGGCGGACCTGCAGAGCCAGATACGCTATGCGTTGGAAAATCCGACTCGCGCGGGGCTCCCGGATCGGAGGTGGGTTGACTCGGTGGTTCATCGGCAGGATGCCGGTGCCACTCCTCCCTCCCCTCCCTGCTTCGCCGGCGAGGGCCTTGCGGTGAACTCCGGGCTGCTGAACGGGCTGCCCACGGCGGAAGCGAAGCAACAGATCACCTCGTGGCTGCAGGACCGCGGACTCGGCCGCGCTGCCGTGCAATTCAAACTGCGAGACTGGCTGTTCTCCCGCCAGCGCTACTGGGGCGAGCCGTTTCCCATTGTGTGGGAGGACGGACGGCACCACGCTCTCCGGGAAGACGAACTGCCCGTGCGTCTGCCGGAGTTGGATGAATTCAAACCGACGGGAACAGCGGAGCCGCCGCTGGCCAAGGCAACGGACTGGGTGCGCTACTCGGAGACAGCCCGGCGCGAATTGAACACCATGCCGCAGTGGGCCGGCTCATGCTGGTATTACCTGCGCTTCTGCGATCCCCGCAACGAGGGCCGCTTCGTCGGTGCGGAGGCCGCGGCCTACTGGTTGGGCGATGGTGGACAGAAACCGGGCGGCGTGGATCTCTACGTCGGCGGCACCGAACACGCCGTGCTGCACCTGCTCTATGCCCGCTTCTGGCACATGGTCCTCCACGACCTCGGGCTCCTGCCCACGCCCGAACCATTCCAGCGGCTGGTCAACCAGGGGATGATTCTCGGAAACGACGGACAAAAAATGTCGAAGAGCCGGGGCAACGTGGTCAACCCGGACGAGGTCATCGACGACTACGGTGCCGACGCCTTTCGTCTTTATGAAATGTTCATGGGGCCGCTCGAGCAAATGAAGCCCTGGAGCATGAAGGGCGTCGAGGGCGTCTACCGCTTCCTCGCCCGCGTCTGGCGACTCGCCATGCAGGAAGACCAGGAGGGCCATTGGCAGTTGTCCCCGGCGGTGGCAGAGCAGGAACCGACCGCGACTCAACTGCGCGTGCTGCACGCCACGATCAAGAAAGTCACGGCGGACCTCGGCACGCTGTCCTTCAACACCGCCATCTCGCAAATGATGGTGTGCGTCAACGAATTGACCGCGGCGGAAAAACGTCCAGCCTCGGCCCTGCGCACCCTGCTGGTTCTTCTCAGCCCGTTCGCCCCGCACATTGCGGAGGAACTTTGGGAGCGGTTGGGCGCGAAGTTTTCGGGCTTCGACGGGGCGGCTCACGCGCAATCGTGGCCGGCCCATGACGAATCTCTCCTCGTGGAGAACGAGGTGGAAATCGTTCTCCAGATCAACGGCAAGGTGCGGGAGAAGCTGGTCGTGCCGAAGGACGCCACCCGCGAGCAACTCGAGGCGGCCGCGCGCGGACATGCGGGCTTCGCCCCGCAACTGGCCGGACGCGAGGTGGCCAAAGTCGTGGCTGTGCCGGGCAAGCTCGTCAATTTCGTAGTCAAGGGCTGAGCCCATTCACGCTCTTGCCCCGGCGGGGACACGGGGACTGGCTTCCCCGCCCCCCCCCATCAAAATACAAACCGCCGCCTTCGTGGACCGCTTTCGTCCTCTCGCCGCAGGAGAACAATCGCCAAAGCCCCCCTCCAGTGGAACGCGGGCGTCGTCTATCAGGGCCTCGTGCCGCAGCGTGCGAAGGACATCACCATGTTCGGCCTGGCCTACGGGAATTTCAGCGACGATTACGGCCATGCCGGTCCGGCCTACCAAGTGCAGCCCAACGTGCCATACGTGATCCAGCCGGGCGGCACGGGCGCCATCCCGAACGCCCTGGTCTTCGGCGCGCAGATCGGCGTGACGTTTTAGGGAAGAAACGGGCTCCCCACGTGAAGCGTGGCATGGGCATCCTGCCCATGTTGTTCCAGCACCACGGGCAGGGATGCCCGTGCCACTCTCTGCACCATCTACGATCCGAAGCGCCCGGTCTCGCGCATCATCGCAAGAATGCGGCCGAGTTTTTCCGGCCAGCGGGCATCCCATTCGCTGATCGGCACGGGGAAACGTTCGGTCCAATTTTCATCGCCGATCGCCCCGGGCACGTTGAAACGCTCGGCGGTGCCGAAGAGGTCGGTGATCATGTTGACGACCAGCCAGGAGTTGCTGTGGAACAGACCGCGCAGCAGGCCCTCGTGGATTTCGTCGCTCCAGGGAACCGGGCCGTGGATCGGGAGTCCGGCGAAGCGCGCCATCTCTTCCATCTGCCGGCGCGCCATCCCCGACTTGTGCGGGTCGCTTGATTGGGTGTCGGCATACCATCCGTCCCAGTAAGCCCGCAGGGTCGGGTGATCGTGCGTGGCGTAGGTGGCGAGGGAAAGACGCTCGTAGTCCGAACCTGGGGTGAGCCAATTGTCGTGTGTGCGCTCCCACATGGGGATCTTGAAGCCGGGAATTTCCTGGGCCTGGAGAACAGGCCGGACATAGGGCGACATCTCGCCGAGGTCCTCGGCAATCAAACGATGTGGCCCGGTCTCCTCCACGATCATGCGGAACAAACGATCGCCCTGCGCGCGGTTTGTCTCCTTGCCCTCCATGGTCGTGTCATCGCAGGGCACAAAGCGCGGCAACTCGCCGCCGGTTCTCGCCATCGCCTCTTCCTCGCTGAGCGGGAGAAACTCGTCGTTGCGCTCCGGGCGCCAGGGGAAACTGTAGATGCGGAAAAACCCGAGGGCGTGATCGACACGCAGAAAATGGAAAATCTCCATGGTCGTGCGCAGCCGCTGGCGCCACCAGGCATAGTTGTCCTTGGCCATTTCCTCCCAGTGGTAAAGCGGGAATCCCCAGTTCTGGCCCCACTTGGCGGTGAAGTGATCGGCGGCAAAAACTTTCTCCGGCGGCGCACCGGCCGACCGAGAGAGATCGAAGATCTCCGGTTGGGCAAAGACATCGGCACTGAAGACGCTGACTCCGACCGGCACATCGCCAACCAAGGCGACGCCACGTTCGTCGCCGTAAGACTTGAGCGCGGACCACTGGACGTAGGCGACCCATTGAACATAGCCATAAAAACCCTGCCAATCCCGCATGCGGCGCTTGTCGGCGGGGGAGGCTCCGGCCAACCATTTTTTCGCGGCGGGCAGGGTGCGATGCTGCTTGGGCCAGCCGTCCATGTTCTCGTTCTCGTCATGCCAACGAACCAAGGCACGGAAGAGCGTGTAGGAATCGAGCCACGCCGCGTTTTCCTTGGTCCACGCCGCAAAATCCCTGGCCCGGCGGGTCTTCTCCTTGATTTCCTTCGACTTGAATCTTTTCCACGCGGCTTCGAGGAGGTCGCGCTTGAGGCGGCGAACCCCGCGGTAGTTGACCTGGCCGGTGCGCAGGGCGGCGACGTCGTGCTGGCCGCAGATCTTTTTGAAATCACCCGCCGCCAGATCTTTCAACGCTTTCGGGTTCGTGGCGACGGTCGTCGGATCGAGGGCCAGCGAACTGAGAATGTTGTAAGGGCTGTTGTCGCCTCCGGATTCGTTGATCGGAAGCACCTGGACGAGTCCGAAACCGTGGGCCGCAGCCCAGTCCACCAGTTCCTTCAGCGAGTCGGTGTCACCAATGCCAAGGTCGTTCTCGGTTCGGAGGGCGAAAAGCGGCGCGAGCAGCCCTGAGAGTTTGCGGTCGGGGGACAAGTTCATGAGCGGAGGCAAAATCCTGACTGCCCCAGCGCGCCACATGAAGCCCAAAACAAAGACCTTAACCCTAATTCAGTGCTTGGCTATTCTTTCTTACTTGCCAGAGGCCTCTCGATTCGACACTACTGATTGTGAATCACAACCCACAAAAAACATGCCCAATCTTACCAAGCGCGACATGGTCGTAAGCATCTCCGAGAATGTAGGCATTACCCAAAAGCAAACCTTTGATGTCATCCAGAAGACTCTCGAGCACATCACCGACAGTCTGGCCGAAGGAAAAAACGTCGAGTTGAGAAATTTTGGGGTGTTCGAGGTGCGGTTGACCAAATCGCGCATCGGCCGCAATCCGAACAAACCGGCAGATGATGTCATCATCCCCGCCCGGGCTACGGTGAAGTTCAAGCCGGGCAAGATCATGCGCGCACGCGTGCTGCAGCTCACCGAGGATTTGCGCAAGGGCAGCTTCACGTGATCGGCTGATCGGCGCTCGCGGGAAAAAATCCTGCGTTGGGGGCATTTGCCGCGTTGCCTGATGCGCCCCTTGACGTATTCTACGCGGTCGCCGCGAAAGGATCCCGGCGATTCCACGGTCCATGCCATCCCGCCCGAATTCCGCCACCCCGGCCATGCTCGTCGTGCGTGGCGCACGTCAACACAACCTCAAGGGCATCGACCTCGCGCTGCCCCGCGGACTCCTCCACGTCATCACCGGCCCGAGCGGCTCGGGCAAATCCTCCCTCGCCTTCGACACCATTTATGCCGAGGGGCAGCGGCGCTACATCGAGACGTTTTCGCCCTACACGCGTCAGTTTTTCGACCGGATGGACAAGCCCCGCGTGGATTCCATCGAGGGCATTCCCCCGGCCATTGCCATTGAGCAGTCGAACCACGTGAAAACGAGCCGATCGACCGTCGGCACGATCACTGAAATCAACGATTACCTCAAGCTGCTGCTTCCCCATCTCGCCGCCGCCTCCTGCCCGGCCTGCCAGCGCCCCATCCGCCCGGAAACGGCGCGCAGCATCGTGCAGGAAGCCATCACGCGCTACCCCGGGCGCACCCTGCTGGTCACGTTTCCGGTCGGCACGGGCGATGGGGAGAAACGAACCCCGGCGCAATTTTTCGAGTTTCTCCAACAGCAGGGATATCTCCGGGTCTGGCTGGACGGAAAAATCGAGCGGGCTGACGCCCCGCCGGCGGTGGAGCAGCTCCCACCGACCATCCAGGTCGTCCAGGACCGCGTGGGCACAGACGACCAGACGAGGCTGACCGAAGCCGTCGAGACGGCACTGCGCCTGGGCCGGGGACGCATCCTCTTCATTGATGCAGACTCCGGGGAGACCCATCCATTTTCCTCCGGATGGCATTGCGCGTGGTGCGACCAGGACATCCGTCCGCCCACCCCGGGGTTGTTCAGCTTCAATCATCCCCTCGGCGCCTGCCCGGAGTGCCGTGGTTTCGGTCGGGTCATCGGGCTCGACTGGCAGCGCATTCTGCCGGACCAGAGCCGCACGTTGGCCGAGGGTGTGGTCCGCCCGTTCCAAAGCGGCATGGCCCAGGAATGCCAGGCCGACCTCGTGCGCTATGCCCGGCACCGCCAGATCGACCTGCATTGCCCCTTCGACCGACTCCCGGAGGCTGATCGGCGCTGGGTTATCCAAGGCGACCGCCAACCGGGCGAGGCGCTGCAGGAAGTTTGGGACAGCGAGCGTTGGTATGGCATTCAGGGCTACTTCGACTGGCTCGAGAGCAAGACCTACAAGATGCACGTTCGCGTGCTGCTCAGCCGCTACCGCAGCTACAACGAATGCCCGGCGTGCGGCGGCGGACGCTTCCAGCCGGAGACCCTGAACTACCGGCTGCCCGGGACCAACGGCGAGTCGTTGACCCTGCCGGAAATGGCGCGGCGCCCCATCGACCAACTGCGCACGTTTCTCGCCGGTCTGCCCGTTCCACCTGGCGACCACACGGCCCAGCTTCTGCTTGAGCAGGTGACCTCGCGCCTTTCCTACCTGGCCGAGGTCGGTCTTGGCTATCTCACCCTCGACCGCCCAACCCGCACGCTCTCCGGCGGGGAAGTGCAACGCGTCAACCTCACCACCTGCCTTGGCGCCTCGCTGGTCAACACCCTCTTCGTCATGGACGAACCCAGCGTCGGCCTCCATCCGCGGGACCTGGGCCAACTCCTGCGCATCATGCGCGGACTGCGGGACAACGGAAACACCCTCCTCGTCGTCGAGCACGAGGAGGCGGTCATCCGCGCGGCGGACTGGTTGACCGACATCGGCCCCGGGCGCGGGGAAACCGGCGGCGAGCTGATGTTCAGCGGTCCGCCGGCGCAGATCGCCGGGGTCAGCGGATCGCTCACGGCCGATTACCTGCTGGGGCGCCGCACCATCCCGGTTCCGGCCAAACGGCGCAAAGCCCGCAGGTTTCTCCGGCTCCGCGGCGCCTCCCTCCACAACATCCGCAAACTCGACGCCGATTTTCCCCTCGGTGTGCTCACCTGCGTGACGGGCGTTTCGGGCTCCGGCAAATCCACCCTGGTCCACGGCCTCCTCCACCGCAACCTGCTGCGCGAGCGCGGCGAGCCGGTGGAAGAGGAGACGGGCACGATCCGGCGGCTCACCGGGATCGAGCATGTCGGTGAGGTGGTCATGGTTGACCAGACGCCACCCGGCAAGTCATCGCGCTCCACCCCGGCGGTCTATCTCGGTGCCTGGGATCACATCCGGGACCTTTTCGGCCAAACCCCGGCGGCCAAGGCCGCCAGCCTCGGGCCTTCGGCCTTCAGCTTCAACTCGAACAGCGGACGCTGCGAGCGCTGCGCCGGCCTCGGCTATGAACGCATCGAGATGCAGTTCTTGAGCGACGTTTCCCTCGTTTGCACCTCCTGCGGCGGGCGGCGCTTCCAACCCCACGTTCTCCGCGTGCAGCTCGAGGGGCACTCGGTCCACGACATTCTGGAAATGACCGTCACACGTGCGATCGAGTTTTTCCGCGCGTTTCCCAAACACGAGAAAATCACCGTCCCGCTGCAAACCCTCGAGGACGTCGGGCTGGGCTATCTTCACCTCGGCCAGCCGACCAGCTTCCTCTCCGGCGGCGAGTCGCAACGACTCAAGCTGGCCGCGCATCTGGCCGATCAGGAGGCGGAGGGATCGCTGCTTCTCTTCGACGAACCGACCACCGGGTTGCACTTCGATGACATCGCCCGACTTCTCCGCGTTTTCCAGCGCCTGGTCGAAGCTGGGCACACGCTCGTGGTCATCGAGCACAACATGGAGGTGATCAAATGCGCCGATCATGTCATCGACCTCGGTCCGGAAGCGGGCGATGAAGGCGGGCAGATCATCGCCGCTGGAACGCCCGAGGAGGTGGCAGCCTGCGCTGCATCACGCACGGCCCCGTTCCTCCGGGCCGCGCTCGCGGCGGATCGCTTGGAACCGCTCCTGCTCGCAGCCGAGACCGCCCCACCTGTCGCGGCGGCACCGGCGGCCATCCGGGTGACCGGCGCCCGCGAGCACAACTTGAAGAACATTTCCCTCGAGGTGCCGCGGGATGAATTTGTCGTCGTGACGGGGCTGAGCGGCTCCGGCAAATCATCCCTCGCGTTCGACATCCTCTTCGCCGAGGGCCAAAGACGCTTTCTCGACTGCATGTCGACCTACGCCCGTCAATTCGTCGAGCAGATGGAGAAGCCCGACGTGGACCACATTGACGGGTTGCCGCCCGCCGTGGCCATCGAGCAGCGCATTTCGCGGGGCGGGGGAAAATCCACCGTCGCCACCATCACCGAGGTCTACCATTTCCTCCGCTTGCTCTATGCCAGGCTGGGCACGCAGTTCTGCCCGTCATGTCAGGTTCCCGTGCAGACGACAACCCTCGCCGAGGTCGCGGGCAAGCTCCAACGGGATTCGCAGGCCGGCCCGGTTCAGGTCTTCGCCCCGCTGGTCAAATCCCGCAAGGGCTACCACAAGGACGTGGCCGCCTGGGCCGTGCGCCAGGGATTCACCAAGCTGCTGGTCGACGGAACCATGCTCAACGCCGACCAGTTTCCCGAACTCTCGCGCTACCGCGAGCACTCGATTGATGTCCTCGTCGGTGAGTTGACCATGGCCACGGAGGACGCCGCCCTGGAACTGGCCCGCCGCGCCCTCGAGATCGGCAAGCACACCGCGCGGCTCGTGCGGGGGGGACGGAGCGAGTTGCTCAGCACAGACATGTCGTGTCCGGGTTGCGCCCGGGCCTTCGAACCGCTCGACCCGCGCATGTTCTCATTCAACTCCCCCCACGGCTGGTGTGAGACCTGCCGCGGCTTCGGTCTCGTCTACGACCGGGCCTTCGCCTCCGATGAGGCGCGCACGCAGCTCGAGGCCGACCTGCAGGAGGAGCAGGCCCGGGAGGAAAGCGACGATGTGGCGCGTCCATGCCCGGAGTGTCAGGGCGTCCGCCTCAGCGCCCAAGCGCGGAACGTGAAAGTTCACGGTCACCCCATCGCCGACTTCACCCGCGCCAGCGCCCGCGAGGCCACCCGCCTGCTCGACGGATTTTCCTTCACCGGCAACGAGGAAACCCTCGCCGCCGACATTGCCCCGGAGATCCTCCAACGACTTGGCTTCATGCAACGGGTGGGCCTCGATTACCTCACGCTCGACCGTCCGGCCACCACGCTGTCCGGCGGCGAAGCCCAGCGCATCCGCCTGGCCGCCCAGCTCGGATCGAATTTGCGCGGGGTCCTTTACGTGCTCGACGAGCCAACCATCGGCCTGCATGAGCGGGACAACCGCGCCCTGCTTGACGCGCTGGAGGAACTTGTGCGCCAGGGCAACTCGCTCCTCGTGGTCGAGCACGACGAGGAAACCATGCGCCGGGCCACACGGATCATCGATCTGGGTCCGGGCGCCGGATCGCGGGGCGGTGAGATCATGGCCAGCGGAACCCTCGAGGAAATCAGAGCCTCGAAAAACTCCGTGACCGGCCGCTGCCTGGCCAACCCGCCGGCCCGACCGTCCCGCGGCACCCGCCGCACGTTGTCCGGCGCCGGGATGCGCTGGCTCGAGTTGAAGGGCGCCCGGCTGCACAACCTCAAGAACATCAACGCGCGCATCCCCCTCGGGCGTCTGACCGTGGCCTGCGGAATTTCCGGCTCGGGCAAGTCCTCCCTGCTCCGCGGCACCCTCGTGCCCGCGCTCAAGGATTCCACCGTGCGGCGAGGCCGCAAGCCGCTGCGCCCCGCGGCCCCGCCGCCCTATGACAAGCTGCTTGGTGCCGAACATCTTCAGGCTGTCCACATGGTCGACCAATCTCCCATCGGCAAGACTTCGCGCTCGACTCCGGCCACCTACATCAAGGTCTTCGACGAAATCCGCCAACTCTTCGCCGCCCTCCCCGCTTCACGCATGCGCGGTTACACCGGAAGCCGCTTTTCTTTCAACACGGATGGCGGGCGCTGCGAGACCTGCCTCGGCCAGGGCGCAATCAAACTGGAGATGAGTTTCCTCCCGACCAGTTGGCTGCCCTGCAGCGAGTGCGAGGGCAGCCGCTACAACCGCCAGACGCTCGAGATCACCTACAACGGCAAAACCATCGCCGATGTCATGGCCATGACGGCGGCCGAGGCGGCGGATTTTTTCGATGCGCATCCGAAGATCCGCCATGGCCTGCGCCTGCTGGTCGAAACAGGCCTCGGCTATTTGACTCTCGGCCAGCCCAGCCCGACGCTTTCCGGCGGCGAGGCCCAGAGAATCAAGCTGGTAACCGAACTCTCCCGCACCGGCGCGACCAAGGGTCGGCGCATGCGGGAGGATGCGCGGGGCAACTTCTACCTTCTCGAGGAACCGACCATCGGTCTGCACATGGCCGACGTCGAGCAGCTCATCGGCATCCTTCACCGCCTGACCGACGAGGGTCACACCGTCGTGGTCATCGAGCACAACCTCAGCGTGATCGCCGAGGCCGATTACGTCCTCGAAATCGGTCCCGAGGCCGGTGCCGAAGGCGGCTGGGTCGTGGCCGCCGGTCCCCCGGAGGATGTGGCCCAAGTCGAGGGCAGCCCCACGGCTCCGTTTCTCGCCGCCCACCTGCACCGGAGCAACGCTCCGGCTGGACGCAACGGCAAGAAGAAAGCCTGATTCAGGCGAAGCGAAAGAAACTCTCCGCCGTGCGCTCAGTCGCCGCCGCCACCTGTTCAAGCGTTTCACCACGCAGTTCCGCCACTTTTTCCGCGATCAACCGCACGTGGGACGGCTCACAACGTTTGCCCCGGTGCGGCACGGGCGCGAGATACGGGCAATCGGTCTCCACCATGTAGCCATCCGACGAAACCGCCGCGACGGTCTGCTGCACGATGGCGGCAGTGCGAAAGGTGACGATGCCGGTGAAGGAAACGAGATGGCCCAGGCCGCGCAACTCGGCCGCATCATCGGGCGTTCCGCCGAAACAATGGAAGACCGCCCGCAACCGCCCGGTGTAAGGCCGCAGCAATTCGATCGTGTCCGCCCAGGACTGACGCTGGTGGACAACCACGTTCAGGCCGAGCTCCACGGCCAGGTCGAGCTGGGCGCAGAACGCTTCGGCTTGGGCCGCTCGGGCTGCACCATCGGCAATGCCTGCGGTGGTCGCTTCGGTTGTCCCGGCCAAGAGGGCCCCGAAGACCGCTTCGTCCTTCGGGGGTGAGAGTTCGCGGCTCGGCAGATGATGGTAATCCAAGCCGGTCTCGCCGATGGCCACGACCTTCGGGTGGCTGGCCAGAGCGGGCAACTCGGCCAGAAAATCCAGCGCGCCCGGCTCCTGCGCGGAGCAAGGGTGCAAGCCGACGACGGCAAAAATCTGCGCATGCTTCTCGGCTAGAGCCAAGGCGCGGCGGCAACTCTCCGCGTCGGTGCCGATCGTGATGATGCGGTTGACCCCCGCCTCCTCCGCCCTTCGCAGCACGACCTCGACCTCGCCGTCAAACTCCGGGAAGTCGAGATGCGCGTGGGTGTCGGTCAGCACGGTGCTCACCAGCGAACCACACTCGACGCCCAGGTCAGGCCGCCGCCAAACACGACCATGAGAATATGATCACCCCGCTTCATGCGCCCGCTGCGGTTGGCCTCGTCGAGCGCGATGGCCACGGCCGCGGCCGAGGTGTTGCCGTAAAGCGTCAGGTTGATGAAGAACCGATCCATCGGCACCTTCAGCTTGTCCGCGATCGTTTCGATGATCCGCAGATTGGCCTGGTGGGGAATGAAGCAGGCAATGTCATCCACCGTGAGACCCGCCCGGGTGATGGCCTCCTTGGCGGCGAGAATCATGGTGTGCACCGCATGCCGGTAAACCTCGCGGCCGGCCATCTTCATCGTGTTGAGCTTGCTGTCCACGTTTTCCGCGGTCAGAGGCAGGCGTGATCCGCCCGCGGGCACGTTGAGGATGTCATCCAGGCCGCCATTGCTGCCCGAGTAAACGGAAAGAATTTCGCCCCCCCGGCCGGCCCTCGCCGGCTGGAGCACCGCCGCGCCGGCCCCGTCGCCGAACAGCACGCACGTGTTGCGATCGGTCCAGTCGATCACGCCGCTGACCTTGTCCGCGCCGATGACCAGAACCTTTTCGGCCACGCCCGCGGCGATGTAGCTGCGGGCGATATCGAGGCAGTAGAGGAAGCCCGAGCAGGCGGCCGAAACGTCAAAACACGTGGCCTTGGTCGCGCCGAGGGCTTTTTGCACGAGACAGGCCGTGGAGGGAAAAAACATGTCCGGGGTGAAGGTCGCGACGATGATGAAATCGAGATCGGCCGCATCCACCCCGGCATTGGCCAGCGCCTCGCGCCCGGCTTTCGCCGCCAGATCGCTGGTCGCCTCGTCGTCCGCGGCAATGCGCCGCTCCTTGATCCCCGTCCGCTCGGTGATCCACTGGTCGTTGGTCTCGACCAGCTTCTGCAGATCCGCGTTGGTCAGAATCCGCTCGGGCACATATTTTCCGGTGCCGCTGATGGCCACGGAGCGGACGGTGGGGGCAGGGTTCATTCGCGGGCGTAAAAGGCGGCGATCTCCTCGACAATCCGGGGGTTGATTTTGCTCTCGATCGATTCCATGGCCACGCGGATGGCATTCTTGATGGCCAGGGCGCTGCTTGAACCGTGGGCGATGATGCAGATGCCGTCAACCCCGAGGAGGGGGCTGCCGCCATATTCCTCGTAGTTCGTCCGCTTTTTCAGCGTGCGGAAAGCACCCTGGGCGAGGTAGGCCCCGAGCAGGCGCAGCGGGCTGCGTTTGAGTTCATGCTTGAGCCAGTGGAAGACCGCCTCCGCCGTGGCTTCGCAGGACTTGAGGACGACGTTGCCAGTGAAGCCGTCGCAGAGCACGACCTCGACCGGATTCTGAAAAAGGTCGTGGCCCTCGATATTGCCGCGAAAATTGAGCCCGCTGGCTCGGAGCAGCTTGAAAATGTCCTTGGTGAACTCGCTGCCCTTGACGTCCTCGCCGCCGATGGACATGAGTCCGATGGCCGGGTTGCTGTAGCCGAGCACGTGCCGGGAGAAGACGGCGCCCATGATGGCGTATTGCAGCATGTGGTCGGGGCGGGCATCGGTGTTGGCCCCGGCGTCAATGAGCACACAGAGGTTGGTCTCCGTCGGGAGGAGCGCGGCGATGCCGGGGCGATCTACCCCCTCAAGGGTGCGCAGCTTGATGGTCGTTGCCGCCACGGCCGCCCCGGTGTGCCCGGCACTGACCACGGCATCCGCCTCGCGGTGCTTGACCAGGTCGACCGCACGCGAGATGGAGGAATCCTTCTTGCGGCGAACCCCCTCGACCGCGCTCTCGGACATTTCCACCACCTGCGTGGAGTGGACGATTTCCATGCGGGGGTCGTCGCACTGGTGCCGGTCAAGCTCGGCGCGAACCCGGACTTCGTCGCCGACGAGAAAAAGCTTCTCCAGGTTTTTGAACTCCCGAACGGCCAACACGGCACCCGCCACGCAGTTCCGCGGGGCGTGGTCTCCGCCCATGGCATCGAGCGCGACCCTCATGAGTGATGGTGGGGGCCTTAGGCCGCGCCGACCGAGATCACTTGGCGTCCCTTGTAGTAACCGCAGGAGGGGCAGGCGGTATGAGAAGGCACTTTGGCGCCGCATTGGGCGCAGGTGCCGAGCTCACCGGCGCGCCAACGGTTGGCCGCTTTGCGGGTGCGGAGGCGCATCTTGGAGACTTTGCGTTTAGGGACGGGCATAGGAAATCAGCGTTCGGGTTTAAGCTTGTCCAACTGGTCCCAAGCAGACTCCGAGGATTCTGCCGTGCCTCCGCCAGCTTGGGCCGGACGTTGGTAGGGACAAAGGTGACCTGCAATAGAATCACATCGGGGGTGGTTTGGCAAAGCCAATAAGATGTCTTCCCGGACGGAAGGCCCGAGGTCAACCAATTCCTGCCCCTCCAACTCGACCTGGGTGGCGAATGGATTCACCTCGATTTCAAGGGCAAACGGGCGCAGGCAAGCCACGCAGGTCATCTCCACAGGCACGGAGACCTGACCCGTGGCGAAAAGGCCGCCGCCCGACAAGCCGATCTCCAGGTCATAGCTCACCGGACCGGTCGCCCGCGCACCGATCTCGGCCAGATCGAGAAAATCGGCCGCCTCCTTGCCCTCGAGGTGATGTCCCTCGGGGGAGATCTGCCGAAGATGAACCCCGATCATGCGGTGCCGCCACCCCCGGCAAACCTCCGCTCCAACGCCTCCCGCACCGGGGCCGGCACCACACCCGCCACGTCGCCGCCGAGGCGCGCCACTTCCTTGACGATCCGGCTGCTGATGTAGCTGTAATCCTCTTTGGGCATGAGAAAGATGGTTTCCACTGCCGGGGCCAGCCGCCGGTTCATCAGGGCCATCTGGAACTCAAACTCAAAATCCGAGATGGCGCGCAGACCGCGGATGATGACACGGGCATTCTCCGACTCGACGAAATCCACGAGCAAACCGTTGAGTTCTTTCACCTTGAGGCGCGGTTCGTCGGGCAAGGATGCGCGGATCAGATCGAGCCGTTCGTCGATGGAGAAAAGCGGATTTTTCCCCTCGCTCGGCGCGGCCGCTACGATCACTTCGTCAAACAGCCGTAGGCCCCGCGCGATGACGTCGAGGTGGCCGAAGGTCACCGGATCAAAACTTCCCGGATAAATGGCGCGTGTCATGTCTTACTCCCACTCGATTGTGGCGGGCGGTTTGCTCGAGACGTCGTAGCAGACCCGGTTGACCCCGCGGACCTCGTTGATGATGCGGCCGGACAAGCGGGCGAGCAATTCGTAAGGCAGGCGCACCCAATCCGCCGTCATTCCGTCGCGGCTCTCGACCACGCGCAGGGCCACGGTGTTCTCGAAGGTTCGCTCGTCGCCCATGACGCCGACCGAACGCACGGGCAGGAGGACGGCAAAGGACTGCCAGACGCGGTCATACCAGCCGGAGGACACCATTTCGTCCTGCACGATCTGGTCGGCCGCCTGCAGGACACGAACCCGCGCACGGGTGACTTCGCCGAGAATGCGCACGGCCAGCCCCGGTCCGGGGAACGGCTGGCGATGGACAATTTCGCGCGGCAGGCCCAGTTGCAGCCCGACCTCGCGGACCTCATCCTTGAAAAGCTGACGCAACGGTTCGACCAACTTGAACTTCATCCGCTTGGGCAGGCCGCCGACATTGTGGTGGCTCTTGATCATCGAGGCCGGGTTGCCGGCGATGGGCACGCTCTCGATCACGTCGGGATAAAGCGTGCCCTGGGCGAGAAAACGACAGGGCGTGCCACGGCGGCGCTTGGTCAGCGAGACGGCAGCCCGCTCAAAGACGCGGACAAATTCGTTGCCGATGATCTTGCGCTTGCGCTCCGGGTCGGTCACGCCGCGCAGGCGGCCGAGAAAACGCGCCGACGCATCGACGATGCGCAGGTCCATGTGGAAATGCTGGCCGAAGATCTCGCGCACCCAGGCCCGTTCCCCGGCCCGAAGCAGACCGTTGTCGACGAAAATGCAGGTCAATTGCGAGCCGATGGCGCGATGGAGCAAGGCGGCGGCCACGGACGAATCCACCCCGCCGCTCAGACCGAGCACAACGCGGTCACCGCCGACCTGCGCCTGGATTTCCGCACAGGCCCGGTCGATGAAAGAGCCCGGCGTCCAATCAGCGCGGCACCCGCAGATGCCGAGGACAAAATTCTCGATGACCTCGCCGCCACGGGGCGTGTGCGAAACCTCCGGATGGAACTGCAGCCCGTAAAAGTTGCGTTTCGCGTCGGCGATGGCGGCGGACTTGGAGTTTTCCGTCGTGCCCACGGCAACGAAACCCGAGGGCAGCCGGGTCACGCGGTCTCCATGGCTGTTCCAGACATCCAACGACTTGGGCAGGCCAGCCAACAGCCGGTTCTTGCGCGTGACGGTCAGCCGCCCCGGTCCGTATTCCCGCTCGCCCGAGGCCTCGACCGCGCCGCCCAGGTCGCGGGCCAGCAGTTGCATGCCGTAGCAGATGCCGAGAACGGGGCGCCCGAGCTTGTAAATGCCCCGGTCTGCCCGCGGTGCCCCCTTGGCATAAACGCTGGCCGGGCCGCCCGAGAGGATGATCCCCTGGGCCCCGCTGCGTTTGATCTCCGCCGCCGTCGCCGTGTAGGGCAAAATCTCCGAATAGACGTGGCACTCCCGCACCCGTCGGGCGATGACCTGCGTGTATTGCGAGCCGAAATCGAGGATGGCGATCTTCGACGGCGCGCGCTCCTCCGTGGCCTTCCCGCTCACTGGTAGTAAGGCCCGTAGGAATCCCCCGTGGGACTGGGCGAGACGAGCCGCCCCTGCCCGCGCAAGCCCTGCTCGAGACGCTGCGCCACATCGGTATCCGCATCCTGCGTCGCGGCACAACCAGAGAGAAGGAGCGCGGCGAGAGCGGCCAGTGGGAAAAATTTTTGCGCGAATTTATTCATAGGATTGAAAGGATAATAGCTAAGCCCGGGGGAACCGGAAAGTCGACCCCATTCACACCATGATGGACCGCGCAATCTCCTCCTCGGCAGCTTCGCCGAAGAGATGGTCAACCAAGGCCAACCCGAACTCGACCGCCGTGCCCGCGCCGCGGGAAGTGAGGATCAATCCGTCCTCCACCACCCGCTCGCCCGTGAGAGCCCCCGGGAGCTCGCCGAGGGTGGAAAAGTGCGCGGTGAACCGCCGCCCTTCAAGCAGCCCGGCATCGTTGAGCACGAGCGGAGCCGCACAAATCGCCGCCACCGGTTTGCCTGCGGCGGCAAATCCTGCCGCCAACTCGGCGGCCCGCCCATCCGCCCGCAACCGCGCCACCGCCGGACCACCGGGGACAAAAAGCAGATCAAACCCGGATGGATTGATCGCATCGAGGTGCTGGTCGGCTCGCAGAACCATCGCGTTGCGGCCGGCGACTTCCAGTTCCGCGACCAACGAAGCCAGCACCACCTCGGCTCCGGCCCGGCGCAAGAGATCCACCGGCGCGACCAACTCCAGCTCCTCAAATCCCCCGGCCAACAGACAAAGCACGCGTGTTTTCATTCCTTGATTGTAGGGCACCCCGGCCGACCCGCAATTTCGTTCCTGCCGACGGTCGCCGCCCGGACAGTTGGCCGATGACTTGCCCTCTTTCCCCAGCGGTGACGCGACAAAATCCCGGTTGAATTGCTCTTTCAAAAGGCCAAACTGCCTCCAAGCCCCCTTCTCCCAGGACAGACTCCGTCCAATCCACACCCGAGGGCATCCTGCTGAAGCCGGTGAACAGACACGCGGTCGCGCGC
>JBMOJP010000084.1:0-9805 GCA_049315725.1 Chthoniobacterales bacterium | reverse complement strand
CTCCTCGGCAACATCCTCTACGTCGGCTTCGTCACCATCGCGCAGAAACGCCTCGATCTCATGCTCGGCTACTCCAGCGTGATGCACATGGGCTCTGCCTTCCTCGGCCTGGCCGCGCTCAACCAACTCGGCCTCGGCGGCATGTCCCTCATGCTCTTCGCCCACGGCCTGACCATCGCGGCCCTCTTCGCTCTTGGCGGTGAAATTTTCCGCCGCACCGGGACGCTGGAGTTTTCCAAACTCGGCGGGCTGGCCGGGGTGACACCCAAACTCGGACTTCTCTTCGGCTTTGCCGCCATGGCCTCGGTCGGCCTGCCGGGGTTCGCCACCTTTGCCAGCGAGATCCTCATCTTTTTCGGCGCCTTCGCCCGCGGCGCCGTGGGCGGCTTCAACTCGTTTCAAATCGCCACGGCCCTCGCTCTCTGGGGCGTGGTCATCTCCGCCATTTACACGCTGCGGGCCTACCGCCGTATTTTCTGGGGCAGCCGCGGGTCCGCGGTGGATGAGGATGTAGCCGACATCTCTTCCGGCACGCGCTGGGCCATCATCCTGCTGCTCGCCGCCCTCCTTCTCACCGGTTTCCGGCCGGGCCTGTTGCTCGACTACCTCAACCCGGTCTTCGCCTACCTGCCGCAATGAACCCGCTCTACCTCGAGGTCTTCGTCGTCGCCCTGGGTCTCATCATGCTCATGGCCGAGGCTTTCGCCGGACCGGGCCACAAACGCGCAATCGCCCGCACCGGGATTCTTGGTCTGCTCGCGGTCCTGGCCGCGAGCTTCTGGGTCGATCCCGCGGCCCTGAACGCCGCCGCGCCTTACGCAAAGTTCTACCGGGCCGACACGCTCGCGATGTTTCTCAAGCAGTTCGCCCTCCTCTCGACCGTCATCGTCCTGGTCATGTCCCTCGAATACGCACCCACGGTCGAGGCCAGCCTGCCCTCCGAACGGCGCGGAGCCGGGCTCGGGGAATTCTTCACCCTGCCGGTCTTCGCCTGCGCGGGACTTATGTGGATGGCCTCGGCCGTCGACTTTGTCATGATCTTCGTCTCGCTCGAATTGGTCACGATCAGCTTCTACATCCTTGTCAGCTATCGCCGCCGCGACCGCGGCAGCCTGGAAGCCGGCACGAAATACCTCGTGCTGGGCGCGCTCTCCACCGGATTTCTCGTCTATGGCATTACCTGGATTTACGGCGTGACCGGGCAGACGAATCTTTCGGCCATCGCGGCTGCCCTGCCCGGACTCAACGGCGCCGTGGTCCCGGCGCTGCTCTTCGGACTCGGGCTCGTTCTCGTCGCCCTTGGTTTCAAAGTCGCCGCCGCGCCTTTCCAATTCTGGGTGCCCGATGTCTACCAGGGCGCGCCCACCCCGGTCACCGCGTTCCTTTCCGTCGCCTCCAAGGCGGCTGGATTCATTGTCCTCCTCCGGGTCGTCGAGACTTTTGTCGCCGTGCCGCAGTTGGAGGCCAAGATTGTCCCGCTCCTGGCCGTCCTGGCCGGTGCCACCATGGTCTTTGGCAACCTCGCGGCCATCCCGCAGTCGAACCTCAAACGCCTCCTCGCCTATTCGAGCATCGGCCACGCCGGCTACCTCCTCCTCGGCGTGGCCTCCATCGGCGCATCCTTGGCCGGCACCGCCATCCTTTTCTACCTCGGGTCCTACCTGCTCATGACCATGCTGGCGTTCCTCGTCATGACCGTGGTGGCCCAGGCGACCGGTGGCGACGATCTTTCCGACTTCGCCGGCCTCAACCAACGCGCACCGCACCTCGCCTTTGCCATGATGCTGGCCATGCTCGCCCTCGCCGGACTTCCACTCACCGTCGGATTTCTCGGCAAGCTCTTCATTTTCGAATCGGCCATCGAGCAGGAGCATTATTTCCTTGTGGCCCTCGGCGTCATCACGGTGGCCGCGGGCTTCTACTACTATCTCAAAGTGATCCGCGCCATGTATTGGCAGCAACCGGCCGACCCCGCTGCACCGGAGATTCCGGTGGGCGGGCTGACCAAGCTGACCATCGCCCTGCTCTGCGCCCTCATTATCTGGCTGGGTGTCTACCCGGGGCCCCTCCTGGCGCTCCTGCCCTAAATTCCCGCCTTTCGGCCAGAGGGGTGCTTCTGGTAAGCTGCCTTCATGACCGATACGTTCGCTGCCTACCGCGCCTATTTCCTCAGCCAAAAAGACAGGGCTGCCTCCGGGGACGAGGCGCAACCCCCATTCGTCACGCTCTCGCGCCAGGCCGGCGCCGGCGCCGGGACCATCGCCCATCTCCTCGTCGAAAAACTCAACGCCGCCGCCCCGAAGGACGCCCAACCCTGGGTCGTGTTCGACAAGAACCTCATCAGCAAGGTTCTCGAGGATCAGGACCTCCCGCAGGTCCTCGCCCGCACGATCAGCGAAGACAAGGACACCACCATGCAGGCGCTGGTCGGCGAACTTCTCGGCCTGCACCCGTCGATGTGGACCATCTTTCACCACACCAGCGACACGGTGCTCAAACTCGCGCGACTCGGCCGCTGCGTCATTGTCGGGCGCGGCGGAAACATCATCACAGCCAAGCTCAACGGCGGGCTCCACGCGCGGCTCGTCAGCCCCGAGAACCTGCGCCTCGCCCACCTCAAATCCCACCTCAAGATCGACGAGAAAGAAGCCGCCAAGTATCTGCACGAGCACGACGCCGGTCGCCGGCGCTACCTCAAGTCGAACTTCGACCGCGAGATTGACGATCCCCTTCTTTACCACGCCGTGCTCAACACCGGCCTGCTTGGCCTGGCCGAAACCGCCGACGCCCTCGCCGCCATGCTCGCCGGGAAACTTCAGCGCGGATAGCGACCCGCCAGGACTTCATTCCCGGCCCCGCTCAGCTCCCAGTCCCACGGCCAGCGACCCGATTTGCGCCAGCGGAAGACCGTCGGTTCGTTGACCGTGCGCACTTCCTCCATGACCATTTCCGCCACCGCCGTGCCCGTGCCGAAGACGCCGATCGCGGCGGACGCCTCGGCGCCCTCCGCACCCACCGCGATTTTCCAGGGCCCCCGCGGGCGGATCTGCAGGAGAAAAAAATTACTGAAGCGCATCCGCGCCGCATCAACCGCACCCTCGCGGGTCTGACCCCATTCATCGCGGTAATCCGCGGCCATCATTTCCGCCACCGCCGGCCAGTCGCGGGCGGAGGCGCGCGCGAGCAGGTCCCGCGTATGCGATTCCACCTGCCGGGCCGGCCGCCAGAGCAGCATCAGCCAGAGCAGCGCTAACGCAAGGCCCACCGCTGACGCCCAGACCACCCACGCCAGAGGAATCTTCATCACGTGGGTAAGTCCTGACATCGGTGGCATCTGACCGCAAGCCCGGGCGCGTGGCCGCCTGATCAGGAACCAAGCAATCATCTTGCACCGTGCGGGCGGAAGGGTGATGTTCAGTTTGAATGCCTCGTCGTCCACGCCGGTCGAAACCGGAATCCCGCCAGCCGTCTAACCGTCCGGCCCAGCCTGCGACCAAGCCGGGCAAGCCCGCAAAGAAATCGGCTCGCCCGCCCGGCAAACCGGGCCGCCGTTCGGGGGACCGCCCGCCGCCCGCCCGCCCGGCTGGTGGACGCCGGCCTAAACCAGCCCAGGACCGCCACATCCCCGGGCCCAGCGCCATGCCCCGCGGTGAGCGAGATGACGATCTCTCGGCGCGCGTGCTCGGCTTAGTCCGCCAGCAGCGCCAAGCCCCGCCCTCCATGCAGGAAGTGGCCCGCGCCCTCCAATTGTCCCCGCAGGAGAATGCCGACCTGGCCCGTGCGCTGCATGACCTCGAGATTGCCGGCGACATCGTCCGCGTGCGGCAGGACCAATTCGCCCTGCCGGAGGATGCGGATCTCGTCATCGGTTCGATCCAATTGCACCGCGACGGCTCGGCCCACCTCCTGCGCGACAAACCGGGAGACCCGGAATTTTATCTCAGCCCGGAAAACACCGCGACCGCACTACCCGGCGACCGCGTGGTCGTGCGCCACCTGCGCGACCAGGCCCCCTACCGCGGCTATCAGCCATGGGGCCGCGTCATCCGCATCCTCAAACGCGGCACGACGACCGCGGTCGGGACGCTCGAGAAATCCGCCCGCTTCTGGCACGTCGTGCCGGACGACAAGCATTTCGTCCACAACATCTACGTTCCGGAGCCCGCCCCGCCGCTGCGTCCGAACCAGGGCGACAAGGTCGTGGTCAAGCTGGGCGAATGGACCTCCCGCCACGTCAACCCGGAGGGCGAAATCGTCGAAGTCCTCGGGCCGGCCGACCGCCCCGGCATCGACATCGAATCGATCATCCGCAAATACGATCTCCCCCGCTCCTTCCCCGCGGCCGTGACCGAGGCCGCGAAGGTTTTCGGTGACACCGTGCCGGACTCCGCCGCCAGCGGGCGCGAGGACTGCCGCGGACGGCTGGTCATCACGATCGATCCGGACGACGCCCGCGATTTTGACGATGCGATCACGGTTGAAAAAACACGGGACGGATGGCGTCTGACCGTCCACATCGCGGATGTCTCGCACTACGTTCTGCCCGGGACACCCCTGGACACCGAGGCCTACAAGCGCGGCAACAGCGTATATCTCCCCGACCGCGTCATTCCCATGCTGCCCGAGGCCCTGAGCAACGGGCTGTGCAGCCTGCGTCCCGACGAGGACCGGCTCGCCTTCGCCGCTTTCCTCGACATTGGCCGCGATGGAAAAATCCGCCACTCGCGTTTTGCCAAGACCATCATTCGCAGCGCCCGCCGCCTGACCTACAAACAGGCCTTCGCCCGACTCGAGGCCAAGCCGGCGGACGACGTGGACCGCATGCTTCACGAGGCCTGGGCCATGGCCTCGGTGCTGCGCAAGCGGCGCTTCGACGAGGGTTCGCTCGACCTCGATTTTCCCGAGGTCAAAGTCTACCTCGACGAGCAGGGCCGTCCCGCGCGACTCGAGCGGATCGAAAACGACATCTCCCACCAACTCATCGAGGAATGCATGCTCGCGGCCAACGAGTCTGTGGCCCTCTTCTTCCGCATGGCCCCGGCCCTGGCCATCCATCGCGTGCACGAAAAGCCGGACGAGGAAAAACTCAACGAATACCGCGAACGCGTGCAGATGCACGGACACCGCGTGGGCAACCTTTCCGTGCGCAAGGAGCTGACCCGTTTCCTCAAACTCCTCCACGGCAAGCCGGAGGAATACGCGCTGAAGACGGCGCTCCTCAAGAGCCTCAAACGGGCCAGTTATTCGCCCGAGCCGGCCGGCCATTACGGACTGGCCAAGAGCGACTACACCCATTTCACCAGCCCGATCCGCCGCTACGCCGACCTCGTGGTGCACCGCGTTCTCTCCGATGTCTGCGGCTACACCAAGCCGGCGGGACGGGTGCCCTTCGGCGAAATTGCCCGGCACATCTCCACGACCGAACGCAACGCGGCCGAGGCCGAGCGGGAAGCCGTGCGGCTGAAGAAGTTTGATTTCTTCCGCCAGCAACTGACCCGCAAAACCGGGGCGACCTTCAAGGCCATCGTCCTCGAAGTGCGCAACTTCGGCATGTTCATCGAGCTCCCCGACGTCATGGCCGGCGGACTCATCCACGTTTCCGCGCTCGGCGACGACTTCTACACCTTCGATCAGGCCCGGCAGCGCTTCGTCGGACGCCGCACGAAAAGAACGTTCCAAGCCGGGGACAAGCTCGACGTCGTGGTGGCCCGGGTGGATGCCTTCAAGCAGCAGTTGGACTTCGCTCCGGCCTGATCCGCCTGATCCGCCGGCTCAGGCGGCACCGATCGCCGCGTGGTCGATCGTGCGCAGACGGTGTTCGCGGGAACCGAGGCGCGGGATGCAATCGATCAACGCACGGGTATAGGCGTGCTGCGGGTTGCGCAGCACTTCGTCCGTCGCGCCCTGTTCGACGATCCGGCCGCGATACATCACGAGCACCCGCGCGGCAAAGCCCGAGACAATGCCGAAGTTGTGGGTGATGAGGATCACGGCCATGCCGAACTTTTCCTTGAGGGAACCGAGCAAATCCATGATCTGCGCCTGAATGGTCACGTCGAGCGCGGTCGTCGGCTCGTCCGCCACGAGCACATCCGGCTGACAGGCCAAGGCCATCGCGATCATCACGCGCTGCTGCATCCCGCCGCTCAACTGATGCGGGTAGTCGTTCATGCGCTTGGCCGCGTCATAGATCCCCACCGCGTCCAACCACCGCACCACCTCGTCCCCGACATTGGTCACGTCCGGACGGTGCAGGCGGATGGCTTCGGCGATCTGGCTGCGCACGGTGAAGACCGGGTTGAGCGAGGTCGAAGGCTCCTGGAAAATGTAGGCGATCTGCCCACCGCGAAGACGACGCAGACGCGCGGAGTCCATGGTCATGACATTCTCGCCCCGGAAAAGAATTTCTCCGCTCTTGAGCTGAGCCGGGGGCACCGGAAGCAGGCGGGTCAGGGCCAGGGCGGTCACACTTTTGCCGCTCCCGCTCTCGCCCACGATGGCCACGGTCTCGGCCGCATCCACATGGAATGTCGCGGATCGCACGGCCTCAACCGTCCGATCCTCGAGGGCAAAATCCACGCGAAGGTCGCGCACCTGCAAAATGGGCTGATTGTTCATTGGCGTTCGGACCGGGTCTCCACCGCCTGCCGCAGCGCGTCCCCGGTGAGATAGAAGGACAGGGCCGCGACCAGAATGGCAAGCCCGGGAAATAGGATCAGCCACCAGGCATCGAGCAGGTAGGTCTTGCCGTCGGCGATGATGTTTCCCCACGTGGCCTGCGGTGGCTGCACCCCGAAGCCGAGGAAACTCAGCCCGGCCTCGGCCAGAATGGCCTCCGGCACGCCGAGCACCGCCGTGACGAGGATCGGCGCGGCCGCATTCGGCAGGATATGGCGGAAAATAATTTTCGGTCCGCGCTGACCCAGCGTGCGCGCCGCCTGCACGTAGGGCGCTTCACGCAGGGTGAGAAACTCCGCCCGGACCAGCCGCGCCGTCCCGGTCCAACTGACCAGGCCGATGACCACGATGATGTTGATGATGCTCGGCCCGAGCAGCGCCACGGCAGTGAGGATGAGGAAGAACGTGGGGAAGCACATGATCGCGTCCACCACGCGCATGATCAGGTTGTCCACCCATTTGCCGAAATACCCGGCGATGGCGCCGACGGTCACGCCGATGGAGAGCGAGACAAAGACGGCGATGAACCCGACGGTGAGCGAGATGTAGGCGCCGTTGAGCAGGCGGCTGAGGACATCGCGGCCGAGGTTGTCGGTGCCGAGCCAGTTGACCGAGTTCGGAGGAAGCAGCTTGCGCTCGAGGTTGGTCAGGTCCGGATCCATGGGGAATGGAATGCCCAGCCGGTCGAGGATAAAGAAGACGAGGGCGACCAGTCCGAGGATGATGACGAGAGCGAGGGCCGCCACGCCGATCTTGTTGGCGCAGAATCGTCGCCAGGCCCGCCCGGACGGGGTGGCGGGCGCGAGAGCCAATGGTTCCGGGGCGATCGTGATCATTCGAGTCGCACCCGCGGATCAACCACCGCGTAGAGCAAGTCGGCCAGAAGATTGCCGAGCAGGACCAGGGCGGCGGTGACAAAATTGAGTGCAACGAGCGTGGGATAATCCCGCTCGAGCACCGCCTCGTAGCCCAGACGCCCCATCCCGGGGTAGGCAAAGATGTTCTCGATGATGACGGCGCCGCCGATCAGCGCGGGCAGCAGCATGCCAATGCCGGTGATGAGCGGGCGGATCGAGTTGCGCAGGGCGTGTTGGTAAAAAACGGTATTTTCATCAAGCCCTTTGGCCCGGGCGGTGCGGATGTAATCCTCGCGCATGGTTTCGATCATGCTGGCGCGAATGAAACGCGACTGCACCGCGATGCCGCCGATGGCGAGGATCGAGGCCGGCATCATCACATGCCACCAGCGATCGAGAAAAACCTCGGCCCCGTTGGCGAAGGTCACCCCGATGGTCTGGGTGCCGAGAATCGGCACGGATGCATGGACCAGCCCGATGGCCACCAAGTAGGAAACCCAGAAACCCGGGAGCGCGATGAAGACAAAAGCCAGCACGCTCGTGATCATGTCAGGCAGACGCCCGGCATGGCGGGCTCCGTAGATGCCGAGCATGAGACCAAAGCTGAGCGAGAGCGCGAGGGCACCGAGATTGAGGGCCAGGGTGGCGGGCAGACGTTCGCCGATTTTTTCCAGCACCGGCCGCTCGTCCTTGATGCTGCGCAGGCGACCGGTGAAGAGGTCGCGCATGATCAGCGCGTATTGCTCGGGCAGCGGACGGTCGAGGTGGAATTTTTCCCGGAAGACCCGCTTGACCTCCTCGGAGATTTTCGGATTGAGCTCACCCCACGGATACGGACTGCCCGGCGTCAGGGTGATGATGAAAAACGAAATCACGCTGATGAAAAAGAGCAGCACGACGGAAACGAGCAGACGGCGGATGAGGAAGGCAGCCATGATTTATCTCTCCGCCTCCTGCGCATATTCCGGGCGGTAAAACCACTCGAGATAGTGGCTCCACCCGGACTTGGTCATGGTCACCGGCTCGTCGATCCAGGTGCCATCCGGTCCGGGGCGCCGCACGCGAAACGCATCCTTCCACATCACTGAGGTTCCTTCCGGCACGAAGAGAAAGAGATACGGCTGCTCGTCATAAATCAACTGCTGCAACTCGCCGCACCGGGCCATGATCTTGGTCCGGTCGAATTCCTCCCGAATGGCCTCAAGCAAACGGTCGGCCCCGGAGTTTTTGAAGCCGACCATGTTGAGTTGCTCCGGTCCCGTCTGCGACGAATGCCAGATCTGGAACTGGTCGAATCCCTGGCCCAGCGCCCAGCCGAGCACCACCGCGTCGAACTCGCCCTTGTTGACGAAACTCTTGAGGAAGACGGCCCACTCATACATCTCCACCTTGACCTCGATGCCCACGGCCTTGAGGTCGGCCTGCACGAGGGTGGCAATGTCGCTGCGAATGACATTGCCGTTGTTCGTGATCAGCGTGAAGGCAAAGCGCTCGCCGTCCTTCACGCGAATGCCGTCCGGCCCGGGTTTCCATCCGGCCGCGTCCAGCATCTGCTTGGCCGTCTCCGGATCGTAAGTCAGAGGCTGCACGGCCGGGTTGAAGAACCACATTTCCGGGGTGAATATTCCCGTGCTCTGCACGCCGTAGCCGTAGAGAACATAGCGGATCATTTGGTCGATATTGACCGCACGGGCCAGGGCCTGGCGGACGTGCGGATCGCGGAAAAGCGGACGTCGCAGGTTCCAGCCCACGTAGTTGTAGGAGCTGCTCGGCGCCGAAAACACCGTGAAGCGCGGGTCCTGGCGGAAGCTGCCGACGGCCCATGGGTCCGCCGACCAAAAGTCCACCTGCCGGGTCTCGAAGGCCAGCCGCAGAGTCAGGGGGTCGGGCAGCGAGCGGATGACAATCGCCTCCAAATGCGGGCGACCCCGGAAGTAATCATCGTTGCGCACGACCCGGACAAACTGGTTCGTCTTCCATTCGGCAAACTTGAACGGACCGGTGCCGACGGGCGCGCGGTTGTAAACGAGCGGCCACTGGTCGGGCACCACACCCTCGAGGAGATGCGCGGGCAGCATGCTCATCATCCAGCTCTCCAGCGCCGGCGAGAAGGGCCGCCGATACGCGACGCGAACCGTCCGCTCGTCGGGCGTTTCGACCCGCAGGACGAGGTCGTAATCCGACTTGCGCGGGGAGGCCACGCGGTCATCCATGATCGCGTTGTAGGTGAAGAGGACATCGCGCGCGGTGAAGGGCGCGCCGTCATGCCA
>JBMOJP010000083.1:0-9862 GCA_049315725.1 Chthoniobacterales bacterium | reverse complement strand
CCCTCGGCGTCACCACCGCCCTGCGGCTCCCGGTCGAAGTTCTTCCCGACCTCACCAAGCCCACCGTCGTCATCCTCACCGAGGCTCCCGGCCTCGCGCCGGAGGAGGTCGAAATCCGCGTCACCCAGCCCCTTGAAAGCGCCCTGATGGGCGTCGCCGGCCTGACCCGCCTGCGGTCGAATTCCGATGTCTCGCTCTCCCTCGTTTATGCCGAATTCGACTGGGGCAGCGACATCTATAAAAACCGCATCCTCGTGCAGGAACGCCTGCAGACCGCCCGCGAGCAATTGCCCGCAGGCGTCGAGCCCTTCCTCACTCCCGTCGCCTCGCTCATGGGCGAAATCCTCCTCGTGGGCGTGCGCTCCACCATCAAGGAAGGCGAACCCGGCTACCTTGCGCCCAGCGACGTGCGCTCCCTTGCCGACTGGACCATCAAGCGCCGCCTCCAGAGCATCCCCGGCATTGCCGAGGTCCTCAACATGGGCGGCGGCATCAAGCAGATCGAAATCCAGCCAGATCCCTACCGCATGCAGGCCCACGGCGTGAGCTTCGACGAACTTTCCTCCGCCGCCGCTGCCGCCGCCAGCACCACCACTGGCGGCTTCCTCAACACCGGCCCCACCGAGATCATGATCCGCAATCTCGCCATGACCACCGACCTTGCCGCCCTCGGGCGCACCGTGGTCAAAAAGGTCGGCGACCGCCCTATTCTTCTCACCGACGTGGCCAGCTTGGTCTGGGGTATCGAACCCATGCGAGGCGATGCCACCGTCAGCCAGGCCCCGGAAAAGACGCCCACCTACGGCGTCATCATGTCCGTGACCAAATCCCCCGGCTTCGACACCCGCTTGCTCACCCGGCAGATCAAGGAAGCCCTCGACGAACTCGCACCCAGTCTGCCCAAGGGCGTCGAGACCGTCGTGCTCTTTCAGCAAAAGGATTTCATCGACAACGCGATGGGAAATCTCAAGAGCGCCATCATCGAGGCGGCCGTCATGGTCACCGTCGTTCTCTTCATCTTTTTGCTCAATTTCCGCACCACCTTTATCACCCTCATGGCCATGCCGATGAGCTTTGCCATCACTCTGCTCAGCTTCCAATGGCTCGGCGTCTCGGTGAACTCCATGACTCTCGGCGGCCTCGCCGTCGCCATCGGCATGGTGGTGGACGACGCCATCGTGGATGTGGAAAACGTCTTCCGACGATTGCGCGAAAATGCTTCCCTGCCCAATCCCCGACCCAAGCTTGCCGTCATCGCCCGCGCATCTGGAGAAGTCCGCAGCTCCATCCTCTACGCCACCGTGCTCATCGCGCTCGTCTTCGTCCCGCTCCTCGGGCTCACCGGTGTCGAAGGCAAGCTTTTCGCCCCGATCGGCATTGCGACGATCATCAGCATGATCGCTTCCTTCGTCGTCTCCCTCACGCTCATCCCCGTTCTCTGCTCCTTCCTGCTCAATCCCCAGCCGGGGCACGACCACCCCGACGGATGGCTCGTGCGCACCATGAAGCGCCTGCTCCGGCATACCGCCTTGCGACTAGCCTTCGACCTGCCCTACCCCGTGTTGGCGGTCGTCCTCGTCAGCGTGCTGGCCGCCTTCTCCCTCTATGCCAGCATGGGCAAGGATTTCCTGCCCGCTTTCAAAGAGGAAACCGCCCTCATCGCCGCCACCTCCGCGCCCGGCACCTCGCTCGAGCAAATGAACCAGATCTCGGACGTGATCGAGGAACAAATCCTTGCCGTGCCTGAGGTTTCAAAAGTCGGCCGCCGCCTCGGCCGCGCCGAACGCGGTGACCACGTCGTCCCCGTCTCCACCGCCGAATTCGACGTGGACTTCCGTCAAGGCGAGGACGCCAAGGGCCGTTCCCGCGCGGAAATTCTCGCCGATCTCAAATCCCGTATCCAGTCCATCCCCGGCGTCTTCGCCGTCGTCGGCGGTCCTCTGGCCGACCGCATCGGCCACATGCTCAGCGGGGTCTCCGCCCCCGTCGCCATCAAGGTCTTTGGTCCCGACCTCGACACCCTCCGCCGCCTCGGCACCGAGATCCAGGGCATCGCCCGGACCATTCCCGGCTTTGCCGACGCCAAACTCGACCAACAATCCTCCATCCCCCAACTCCGCATCGAGGCGGACCGCGACCGAGCCTCCGCCTACGGCATCACCCCGGGGATTCTCAACGAAAAGCTCAGCGCCCTCGTCGGCGGAAAAGCCGTGGCCGAACTCCGCGAAGGCCAGCGCGCCATCAACCTCGTCCTGCGCCTGCCCGTGGCCTGGCGCGATTCCCCCGAAAAAATCGCCCAGCTTCCCATCGAAACGGAGGGTGGACGTTTCCTCCCCCTTGAAGCCATGGCCGACGTGCGCGAAGCCAAGGGGCCCAACGTCATCTTCCGCGAAAACGGCCAGCGCCGCTTCACCATCGCCATCAAGCCCACCGTCCGCGACGTGGGCGCCCGCGTCGCCGAACTCGAAAAAATGGTGGCCGACCAGGTGAAATTCCCCGAGGGCTACTTCGTGACCTACGAAGGCGATTTCCAAGCCCGGCAGGAAGCCACCCAGCGCATCCTCATCCTCAGCGCCGCCGTTTTCCTCCTCATCGTCTTCCTGCTCTACGGCTATTTCCAGAGCCTGTCGCTCGCGCTGCAAGTGCTGCTCAATATCCCCTTTGCCCTCGTCGGAGGGCTTGTTCTCACCTGGCTGCTGATCGATAACATCAGCATCGCCACGCTCGTTGGTTTCATCGCCGTCGGCGGTATTGCCGCGCGCAATGGCATTATGATGCTTTCCCACTACCTCCACCTCATGAAGCACGAGGGCGAAGGATTCACCCGCCAGATGGTGGAGCGCGGCACCTTGGAGCGGATGGTTCCCGTGTTCATGACGGCCCTGGCCGCGGGTATCGCCTTGATTCCGTTCGTTCTCGCGGGCGACCAGCCCGGCAAGGAGATCCTGCACCCCGTCGCCGTTGTCATCGTCGGCGGACTCGTCTCATCCACGTTACTCGACTTTCTCATCACCCCGCTGATTTTCCACACCTTCGGCCGCAAATCCGCCCTCCACGCCCTGGCCCGCGACGCCGCTGCGGCGCAGTGACTTTCAGATCTACCAATCAAGACCAACCAACATGAAAACACCCATCCTAGCCTTCATCACCGCAGTCGCCCTCGCCCTCCCGGCCCTGGCCGCCGGTGATCACACCCACGAGAAAAAAGAAGCCGGTCCCCACGGCGGTCGCGTCTTGACGGTCATTCAACCCCACGCCGAGTTCTTCGTGACTGCCGATCGCAAGGTCCAGATCACCTTCCTCGGCGAAGACGGCCAAGCCATCGCCCCCGCTGCGCAAACCGTCACGGTTACCGCCGGCGAGCGCTCTGCCCCAACCAAGCTGGGCTTTGCAAAATCCGGCACCGCCCTCCTCTCCGACAAGCCCTTGCCCGAAGGCAACGACTTTCCGACTGTCGTGCAAATCAAGGTCACGCCCGAAGCCAAGGCCGTGGTGGAGAAATTCAACCTGAATCTTTCTCCGTGCCCGGGGTGCAAACTCGCGGAATACGCCTGTATTTGCTCCCACAGCCATTGAATGGCTCTTCCCTCTCGGCCGACGCGGCATACCGCAAATCCGGTGCGGCGGTCTGCCAACTACGAAAGTCTTCCGCGATTCCGGTCTGTGCAAAACTCCCCAAATCCTGAAAACTGAACACTCTGACATGACAAAACCGTTCAGTTTTTTCCTCGCCCTGCGCTACCTCAAGCCAAAGCGCACGTTCGTCAGCCTGATCACCGTGATCTCCATCCTCGGGGTGACACTCGGAATCATGGTGCTGATCCTCGTCATTTCAGTCATGACCGGTTTCGAGCAGGAATTGCGCCGCAAGGTCCTTGGGTTTGACGCCCATCTGGTGGCCGGCGGGGAAACCGTCATCGAGGACTGGTCCGACCAGGCGGCGAAAATCCGCGGGGTCAAGGATGTGACCGGCGTGGCCCCGTTTGTCCAGGGGCCGGTCCTGGCGGAATTCATGGGCCGGCGCATGGCCCCGAAAATCCGCGCCATCGACCCCGAGGCGGAAAAAACGGTCACCACCCTGCAGGACTTCATCGTAGCCGGATCGCTGCAGCTCGAGGCCAATGACACCGTCATCGGCTCGGCCCTGGCCAACCTTCTTGGCGCCGGCGTGGGCGACACCATTACCATCTACTCGCCGGGCAACCTCGAGGAAATCGTCGATGAAATCAACCGCATGGAGGAAAACCCGGCGGACAAAAAAGACGCGGCCAACTTGCGCGAGATGATCCTGCCGCTCGAACTCAAAGTCACCGGCATTTTTGAGTCCGGGCGCTACCTTTACGACTCGGAGTTTCTTCTCGTGCCCCTGCATATCGGCCAGGAGCTTTACGGCTTGGGCGACGGGGTGCACGGCCTGACGATCAAGACGGTTCATCCCTATGATGCCGCGCAGGTGCGCGAGGCGATTTATGCCGTGGTGGATCCGAACATCTCGGTCTCAACCTGGATGGACATGAACCGCGACCTTTTTGAGGCCATCCACATGGAACGAAACGTCATGTTTTTCATCCTCCTTTTCATTGTCATCGTGGCCGCCTTCGGAATCATGAACACGCTCATCACTGTGACCGTGCAGAAAACGCGGGAGATCGGCATTCTCAAGGCGCTGGGGGCGCGCACCGGACAGATCATCGGCGTCTTCGTCGGCCAGGGGATTGTCGTCGGCTTTTTCGGCACCCTCATCGGCCTGAGCCTCGGCATCTGGCTGGTGCAATACCGCAACCAGGTGAGCCATCTCCTCTCCCTCGTCACCGGCATCGAAATCTTCCCGAAGTCGATCTACCAGTTCTCCGAAATTCCCGCCGAGATCGTCCCGTCGGACGTCGCCATCATCTGCGTCAGCGCCTTTGTCATTTGCACCGTCGCCGCGATCATCCCGGCATGGTTCGCCGCGCGAATGGATCCGGTCAAAGCCCTGCGCTACGAGTAGGGAGTCGCCGCGCCGCCGTTTCAGCGCAGGAGAAAAAAGCCGAGAACCCCGCCGGCGAGGATGGCGAGGGCCGGATTGATCCGCGTGAAGGTCAGCGCGCCCGCGACGGCCGCGCCGATACCCAGCGTGATCGCATTGACCTCCCATCCGCGCGCCGGATCAAAACTGGCCGTTTTGCCCACCGCGTAAACGCCGGCCAGCATGAGGCCGATGACGATCGGGGCCATACCGCGCTGGATCGCGTCGCGCCAGGGAGAACCCCGGGCGGAATCCCACGCACTGCTCGCCACGTAGCAGAGGAGAGACGAAGGAAAGAAAAAGGCAAACAACACCGCGACGGCCCCGACCCAGCCGGAGACTTCGTAGCCGATAAGGATGACGCACGTCATGTTCGGTCCGGGCGCAAGCTGTCCGAGACTGTAAATCTCGGCAAATTGCGTGTCGTTCACCCAATGATGAATGTCGGTCGTGTCATGCTTCATCTGCGGCAGCACCGCGGTTCCGCCGCCTACAGCCAGCAGGGAGAGCAGCGCGAAGACATTGACCAGCCCGACGATCTTGGTCATGGCGCGCCCTTTCCATCCGCCGCCGGCCGGTGCAGCCAGATGGCCAGCGGTGCCACGACGGCCAGCGTGACGACGAGCGAGACATGGAAGACACCCACAAGGAGAAAAACCACGACGACAAAGGCGAGGTCGCTTGGTTTGATCAATTGCTTCCAGCCTATCTTCAACGTGACCTGGAGGAGCAGACCGACCGCAGCCGCCGCCACCCCGAGCAGAACAATCGAGACATCCGGGTCGTGGCGGAATCGGACGTAGGCAAAGCCGAGGGCCATGACAATGGCCGCGCCGGGCAAAACCATGCCAAGGACCGCGGCCACCGCGCCAAGCGGGCCGCGCAGCTTGCGCCCGACAATCACGCTCATGTTGGTCGAGTTGAGCCCCGGCAGCGTCTGGCTGATCTCCAGCGCGGCCATGAACTCGTCCTCGTCGAGCCACCGGCGCTGCTCGACCAGCGCGTGCCGCAGGTAGGCCACGATGCCACCGCCGAAGCTGGTCACGCCGATGAGCGCGAAGGCCACGAAAAGGCCGGGGAGGGAAACCCGCGGGGGAGCCTCACTCATGATTGACCACCGTCTTGCTGCCCAGGCCGTAAACCAGCGCGGTCTTGGTCGTGCCGAGCATGACCCAATCCGCGGCGACTTCCTGCAGATTGCAATGGAAGGCAGATGCTTTCTCCAGCGTCATCGCATGGACTTCGTCGGATTGGTTGAATTTGCACTGGAAGGCGAATTCGCCGCAGACCGGTTGCTCGAGCTTGCGACTGCGCCAGACCGAGATGGTCGTTTTGCCGGTGTAGTGGTGGCCAAAGTGCAGGAGCCCCACGTTGACCTGCACCTCCTCGACCGCCATGTCGTTGACCAACTCGATTGGCGCATCGCCTTGTTCCTCGATTGGTCGGAAGGCGGGAAAAGCGTGGGTGATGTTGCGCAGGGCCAGATTCATCGCCTCCCGCGGAAGGGCGAGGACGGCATTGTGCGAGAAAATCGACCGGATTTCCCCGATTTTGTCCGGACAAGGCAGCAGCTCCTCCTTGAACTTGATCCGCGTCTCACCAGCAAGAGCCGGCCGAATATCAACGCCGGCCGCCGCGGCGAAGTCGGGATGGCGAAATTTCACCGTCAGCTCCGGCGTTCCCGACGGCCAGCCTTCGTGGTAAGGAGTGCGCATACGCACGATGAAATGATTGCGGTAGAGGTCGAAGCCTGGGGTGTCGAAGAAAAGAACCTCGCGGACATTGTTGGCGAAGGCGTTATCCGCTTCCTCCAGCCGGACTTCGAACCGCTTGGCCACCCGCTTGACCACCTGCCAGAAATCCTTGAAAGCCTTCGGCGCGGTGAAGGGCTCGGGCCGCAGGATGATCTTGTATTCACGGTAGTGAAGGTCGTCGTGCGGACTGTTGGATGGGTCATCGGAAAAATCGGGCATCAAGTCGAAATTAGGACAATTCTTCCGCGCTGGCCAGCGCAAGACTTGGCGGACGCCCGCCATCAGGCGAGACTTGCCCATGGACCTGGATGCCGCCGCCGATTGGGAAAAACTGCGCACCTGGGAGATGCCCTTCGGTCGGTTTCGCGGCCGCCGGCTCTACGACCTCCCGGCGGAATACCTGTGCTGGTTCGAGCAAAAGGGCTGGCCGGAGGGTGATCTCGGCCGCCTCCTGCAAATTGTCCTTGAAGCCAAGCGCCAGGGCGCCGACCACGCCTTCGATCCGCTGAGGAAATGACCGAGGTGCGCTGCGGAGTTTACAGTTTTCAGCGGGCCGCAGGCAGCGTTTACTCTTCCCGTCCCGAACTCACCATCTCCTGAAAACTGAATCCTGAACGCTCCTCATGAAAGTAACCAAAGACCACGTCGTTTTGTTCGATTACCAAGTGCGCAACAGCCGGGCGGAGACGCTCGATGATTCCAAGGAAACCGGCCCGATGGCCTACGTGCACGGCTACGCCAGCATTGTCCCTGGCCTGGAAAAAGCCCTCGAAGGCAAACAGGCGGGCGACGAACTCAACGTGGTCGTCCCGCCTGTCGAGGGCTACGGACTGCGCGACGAGAAACGCCTGGCCGAGGTGCCCCGCTCGGTCTTCCCTCCCGGGGCCGAAATCGCCCCCGGCATGCGCTTTCGGGCCCAGCGGGAGGATGGCACGGACAATGTCGTCGTCATTGCCGTTTCCCCGGAAACAGTCACGGTGGACGCCAATCATCCCCTGGCCGGTGAAACACTCACGTTCGATGTCACCGTGCGCGAGGTCCGTCCGGCCACGGAGGAGGAAATCGCCCACGGTCATGTCCACCACGCGGCCGTAGAGGACGAGTGCTGCGGGCATGGTGGCTGCGGCTGTCATTGAAATGCGGCGAGCGCCCGGAGAGCAAAACGCCCAGGCCGTCGCGGACGTTCGTTCGATCTACCGGGAACTGTCGGAGCGCCCAATCGAGCGGCAGTGCGTGCGGCGTGCCGAGTGCTGCCACTTCAAACTGACAGGCAAAACGCCCTACCTGACTCGCGGCGAAGCCCTCTTGGCCGCCCGCGCCCTCCGCGCCACGGGGCGGCGCAGCTTGCCGACCCGCGCCGACGGGGCCTGTCCCCTGCTTGATCCGACCACCTCGCGCTGCCTCATCTACGAGGACCGCCCCTTCGGCTGTCGCACCCATTTCTGCGCCGCGGCAGGCGGGACCTACGCGCGAAGCGAAGTCGTTGACCTCATCCGCCGACTTGAAGACATCGACCACGAACTGGGAGGCGGCGGCCCGCGCACACTACCCGCCGCGATCGCGTCCGTCTTGTAGCAGCGCTCTCTGAGCGTCGCTGCCTTGGCGGACAACCTGCGACGCTCAGAGAGCGCTGCTACCCCCCAACCCGCACCGCCCGCGTCTTGTCCAAACGCAAAATCCCGCCCGCGGAAAAATCCAGCGTCGCCTTGGGATCAGTCACTTTTTCCCCGCGCCACTGCACGCTGCCCTGCAAAGCGAGACGGCGGACATCACCGCGGGATCTTGCCTGACCGAAGCACCGGGCATAGGCGTCCACACCGGCGGTGATGACATCAAGCTGAGGGGAAGCGGGTGTGAAGCTCGGCAACTCGGCGTTCTCGAGATCACGGCCGCTGAAGCGTTTTTCGAATTCCTCCAGCGCGCGGTCCGCCATCACTTGGTCGTGGAAGCGGGCGACCAACGACCGTGCCAACACCTTTTTCGCCGTCATCGGATGCTCCTCCGCGGCAAGATCGCGACCGAGAAGGAGCGTGTAGTAGCGGGCCATGAGAGCATCCGAGATGCTCATGACCTTGCCAAACATCTCACCAGCCGGCTCGCTCACCCCGATGGAATTGCCCAGACTCTTGCTCATTTTTTGCGCGCCATCGAGTCCCTCCAGAATGGGCAGCATCATGGCGACCTGCGCTTCCTGACCCTCCTCTTTCTGCAGGTCGCGTCCGACCATGATGTTGAAAAGCTGATCGGTGCCCCCCAACTCGACATCGGCCCGGATCATGACGGAGTCCCAGCCCTGCATGATCGGATATTGGACCTCGTGGGCACGGATCGGGTGCGATTTTTCCATGCGCTCGCGAAAGTCCTCCCGCTGCAACATCTGCTGCAAAGTCACCCGGCTGTTCAGGCGGATCACATCGGTGAAGGTCATCTTGGCGAACCACTGACCGTTGAAAACCACCTCGGTCCGCTCCGCGTCGAGCACCTTGAAAGCCTGCTCCTGATATGTCTTCGCGTTGGCCATCACGTCCTCGTGGGTCAGTTGCGGACGGGTGGCCGAACGCCCGCTCGGGTCGCCGATCATGGCGGTGAAGTCTCCGATGATGAGAATCGCCTCGTGGCCGCGGTCCTGAAACTGACGCAATTTCTGCAGGCCGACGGTGTGCCCGAGATGGATGTCTGGCGCGGTCGGATCCACCCCGAGCTTCACGCGGAGGGGACGGCCGGACGATAGCTTCTTTTGCAGTTCAGCCCGGCTGATCACCTCGGCGCAACCGCGGGTGAGAAATTCGAGGGACTCAGCAGGACTCATGCGCTCAACGGGGCCGGTTGAGCAGATCGCGCACTTCATCAATGGAGAGCGGCTGGCCCTGCGGGTAGGCGACATCTAGCTGCGCCTGGGATTTGCCCTTGCCGAGGAAGGGACGCGTCGCGTCGGCCTCGGTGCGGTCAGGCCGCACAGCGGCTTGCCCGTCTTCCCTCGCGGCGGGCGACTCGACGGCTTTGGTTTGGTAAACCTTATCCGCCAGCACATAGCGGTTGAGATCACGTGCGGCCTCGGTGGCGAAAACCTTTTTCCCGAACCACGGGTTGCGAATGCCCA
>JBMOJP010000178.1:0-2269 GCA_049315725.1 Chthoniobacterales bacterium | reverse complement strand
AGGGTTGAGAGGCGGAAAGCCAACGACTGGTCGATCCGCGCGCGCGGCTTCAGTAGCTGTGCGCGGTGAGTTTGACCTTCCCGCGGAAGATGAAATAGACGCTGACCGTGTAGGCCAGGATGATGGGGATGCCGATGATGGCCATGATGAGCATGATCATGTGGGTCTTCGGCGTGGAGGCGGCGTTGTAAATGGTCAGGCTGAGTTCGGGGTTCGGCATGGACAGCACCATGTTGGGAAAAACGGTGAGGCCGAAGAGCGCCATGAGCAGGGCCATGGAGGCGCAGGAGGAAAGGAAGACGGCGAAGTCGTTGCCCTTGTGGTTCTGGCGCGGGATGTTCAGCACGACGAACACATTGAGGACGAAGACGGCGACCAACCAGGGCCGCGCGCGCAGGATTTCGAGCAAGTGCGGCGCGTAGATCAGGGTGGCCACGTTGAGGACGAGGTAGAAAAAGAGGAAGAGGCCGATCGTGCGATTGACCCAGCGGCGGACGAGGGCCTGCAATTCCCATTCGGTTTTCATCACGAGGTAGATCGACCCGTGCATGGCGAAGAGCGCGACGGTGGTGAAGCCGAGGAGGATGGCGTAGGGATTGAAGAGGGCCCGGACGCCGCCGATGTAGTTGCCGGTCGCGTCGAGTTGCACCCCGACGAGGATGTTTCCCATGGTCAGGCCGATCAAAAAGCCCGAGCCGATGCTGCCGAGGGAAAAGCCGAGGTCCCACATTTGCCGCCACCAGCCCCAAGGTTCTTTGCTCCGGAATTCGATGGCCACCGCGCGGAAGATGAGCCCGCAGAGCAGGGCCATGAAGGGCAGGTAAAACCCGGAAAAAACCCCGGCATAGACCATGGGGAAGGCAGCAAAGAGGGCGCCGGCCCCGGTGACCAGCCAGACCTCGTTGCCGTCCCAGACCGGCCCGATGGCATTGAGGAAGATGCGGCGGTCTTCGTCCTTCTTGACCAAAAGGTGCAGCGCCCCGACCCCGAGGTCGAAGCCGTCGAGCATGGCGTAGCCGGTGAAAAGGACGCCAACGAGAATGAACCAGATGGTGTTGAGGTCGAGCATGGGGTGGTCAACCGGCGCCGCGGGCCTGCCCCTTGCGCCGTTCCATGAGGGCCACCCAGCTGGTCGGCATTTCCTCGCTTTCCTCCTCGTCGTCGGGCCCGCGCTGGATTTTGCGGTTCAGAAGATAAAGAAAGACGGCGAAGAGCAGGGCGTAGATGAAGGTGAACATGATGAGCGAGGCGATCACGTGGTTGGCTTTGACCACTTCGCTCAGCCCCTGCGAGGTGCGCATGATCCCGTAGACGATCCACGGTTGGCGTCCCAACTCCGTGGTGAACCATCCGCTCTGGTTGGCGATCTGCGGCCCGAGCACGGACAAGACCAGAACCCCATAGTAAAGGCGGACGATGGGGTTCGACAGATTGAAAAGCCATCCGCGCCACCAAAGGAAAATCCCGAACCAGGCGATCCCGATGAGCGCCATGCCGATGGCGATCATGAGGTGGTAAAATTGGAAGACGGCCTGCACGGGCGGCCAGTCTTCCTTGGGAAAAGCGTCCAGCCCGGTGACCACCGTGTTGGTCGAACCGCCGACCAGGATGCTGAGCATCCCGGGGATTTGCAGGCCGATGACCTCCTGTTTTTCCATGTCGAGCCAGCCGACGATGGCCATGGGGGCGTTGGACTGCGTTTTGAAAACTCCTTCCATCGCGGCGAGCTTGGCCGGCTGGTTTTTGGTCACGCCGTCGGCCGATTTGGCTCCGGTGGCCAGTTGCAACAAAGAGGCCACCGCGGCGAAAATGAGGGCGACCTTAATTGAGGTGCGGGCGAATTCGAGGTGGCGTCCGCGGAGCAGATAGTAGGCGCTGATGCTGATGACGAGAAAGGCGCCCGCCTGCCAGCAACCGACGACGACGTGGGCGAGGCGGTCCATCGAGGAGGGATTGAAGATCATGGCCCAGAAATCCTCGACCACGGCGCGCGAGTTGAGGATCTGGTCGGCGGTGGGAAGGAAGCCGTTCGGCATGATTTCGCCCCGGTATTCGATGCGGAAGCCGGCCGGGGTGTGCATCCAAGAATTGGCGATGACGATCCAGACCGCGCTGAAATGGGCGCCGAGGCAGACCATGCAGGTGGCGAAGAAGTGCAGCTTCGGCCCGACCTTGTTCCAACCGAAAAGAAGGATGGCGAGGAAGCCGGATTCAAGGAAGAAGGCAAAGATGCCCTCGGCGGCCAGCGCGCTGCCGAAAATGTCGCCGA
>JBMOJP010000012.1:0-38105 GCA_049315725.1 Chthoniobacterales bacterium | reverse complement strand
GTGGCCTGGGGGAACTGGTAGTTCTCGAGGAACTTGACGATGACCAGCGGCGTGATCTCGGTGTGCAACGGAATGTTGCCGCTGATGAAGATGACCGAGCCGTATTCGCCGATGGCCCGGGCGAAGGCGAGGGAGAATCCGGTGAGCAAGGCCGGAAGAAGTGCAGGCAGGATGATCTGGAGAAAGACCTGCGCCCGGCCGGCACCGAGCGACGCCCCCGCCTCCTCGACCTCCGTGTCGAGGTCCTCCAGGACCGGTTGCAGCGTGCGGACAATGAAGGGCAGGCCGATGAAAGTCAGGGCGATGAAGATGCCGACCTGCGAATAGGCCGTTTCGATTCCCAGCGGATAGAAGAACTGCCCGAGCCATCCGTTGCGGGCATACAGTGCGGTCAGGGCGATGCCCGCCACGGCGGTGGGCAGGGCGAAGGGTAGATCGACGAGGGCGTCGAAAAAACGCCGGCCGGGAAAATGGTAGCGGGTGAGAATCCAGGCCACGATGAAGCCGAAGAAGGCGTTGGCGGCGGCCGCGAGGAAGGAGATGCCGAAGGTGACCTTGTAGGACGCCACGACCTGGCGCCCGGTCACGGCCGCCCAAAATTCGGACCACCCCATGCCGGAGGAGCGGATGAAAACCGCGGAGAGCGGAATGAGCACGATCAGGGTGAGGTAGGTCACGGTGATGCCCATGGTCAGCCCGAAGCCCGGCAGGACGCGCCGGTTGGCCGGGCGCCTCCGGGTTTTCCCGCCTGCTTTCATGGGTTCATCGGTGGGCTTCACTTGAGGTAGATCTGGTCGAAGATGGCACCATCGTCGAAGAACTTCTTCATCGCCGGCCCCCAGCCGCCGAAGACCTCGTCGATGGTGAAGAGTTTGACCTCCGGATACTGCGACTTGTATCTGGCCAGGATTTCCGGGTTGCTCGGCCGGTAGAAATGCTTGCCCGCGAGGTTTTGCCCCTCGTCCGAGTAGAGGTATTCGAGATAAGCCGTGGCGACCTCGCGTGTCTTCTTCTTGTCCACGTTGGCATCGACCACGGCGACCACGGGCTCGGCCAGGATGCTCAGCGAGGGCGTGACGATCTCGAATTCATCACCCTGCTCCTGCAGCGCGAGCAGGAGTTCGTTTTCCCAATTGATGAGCACGTCGCCGATACCCCGCTCGATGAAGGTGGTCGATGACCCGCGTGCGCCGGCGTCGAGCACGGGAACATTGGCGTAGAGCTTGTGGACAAACTCCCGGGTCCGGGCCTCGTCGCCCTTGAAGTGGTCGAGGGCCCACCCCCAGGCCGCGAGAAAATTCCAGCGGGACACCCCGCCGGTCTTGGGATTGGGGGTGATGACTTGCACATCGGGACGCACCAGATCGTCCCAATCCTTGATGTTCTTCGGGTTGCCCTTGCGGACCAAGAAGGCCAGCGTGGACTGATATGGCGCGCTGTTGTCCGGCAGGCGCTGCCTCCAGGCGGCGGAGACGAGGCCGGCCTTGGCGATGGCGTCGATGTCCCAAGCCAGCGCGAGGGTGACCACGTCGGCCTCGAGGCCATCGATGACGGCACGCGCCTGCTTACCCGAACCGCCGTGCGACTGGTTGACGCGGATGTCCTGTCCGGTCTTCTCCTTCCAATGCCGGGCGAAAGCCTGATTGAATTCCGTGTAGAACTCCCGCGTGGGATCGTAGGACACGTTGAGCAATTTGATCTCAGCGCGGACGGCGGCGGAAAACCCCAGCGAGAGCAGGACGGCGAGCAAGGCCGCCCGGGCGAGGCGCAGCACGGGGTTCGTCATGGCACCGTCGCGAATCATTTGAGGTAGATTTGGTCGAAGACGCCGCCATCGTCGAAGAACTTTTTCGTGGCCGCGTCCCAACCACCGAAGACCTCGTCGATGGTGAAAAGTTTGACGTCCGGATACTGCGCCTTGTATTTGGCCAGGATCTCCGGGTTGCTCGGCCGGTAGAAATGCTTGCCCGCGAGGTTTTGTCCCTCGTCGGAGTAGAGGTATTCGAGGTAAGCCGTGGCCACCTCGCGCGTCTTCTTCTTGTCCACATTGGCATCGACGAGCGCCACGGTCGGCTCGGCCAGGATGCTCAACGACGGGGTGACGATTTCGTATTCCCCGCTCTGTTCCTTGGCCGCGAGAAGCAGTTCGTTTTCCCAGTTGATGAGGACGTCGCCGATCTTGCGTTCGGTGAACGTCGTCGAGGACCCGCGTGCGCCGGCGTCGAGCACGGGCACATTGGCGTAGAGATTCCGGATGAACCCGGTCACCTTCGCCTCGTCGCCCTTGAAGTGGTCGAGGGCCCAGCCCCACGCCGCGAGGAAGTTCCAACGCGCTGCTCCCGAGGTTTTCGGATTCGGCGTGATGACCTGCACATCAGGACGCACCAAGTCGTCCCAATTTTTGATGTTTTTCGGGTTTCCCTTGCGGACGAGCAGAGCCACGGTGGACTGATACGGGGCACTGTTGTCCGGGAGGCGGGTTTGCCATTCTTTGGCCAACTGGCCGGACCGGGCGATGGCGTCCACGTCGGCGGCGAGCGCGAGGGTGACCACGTCGGCCTCGAGGCCATCAATGACGGCGCGGGCCTGCTTGGACGATCCGCCATGCGACTGGTTGACCGAAACGTCCTCGCCGGTCTTTTCCTTCCAGTGCCGGGCGAAAGCCGCGTTGAACTCGGTGTAAAACTCGCGCGTGGGATCGTAGGAGACGTTGAGAAGATTGGAGGCCGACGCCACGGTGACGAAGGCGGCGAGAAGGAGGACGACGAGCGCCGGCCGGGACAGGTGGTTTTTCATCATGGTAGGTAGGTTGGGAAAGAGTTGATCAGAAATCCACGCCGACAAGGAAGCCCAGGATGGCGGCATTGGCCACGGCCTCGGTGCCGTCGGGTCGCGACTCGTATTGGAAGAAGGGCTGGAGATACGACCAGCCGCTGACCTTGATGCGGTAGCCGACCTCAAAGAAAGTGGTGACTTCGGGGACGGGGTCGCCTTTGTCAATCGCCGCCTGCTGCGTCTTGAGGCTGTGCTGGCCGAGCGCCACGGCAGCCATGAGCTGGTCGCGGTCGCGGCCCGGGATGAGGCCCTCGTAGACGAGTCCGGAGTGGAAGTAGAATGGATACTTGTTGTTCCAGCCGTCCGGCGCGAAGACGATGAGGTTGAAGGCGTGGAGGCCCTGGTCGCTGAGCTTTTCGCTGCTACCCGAGGCCTCGCGGAAAAGCATCTGCTCGGCCTGCCAATAGAATCCGTATTTGCTCGTGCCGAAGGTCTTGTTGTCCTCCTCGTAGTAGTAAGTGCCAAAAACGTAGCGTCCGGGCAGGCGCGCCTCGCCGATCTTGGGGGTGACCCCGGTCTCGCCCATGAAGAACAGTCCGTTCTGCGCAGGATCCGGCGCGTAGCCCTCGAACATCAGGCCGTTGTTATCGGATGACGTGGCCTCGGGGTAGGACATGAAAAGTCCGAATTTGGTGTATTGCCAGTTGGTCGGCTTGACCTCCAAAGTCCCTCCCCACGTGGAGAAGCTGGCGACGAAGGGAATGTTTGCGCCGAGGCCTTCGGCCGGGGCCATGGAGTTATTGGCGAAGAGATTTCCCCACTGGTTCTCGACAAACTCGCGTTGCGGCCGCAGCCAGCCGCCGTGCAGGGTGAGGAATTTCTCCACCCCGAACAGTTCCGGCGTGGTGTAACCCAGACCGGCCACGCCAAGGCGCCAGCCGACGCCGCCCGCGAAACGTGACGGATTGAAGAACGGCGAGCCCTTGATGAAATTGTTCGGGTTGGCGTCGTAAGCCGGATCACGCCAGCGTGCCTCGCCGAAGACTTCGAGACCGCGAAGACCTTCGAGTCCGGTCAGCTTGGCGAGGTCGAGCTTCCCGGTAAAGAGGAGTTCCTGCGCGAAAACGCCGCGCGCACCCGTCTCGCTGGCGAGCAATCCGTAGAGGATTCCGCGCCATGAGCCCCCCAAGGTCAGACCACGATCTTCCGCCGTAGCGCGAAGACCGAGCCAGCCGCCGGTGATGTGGTGTCCGTGCCACCAGTGGGCCAGCACCACGTCGGCCGGGACCGGGGCCACGGCTGGTCCGGAACCGAAGGAAAGCGGGCTGGCTTTCACTCCATCCTCCGGCACAGCCGACGCGGATGAAGCCCACGCAAGCAACCCGACCAAGACAAGCGTTCGCGGCGAAACCCGCCGAGGGGAAGACATCCGGCCCCGCGTGGGATCATACTTTACTAATTTGATCATTGTTTATTCACAAGCAGCGCGGCCCGCGTCTCTTCGGCGTCAAGGATTGCAGACTTTATTTCAGAATAAGTTTAGCAACTCAATCAGGATTGTGTCGGAGCCGTGAGCGGTTTCGTCACGCGGCCGCAGGAGCGAACCCGGGGTCACGGTTTGCCCCCACCCTGCGCGGCTCCGCGACCGTCGGGAACAACGGATCCCAGGCAAAAACCCGGGGATTAAATTTCCCACTCGGGCGTGAAGAGGCCGCGAAGAATGTTGGCCGCGAGGGAAGCGGCTTGGGTGCGGATTTCCGGAATGGCGGTGGTCTCCCAGAGGATGCCACGCAGGGGCGGGCCGAGGGTGGAGATGAGGGGATTGCCAAGCCCGTCGGTTCCGATGACCGCACCATCGGGGGTGGCCGCCAACCCGAGCAGCAACGGGTCCGGTTGGGTAGTGCCCCGCGCCATCAAGTTGACTAGGAGAGGATCGTTGAGACGCTGGCGGAAGTTGGATTCCGGCCCGAGGCAGTTGAGGACGGTGTGGACGTGCAGGCGGATGGTGTCCCTGTGTCCCTTGGGCTGGAAAGTCACGGTGACTCGGCGACCATCCTCGGAAAAATCGCGGATGCGTCCGGGCCGGAAGCGCAGTTGACCATTGAGCGCAAACTTGTCGAAAGCCGCCCATGTCGCCTCGGGCGCACGGTGGCGGCGGGACTCCCAATAGGGGCGCAGGTGGCGGAGGGCGCGTTGTTTGTCCGCCGGGCTCAGCGACTGCCAGATCTTCTGCGTGTGGGGGCGCAGCGCATCGAAGACCGGCCGCCAGTCCACGCCTTCGGCCTGCGCCTGCTTCATTTCGCCGCGGACCAAACGAATCCAGCCGCGCAGGCTCGCGGGCCAGGACGTGCCGGCGAGAAAGTCCCGGTAGGGCGGGCCCAGCACATGGCTGGCGGGAAGCTGCCCGTTGCGGGAGACGACGGTGATTTTCCCTTCGTGCCCCACCCGGCGGAGGGTGGCGACGACGTCCATCGCGGTGAGTCCGCTGCCGGCCACGAGCAGATCCTCGGCCGGGTCGATCGCCTCGAGGACCCCCGCGCTCCAGACATTGGCCACGTAGCGGCGGCTGCGGAAGAATTCGTGGGGCCGCGGGAGCGGATCCCGCGCAGGAAGATTGCCGAGCGCCAAGACCAGGTGGGCGACACGCTCCCGGCGCCCGGACTGCGTGGTCAGAACACCAGCCGTGAGCCCGTCGGGTTCGAAATCGGCGACCAAATCATTGACGCGCTCGAAGGTGGAGCCAGAGTCTGCGGCCTCCCGGCAGGCCTCCTCCACGACGTGGGCGATGTAGCGGGCGTAGATGGCGCGGGGCACGAAGTCGGCCGGGGTGAACTGCCGGCGACTGAGCAAGGCCGCGCAATTTGACGGCGCATTGAGCCACTGGAGGAAGTGGTCTGGTTGCGCGGGCCAGGCGGACATGCGGCCGGCCGGGACGTTGAGCAGGTGGGCCACATCCCTCGTGGTGTAGGCCGTGCCGAATTCCGGCATGGGCGAAGGTCCGAAAAGCAGGATGCGCACCGGCCGCTTGGCCTGGCGGAGCAACTGGGCGGCGGTGAGTGCGCCACTGGCGCCACCCCCGACGATGGCCACGGTTGAGCAGAAGGATTCCATGGGCATGTGATCAGCGGATCAACCGTGATGACCCACCTAAATCGTCGGGACCGGCAGCTGCGGGTCCAGCCCATGCGCGGCGAGCCACTCGGGGTTGTAGAGCTTCGATTGGTATTTGGCGCCGCTGTCGCAAAGAATGGTGACGACCACCTGCCCGGGTCCACGTTCGCAGGCGAAACGAACCGCTCCGGCTACGTTGATGCCGGAGGAGAGCCCGAGAAAGAGCCCCTCCTCGTGACGCAGGCGGTAGATGATGGAGAGCGCCTCCTGATCGGGGATCCGATAGGCTCGGGCTACATCCAGGCCCTCAAGGTTTTTCGTCACCCGGGACTGGCCGATCCCTTCGGCGTAGGAATCACCATCATTTTCCTCGGTGTGTCCGTGGGTAAACCATGACCACATGGCGGCCCCGAAAGGGTCGGGGCAAACAAGCGAAACATCCGGGTTCCTTTCACGCAGAAAAGTCCCCGTCCCCGCCAAGGTGCCCCCGGTGCCAACTGCGGCCGCGAACGCGGTCACCCGCCCCTCCGTCTGCTCCCAGATCTCCGGTCCGGTCGTCCGGTAGTGCCCGTCGCGGTTGGCTGTGTTGTCGAACTGATTGGACCAGAACCAGCCCTTTTCCTCCGCCAGCCGGCGGGCAATGTGGTTGTAGTTGTCCGGGTCACGGTAGGGCTTCTCCGGCACTGTCCTGACTTCCGCACCCAAGGCGCGAAGCAGGTTGATTTTCTCCGGCGATTGGGTCTCGGGAATGACGATCACCGTGCGGTATCCCCGCGCCGCCCCGATCACGGTCAGACCAATGCCCGTGTTGCCGGCCGTGCCCTCGACGATGGTGTCGCCGCGACGCAAGAGGCCGGCCTCTTCGGCTGCGCTGATGATCCCCCACGCGGCGCGGTCCTTGACCGAACCACCGGGGTTCATCCACTCTGCCTTGCCGAGGATTTCACATCCGGTCGCCTCGGAGAGACCCCGCAGGCGGATCAGCGGCGTGCGGCCGACATGCCCGTCGATCCCCGACCAAGGTGCGGAGCTGCGGGGTCGACCGAGGTCAAAGTCCTCCAGACGGCGTCGGTTGCTCGGATCAGGCATGGCTAAATGATGAAGTCGATCTCGTCCTCGTGGACCTGAACGGTGATGGGCTTTTTCGTGCCCCGCCGCTTGTCGAGGGTTTTCTGCACCTGTTCCCCCCGCACGAGGAGGGTGTCCGGGTCGACGCTCTTCATGAGAAACACGTTGGCCCCGATCGTGCTGCGGGCCCCAATGACAGTGTCACCACCCAGGATGATGCCGTGCGGATAGATGACCCCATCATCTTCCACCCGCGGGTGGCGGATGAGGCCCTTGACGATCTGGCCGCTTTCATCCTTCTGGAAACTCCGCGCGCCCAAGGTGACCCCGTGGTAGAGCTTGACGCGGTCCCCGATGACGCAGGTCTCGCCGACGACGCCCGTGCCGTGGTCGATGAAGAAGTGCGAGCCGATCCGCGCCCCCGGGTGAATGTCGATCCCGGTGCGGGCATGGGCCCATTCGGTCATCATGCGGGGAATGAGCGGCACATCCTCGCGGTAGAGGAGGTGGGCGCTGCGCTGGACGGCAATGGCCTCGAGCCCCGGGTAAGCGAGGACGATTTCCTCCAAGCTGCGCGCGGCCGGATCCCCGGCGTAGGCCGCCTCCACGTCGGTCCGGAGCAGAGCCCGCACGGCGGGCACGCCATGAATGAAACGCTCGGTGATAGCCACGGCTTCCTTGCGGCGGTCGGTCTCCGAGGACTCGGACCCGCCGCGGATGCGCAGACTGACCGCGATCTCCGGTTCGAGACGATCCGCCACCTGGTCGATGATCTCCTGTGCCGCCTCCGGCAACTCGGCGGTCGAAACCGCCTCCTCGGAGAAGAACCCCGGGAAAAGCAAGTGCAGCAGATCCCCGCACAACTGGGCGATGGCCTGCTTGGAGGGCAGGTTCGCGCGGTCGAGGTGATTGATGCCACCCACCGCATGGTAGGACGCCAAGATCGGTTCGAGCAGGTGGCGCCGTTGGCTCATGGCCGTCAGCGGTTCCACGGGGCGCGGGCCAAAAGCAAGCCCATGCCGCACCAATCCGTCACGCCGGCGAAGACCAGGCCGGCTCCGACGAACCCGGCGAGGAAAAGCCAGGCCGGAGCCACGAGGAGACCAAGGCTGACGCCGAGCAGGACGAGAAGACCAGCCCCGATCCGAACCTGCCGCTCGAGCGCAATGACCCGGCGTCCGCCACGATGGACGGGCAATCCGTCGGCGATCCATGCCTCCGTGCCCCCCTCGACGACGAAGATCCGGGAAAAACCCGCGGCGGCGAAGGCGGAGGCGGCCGTCTGGGCCCGCCGGCCGCTGCGGCAGAGAAGGTAGACCGGGGCATCCTTCGCCCATGACGCGCCCGGGCCCTGCAATTCCGAGGCGAGCAGATCAAGAGGGACATTGCGGGCCGCCTCGACATGCTCGGAGGCGAACTCGGCCGGCGTGCGCACATCAATCACTTGGATCGTCTGCTCGGCTGACCCGGCGGCCGCGAGGTGAAGGTGCAGCACCTGCGGGCTGATGGCGCGCGGCTCCTGCGTGGTGACTCCGGTGTTCATGAGCGTTGCCGCGTCAGGGAGTATAGGGCTTGCACGAGCAAGTCCACCTCGGCGCGGGTGTTGTAGAAGGCCAACGAAGGGCGGACCGTGCTCTCCAGACCGAAGTGGCGCTGGGCCGGCAACGCGCAGTGGTGCCCGGACCGGACGGCAATGCCGCGGCGGTCGAGGTGTTCGGCAATCACTTTGTTGTCGAGTCCGGGAATGACGAAGGAGAGCACGCTCGCCTTCTGCGCCGCGGTGCCGATCGGCCGGAGGCCGGGGACGCCGGCCAGCAGGCCGGAGGCATAGTCGAGCAAGGCGTGTTCGTAAGCCGCGATGGCCGGAAGACCCACGCGGTTGAGGTAGTCAAGGGCGGCCCCGAGCCCGACCGCCCCGGCAATGTCCGGCGTGCCGGCCTCGAACTTCTCCGGCGCCGCCTGGAAGATGGTGCGCTCGAAGGTCACATCCTTGATCATGTGCCCTCCACCCTGATAAGGCGGCAGCAGCTCGAGGATATGCGACTTGGCATAGAGGGCGCCGATCCCCGTCGGCCCGAAAACCTTGTGTCCGGAAAAGACGAAGAAATCCGCATCGAGCGAGGTCACATTGACCGGCAGGTGCGGCGTGGACTGCGAGCCGTCAATGAGGACGTGCGCCCCGACCGCGTGAGCCAGCGGCACGAGGAGTTCCAGCGGGTTGATCGTGCCGAGGGCGTTGGAAACGTGAGCCAGCGCGACGATCTTGGTGCGCGGGCCCAGCAGGCGGGCGAATTCCTCGAGGATCAATTCCCCCCGGTCGTTGATTGGCGCGACTTTGATGACCGCCCCTGTCTCGGCCGCGAGCAGTTGCCACGGCACGATGTTCGCGTGGTGTTCCATCCTGGTGAGCAGGATCTCGTCGCCCGAGCAGAGAAACTTCCGGCCGAAGGTCTGCGCCACGAGATTGATCGCCTCGGTCGCATTGCGGGTGAAGACGATCTCGCGGTGGTCCTTGGCCCCGAGAAAATGCGCGACCTTCTTCCGCGCACCCTCGAAGGCCGCGGTGGCGCGCTCCGCCAGCTCGTAGGCCGCCCGGTGGATGTTGCTGTTGTCCCGCGCGTAGAATCGCGAGGTCGCGTCGATCACCGCCTGCGGTTTCTGCGTGGTGGCCGCATTGTCGAGGAAAACCAACGGATGTCCGTGGATGTTCTGATGCAGCGCGGGAAAATCCGCCCGGATCGCCTCGACGTCGAACGCGGGGACGTGCGGCAGGGCGGACAAGCCGGCCAACGCGGCCAGCGGCTCGTGGGCTGCGCCCGGAAGACTGTAGGCCTCCGGCTGCACCACTTGCACCAGGCCCGGGAGCGAGGCGTAGGTCACGCCGGTCAGGGGCAGGCCCGGCCCGGCGGCCTCCGGACGGGACAGCCCGGTCACCGGACCCAGCGGCTCGCCGAAAGGCGGTTGCTGGCGGACGGACGCGCCGCCGGCCTCCAACGGGGCGGGAGAGGTGGGATGAATCGGCGGGGGTTGGAGTGGCGAGGGACCTGCCGTGGGCAGACTGACCTCCGTGACGCCAGGCACCGCCGACCCGAACTCCCCGTCCCCGGGATTCGGGAGCGTGACGGAGGTGGTGGCGGGGGTCACCAACCCGCCAGTCCCCAGCACCTCGCGAAACAGCGAGGTCACCAGGTCAGCATGCGGCAGGGCTCCGCCCAGCGGAGCCACCGCAGCCGGGCTCAACCCCTCAGACATACTTGTGGTAATTGCCAACGAACACGTTGTCCAAGGTGGCCAAGGCGTCCGGAGCCAGCACGGCGACGGAGAAGTAGCGCGTGACGAGGTGGGAGGCGATGGAGTTGTCGCTCGTGCCGTTGTAGCGAACGGACAACCCAGGCTCAACCTCCCCGGTCACGCCGACTTTCTGCAGTCCGACCACGCCGCGTTTGTCCTCGCCGACGCGGAGCAGGAGGATGCGGGTCGTATCGCCCTTCTCGATCGGGATCTTGGCCGTCGGAATGAGGGGTATGCCACGCCAGGTGATGAAGGGGTAGCCGAGGAGGTGAACCACGACGGGCGGCACACCGCGGCGGGTGGCTTCACGTCCGAACGCCGCCACCGCCCGCGGGTGGGCGAGGAAGAAGGCCGGCTTTTTCCACACGAGCGTCAGCAGTTCGTCCAAGTCGTCCGGCGTCGGGGGCCCCTGGCGTGTCTTGATCCGCTGATGCGGCGCCACCTCCTTGAGCAGGCCGAACTCGGGGTTGTTCAAAATCTCGTGCTCCTCCTGCTCCTTGACCGCCTCCACCGTGAGGCGCACCTGCTCGCGCAATTGGTCGATCTGGTTGCTGTAAAGGTCGGTCACCCGCGTGTTGGTGTGCAGCACGGTGGTGATCGCGCTCAACTCGTATTCGCGCGGATCGTCCTCGTAATCGACGTAGGTGGTGGGCAATTCGTTCTCGCCCCCATGCACCGTGAGCAACTCGGGAAGGTTGTGTCCGCCCTTGCCCTTCTTCTCGATCACGCGGTTCACACGGTAGGCCCCGCCGTCGACGTTGACGTAGGGCAGCAGGTGCAGCAGCCAGCGCGGAGTGATGTGTTCCCACTGCGGGATGGTGACGGTGGCGGTGGACAGATTCCTCGCGGCGACTTGCCCGAGGCTGAGGTGGGTGTTCTTGGTGCTCATGTTGATTCAGTAAATATGGGTGGCTGCCGGCGCTCAAGGCCGGGGCATTCGCGGAAGGTTCGGGCCGGAGCATCGGGGACCGCCACGGCGCCGGCCAGCGGAAAAAAGAGGGTCCTCACCGGATCGTGGCCTAGGAGGCTTTGGTCGGCGACGCAGCCTCGAGTTTCTGCCGGGCCGGCTCGGTCAGCGCGGTGCTGAGGTAGCGCTCGCCGGTGCTGCAGCCGATGGTGACAATCACTTTGCCCTTGTTCTCCGGTCGCGCCGCGATCTGCAGAGCCGCCCAGACGTTGGCCCCGGTGGAGATTCCGGCGAGAATGCCCTCCTCCGCGGCAAGCCGGCGCGCCGTGTCCAGCGCTTCCTCATTGGTCACCGTGACGACATCATCCACGATCTCCAAGTTGAGGTTCTTCGGCACGAAGCCGGCGCCGGTTCCCTGGATCTTGTGCGGCCCCGGTTTGACCGGCTCGCCCTGGCGGGTCTGCGTGATGACCGGAGAGTCGGCTGGTTCAACGGCAACCGCCCGGAAGGCCGGGTTGCGCGACTTCAGGACCTCGCTCACACCGGTGATGGTGCCGCCCGTGCCAACCGCGGAGACAAGAATGTCGACAGAGCCCTCCGTGTCAGCCCAGATTTCCTCCGCCGTGGTCCGGCGGTGAATCTCCGGGTTGGCCGGGTTCTCGAACTGCTGCGGGATCCATGAATTCGGAATCTCGTCGTGCAGCTGTTTCGCCCGGGCGATGGCACCCTTCATCCCCTCGCCCGCCGGGGTCAGAACCAGTTCAGCCCCGAGCAGGGCGAGCAAAATGCGGCGCTCCAGGCTCATACTCTCCGGCATGGTCAGGATGAGACGATAGCCCTTGGCCGCGGCGACAAACGCCAAGGCGATGCCGGTGTTGCCGGAGGTCGGCTCGATGATCGTGGTGCCCTCCTTCAAGGTGCCGTCCTGCTCGGCCGCCTCGATCATGGCGCGGCCGATTCGATCCTTCACGCTGCCCAGCGGGTTCCCGAATTCGCCCTTGAGCAGGATGGTTGCGTCGGTGCCGCGGGTCAGCCGTTGCAAACGGATGAGGGGTGTTTTGCCGATGGTTTCCGTGATGATAGGTTGGGATTTCATGAGGCTTGCTGGATTGGGAAAACTGGGCTGGGGGTCAGGGCAACGGGAAGCACGATGGAGAATGGGCTTTATTACTTACCATTTGGATAAGGATTGAAAGACTTCCGAGCGCGCTCATCCAATTTAAAAGGACGAATAGCGTCAAGACGTTTTTTAACAAGCCATCATTTCAATCATCAAATAGCCGAAGCCGACCACCCCGAGAATATCGGACAGCGCCCCCGGCGGCGGTGATCGCATCTGCGGGCGCGGAGCGCCGGCATCGCGGGGCAGAAGTTCGCAGCCGGGCGCGGCTTATCCGAAGCACCAATCCCACAAATACTGCACTCCGGCGGTTCCGAGGAGAAAGATCATTCCGATGTAGAAAAAGGCGACCAGCGCGAAGGCATAACCGATGAGGATGCAGACGCCATCCCGCTCCATCAGTCCCAGGGCCATGAAAATGATAGCCAGCCCGGGGATGGTGTTGGTCAGCGGGAAAGGCGGCGGGATCGGGAGGCTGAGCAACACGCCGCCGATCATGATCATGAACCCGAGCAAATTGAGCATCCCGGGCCAGCGTTGGAGGAAGTGCATGCGCGGCTTCACCAGTTTCTCGACCCGGCGGTAGAACCTCGCCGCCCCACCGACCAGCTTGGCCAGCACTTCGGCGGAAACCTCCCGGCGCAGGAGAAAGTCGGGCATCCACAGTTTGTGCCCGAGGCCCAGGCGCAACCCGCAGAGCGCGATGGCCAGGCCAAAGGGCATGGACAGCCCCGGCACCGAAACCGGAAAAAGAAACGGCACGCAAAGCAGCACGATCAAGGCCGGCAATCCGCGGAAGTGCAGATGCTCCACCACGGTTCGCAGCTTGAGGGGCTTGCCGTCGGCCAGGACGAGCAAACTCTCCAACTCCTCGCTCAGCAGCGTGGCCGGGGCGCTCCCTTCGTGAGGCGGAGGGGAATTGGGCGTGCGGCTGGTTTCGTCCATGGCCGCTCGCAAGATAGCGGTTCGGCGGCAGGTGGCAAATTTTCCATCGCCGCAGGGTGATCAAGCCGGTAATCTCACGCAGCCATATGCATTTGGATCTATCGACCGCCGTCACCGAAGGAAAAATCACCCAACAACAAGCCAATATTCTGAGCCAGCTCCCGCCCGGGGCGTTCGCTCTGCACAAAAGCTGGGGCTGTGCCCGGGTCGCGGCGGCCGACCCACTCATCGCCCAGCTCGATCTCGAGTTCATCGGCGGTCGGCGTCAGTCCATGCAGATGAGTTTCGCGGCCAGCGCGCTGACTCCCATTCCGGAGACCCACGTGGAGGCTCGACGGCTTTCCGACGCGGAAGCGGTGCGGCGCGAGGCCCTGGCGGAACCGGTCGAGTTCGTTCACCGGGTTGTCAGCGATTTCAAATCCCGGCTGACCCTCGACGCGCTCTCCGACTACATGCAGGCCGTGCTGCCCGACAGCGCTTTTCCGGCGGGCGGCAAGGAGCCGTTCAAACGCTGGTGGACCGGATTGCGCCTCAAGCTCAAGAGCGACGGGCGCTTCATCATTCCAGGTAAGAAAACCGAGTTCGTCCTCGTGCGCGAGCGACCCGAGTCGCCGCACCTCGATATCGTCGATGCGTTTGAAAAAGCCCGCCAGCCCAAGGAACAGGCCGCCGCCGCCGAGACGCTGCTCAAGGGCCTGACCAAATTCGACCGCGCGCCCGAGGAGTTGAGCCGGGTGCTCGGACTGCTCGAAAAAGCCGCCGCTGACTACCAGCGCCGCCTGCCCGCCCACTCGATCCATCTCCTGTGTGTGCGCGACGAAATCCTCGAGCGCCGCAAAGCCACCCTGCCGGCCGGAGCGCTCACCCTGGCTGAATTCCTCGCCCATCCTCCGGCCCACCTGGCCGGGCTGCTCGCCCCCCTCCCTGCCGGGCGCATCCGCCACGCCCTTGAAGCCGGCACGGCCCTCGGCGCGCCGGGCACCAGCCCGCTTCTGCTCGACGTTCTGCAGGAGGGCGACAGCAAAGTCGTCACCGAAGCCACCCGCTTGCTGCTGGATAAAGGACAGCTCGAGCCCCTGCGCGAAAGCCTGCGCCGTTCGATCAATGAGCGGAACACCAACCCCGAACTGCTCGCCTGGCTGCTCTCCAAACGCCCCGAGGGGCTGGAGGAGTTGGTCACCACCGCCACGATTGAAGCCGCCATCACCGTGGTCGAGCGCGAAACCGTCAAAGACAGCAAGCGCGGGGCGCGGTTGCACAAGGTGCTGGCCGACGACAAGTCGCTCGTGGCCATCGTCATCAAGGATTCCGATGGCGAGGCCGCGCGGGATCTTGTCCGCAAGATCATGCGCACCCCCGTCTTCGAAGCCACCGACAAGCGTGCACTTCTGGCCCGCGCCATCAAGGCACGCCCCGAGTTGCAGGAACTGCTTGAAGCGACCGAGGAAAAGTCCGCCACCGCGACCACGGAAGCCAAGGCTCTCACCGTCTCGTGGGCCAGCCTCGAACGTCGCAAGCAGGACTACGACGATCTGGTCAACGTCCGCATTCCCGCCAACAGCCGCGATATTCAAGTCGCCCGCGAGCAGGGCGACCTGCGCGAAAACGCCGGGTTCAAGTTCGCCAAGGAGCAGCAGGGTGTTCTCCTGCGGCAAAAAGCCGAGATGGAACAGCAAATGGCCAACTGCCGGGGCACGAATTTCGAAAACCCGGAAACCGAGCGCGTGGGCCTCGGCACCACCGTGCACCTGCGCGATCAGGCCACCGGGGCGCTCGAACATCTGCACATCCTCGGCGCGTGGGATGGGAACTCGGAGAAGAGCATCGTCTCGTATCTCGCGGCGGCGGCCATCGCCCTGATCGGCAAGGCCCCGAACGAAACCGCCCAACTGCCCGCCGAAACCGGCGAACGCGAAGTCGTCGTTCTCTCGATCGAGGCCTTCAAAAATCTTGAAATCCTCTGACCCCGGGGAGCATTCTCATTCGCGTAAATTTTTCATGTCAGCCACCACCATCCTCAAAATTCGCGGACGCGAAGTCATCGACTCACGCGGCAACCCCACCGTCGAAGTCGAAGTAGCCCTGCAAGGCGGAGCCGTGGGGCGCGCCATCGTGCCGAGCGGCGCCAGCACGGGCGAGCACGAGGCCTGGGAATTGCGCGACGCCGACCCGGCGCGCTACCTCGGGAAGGGTGTGTCCAAGGCCGTGGCCAACGTGAACAAGGCCATCGCCGGGGCCATCGTCGGACTCGACGCCCTCGATCAGGTCGGGGTGGACCGCGTCATGCGCAAACTCGACGGCACGGAGAACAAGAAGAAGCTCGGGGCCAACGCCATCCTCGGCGCCTCCATGGCCACGGCCCATGCCGCGGCCGCGCAACTGGGACAGCCCCTTTTCAAGTATCTGGGTGGACCCAACGCCAAGGTTCTGCCCGTCCCGATGATGAACATCGTCAACGGCGGCGCCCACTCGGATGCCCCGATCGACTTCCAGGAGTTCATGGTCATGCCCCGCGGCCTGCCGACCTTTCGGGAGGCGCTGCGCTGCGGCGCGGAAATTTTCCATGCGCTCAAGTCCGTGCTCAAGGGCCGCGGCCTGACCACCAGCGTGGGCGACGAGGGCGGCTTCGCCCCCAACTTTGCCTCGGCCGAGGACGCCCTCGACACCATCGCCTCCGCGGTCAAGAAAGCCGGCTACAAGTTCGGCAAGGAGGTCTTCATCGCCCTCGACTGCGCCTCGAGCGAATTCTACGACAAGACGAAGAAAGCCTACGTTTTCAAAAAATCGGACAAGAGCGTGCGCTCGGCCGAGGATCTCGTCGGCTACTACAAGAGGCTCTGCGCCAGCTACCCGATCATCTCGATCGAGGACGGGTGCGCGGAGAACGACTGGGCCGGATGGAAAAAATTGACCGAGGTGCTCGGCGACAAGGTGCAGTTGGTCGGCGATGACCTCTTCGTCACCAACGTGGACTTTCTCCGCAAGGGCATCACCCAGGGCGTGGCCAACTCGATCCTCGTCAAGGTCAACCAGATCGGCTCGCTGACCGAAACACTCGATGCCATCGAGCTGGCCCGCGAGAACCGTTACACGGCGGTGATCAGCCACCGCTCGGGTGAAACCGAGGATGTGACCATCGCCGACATCGCCGTGGCGACTAACGCCGGGCAGATCAAGACCGGCTCCCTCTGCCGCACGGACCGCATCGCCAAGTACAACCAGCTGCTCCGCATCGAGGAGTTGCTCGGACGTGACGCGGTTTACGGCGGCAAGATGCACACATGAACTTCGCCGACGACGACAACGACTTCCGCTCGCGCCGGCGACACCAGCCGCCGGATTTCTGGCATGGGATCAACCGCGTGCTCACCGGAATCGTTGTCCTCGCCGTCATCATCGGAGTCGGTGTCATGTTTTATCCCGTCTGGCGGCAGCAGCAGGACATGCGCTCCCACATCGCCGGGCTGGAGCAGGAGAAGGCCGAGAAGACCGCCCTCCTCGCGGCCGGCAAGCGCGAAATCTACCTCCTCCAACACAATCCCGACTACGTCGAAACCATCGCCCGCGACCGTCTCAACCTCATGAAGGAAGGCGAGACCATTTTCCGCGTGGAATTGCCCCCCACCCTCGGCACCAGTGTCCAACCCTGATTTCGAGAGCCTCGACACCTCCGGGCTGGCGTCGCGTCTGACGCAGCTGCGGAGGTTTCTTTGACTACGATCGACTCACCGGTGATCTGACCGCGGTGGAAAGCCGCATGGCCGAGCCCGGTTTCTGGGACCGCAAGGAACAGGCCCAGGCCGACGTGGAGCGGGTCTCGCGGTTGCGCGGCACGATTGAGCCATTTCGCGGATTGGAAACACGCATCGCCGACCTGTCCGTCCTGCGGGAGCTGGCCGAGGCCGAGCCGGAAGGCGCCCCCCGCACGCAGGCCGAGGGTGAAGTGGTCAAGGAATGCCGCGACCTCGAAAAAGCCCTCGATGATTTCGAGATCCAATGCCTCCTCGGCGGCGAATTCGACCGCAATCCGGCCTACCTGACCATCCACTCCGGCGCGGGCGGCACCGAAGCCTGCGATTGGGCCGACATGCTCATGCGCATGTATCAGCGCTGGATCGAACGCCACGGACTTTCCTCCGAAATCCTCGACATCCAACCCGGCGAAGAGACCGGCCTCAAGTGGGCCACCCTGCGCGTGACGGGCGAGCATTCCTACGGCTACCTCCAGACCGAACGCGGCGTCCACCGCCTCGTCCGCATTTCCCCCTTCGACAGCAACAAGCGCCGTCACACCTCGTTCGCCAGCGTGGACGTCACGCCCGAAATCCCCGAGGACGCGCCGATCGAGGTCGAGGAGCGCGACCTGCGCATCGACACCTACCGCAGCGGCGGCAAGGGCGGACAGAACGTCAACAAGGTGGAAACCGCCGTGCGCATCACGCACATGCCTTCCGGCATCGTCGTGGCCTGCCAGGCCGAGCGCAGCCAGCTGAAGAACCGCAACCTCGCGATGAAACTGCTCAAGGCCAAGCTCTACCAGCGCGAGGAGGACAAGAAGCGCGCCGAGATCGAGCGGCAATACGGGGAAAAAGGCGACATCGCCTGGGGCAACCAGATCCGCTCCTACGTCTTCCAGCCCTACCAGATGGTCAAAGACCTCCGCACCGGCGTGCAAACCAGCAATGTCCAAGGCGTGATGGACGGCGACCTCGACGAGTTCATCCACGGCAAACTCCGCGGCCTGACCTACAAAAAAGGCGCGGCCGACGAGGACGAGGATTTGTAAATTGGCGCGGTGAGCGTCGCCCGTCGCTCTTTCGCGGGCGCAGCCCGCTTTTGGAGTGCGGTGATTTTTCACCGCTTTGCTCAGCCAGCGAACCAAGGAAGTGGGACGCCCTCGTCCCACACCGCCAGCCTCCGCGCTTTGCGCGGCACTCATCAAATGGCCCGAGGGCGGGCCATCTCCTTGAGGTTGCTGCGGCGGGGCCAAGACAATTTGACCAATGGTGTAGCCGTTCCTTCGTGTCCTCCTCACGCCACGCAGAAAATGCTCCAAACTCCGCGCCTCCGCGCCTCTGCGGGAGAAAATATCTTGGAACAAGAATGAAGAGGGAGCTCGCGCGGAGACGCAGAGACGCGGTGGTTCGGGAGGGTGATACCAACAGCCCCTGGAGTTTTGATTTTTGGTCGGGTGGTAGGGCTGGGCCTCCCACCTCCGCTCCGTTGCGGCGTGGCAAGCCGGACCCGGCCGTGTCGAAAATCGGAAAAGGCTCCCGGTCGGTCCGGAGGCCCGCCCCTACCCGCAATCGCTGCGGGCAAAGTCCAATGGCTTTGGGCCGTTGGTATGATCTCATCATTCTGAATTTTGCCTTCATCGTTTCCCGCGCTACGGATGCGGCGCGGGGCGCGGTTGACACGTTTCCCGTGTTACACTATCCTTGTGTGATGAAAAATATCACGATTACCCTGCCTGACGACATCGGGCGGAAGACGAGAGTTCTGGCCGCCGAGGCGGAGACGAGTGTCTCGCAATACCTCTGCCGCTTGGTCACGGAGAAGATTGAGGGGGAGACGAAGTATGGGGCGGCCATGACCAGATTTTTACGGCGGGGTCCCCTGCCCTTGCAATCCGCGCCCGCGCCTTACCCCGATCGCGATTCGCTCCACGAGCGTCATGACCTTCGTTGACACCAATATCCTCGTCTACACCCGGGATGCCAGCCAGGCGGAGAAGCAGGCGCGGGCGGCGACCATCATGGAGGTGCTCTGGCGCAAACGCACCGGCCGTTTGAGCGTGCAGGTTTTGCAGGAATACTACGTGACGGTCACGCGAAAGCTGAAACCGGGACTTCCCGCAACCGTGGCCCGGGAGGACATACGTGACCTTCTGACCTGGAATCCGCGCCCTGTGACGGCTGGTGTTTGGGAGAACGCTTGGGAAATCGAGGACCGCTGGAAGCTGTCCTGGTGGGACAGCCTGATCGTGGCTTCGGCGCTGGATGCCGGAGCGACGACCCTTCTTTCGGAAGACCTGCAGGATGGTCTGCTGATCAACTCGCTCAAGATTTTGAATCCGTTCGCGGAAGGGTTTGAGGTGGAGCAGCTCGGGGAGCGTTGAGCGGGGGCAAGGGGGACAGGGGCGGTGCCAGGTGGAAGGTTGAAGGTGAAAAGTGGGCGGAGGTTTCAGTTTTTCTGGGCTCGTCACCCGTCACTCGCCACTCGTCACTTAGGCTGTGGCTGCTGGGAGAGCAGAGCTTGGAGCGGGGGAGGACGGAGGGTGACAGGCGGGATTCTTCGGGTAGAAGCGAAAACGCAAAAAAGGGCGCCCGAGGGCGCCCTTTTGTGAAGGTTTGTTGCGAACCGCTTAGGCGCGGCTGCGACGGCGGATCATGTAGCCGCCCAAGGCCAAGCCGCTCATGGCCAGCAACGCGTAGGTCGAGGGCTCGGGGACGGTGGTAAAACCATTGCCGCCTGTAGCACCGGTGCCAGAGGTAAACTGGTTATTTGCGAAAGAACCGCCCGCACCGACTGTGAATGAAAACAAATCCCAAGTTCCATCTGCAGGAGCAACGTAGGCAATGGAGGATCCGTCCGCAACAAGCGAGGTGCGGAAGAAAAACCCGGGAGTGTTTAGACCAGGAGAAACACTGCTGGTGGTGAGTGTCGGATACATCACAACTAGGAGCTCATCACCAACGCCGAAGTTACCCGAGTAGCTGAAGGTAAAAAGTCCGCTAGGCTGGCCAGGTTGGTCGCCGTTGATTTTAGCCGCGAGCACTGAGCCCGCAGGCGTGAAGCTATTTGTGAGTGCCGAAAAGGTGGCATTGAGGTTAGGAAATGTTCCATTCCATGTGCCAGATTCAAGACCAAGCAAGTTGATAAGACCACCGGTTGGAAACAGAGCACTATTCGTATTGGTCCCAGAGTATGCATCGCCGATTTGGAAGCTGATGCCAACGGCTGAGGCACTTGCAGTGATGGCTGCGGCAGCCAAGAGGGTTAGGAGTGTTTTTTTCATGTGGGTGTTTAGGCTGTTGGTTGCTTGAATACTTGTTCGATGGAGTTGGCGGTTAGGGCGCTATTGTAATGGTGTTGGTCCAGAACGAAGTCCCTGTCGGATTGTTTGAGGCCTTGCGGATGGTGTAGCCGATAGCGGCTTGAATCACGTTAGTTCCGAAATCGTTGGTTCCGCCACCAACCGCACGCCAGCCAACGCTGGGGGGATTGGAGAGGTAGTAATAGATGACGCTGGCGCTCTTGTTTAGGCCCGGAACAGAATTGCTGATCACCAGCAACTGATCCCGACGAGCAGGGCCAGTGGTGTTCGTGCTGACCGTGAATGCGCCACTAGAAACCAAACCCAAGCCATCGAGCGTGATGTCGGTGGGACGACCCAGAGAAACGTAATTGTCATTTGCTGTTCCAAGCACCGCGTCGAGAGGAACCACCATAGCCCCCGTGTTAACATTACCGGCGACAGTGACCTGAAGATTCGTCGCGGCATTGGTAGGATTGCGAACTGTGAAATAGGTGTCAGGAAGGAGAGGTGTGGCATCAAAGTTTGTCGCACCTCCACCGACCGCGCGCCAATAGGATACGGCCGGGTTTGTTGGATCAGCACTATTGGTCACGAAGAAGAAGATGGCAGAAGCAGAGCGGTTGATGCCTGTGTTAGTAATGTTGGGCAAGAGGACTTGGGTGCGGCGAGAAGGGCCGGTAGTTCCGCTCGGGGTGAACGAAACATTCTGGTCGGCCGCGGGAAAGATTTGCCCGAGTGTCCAATACGGAATAACTTTAAAGCTGTTGCTTGGGTCCAAGCCCGTGGGTGTGATGCCGTTATCTACGAGCGTGATGCTGTTCGAGTTGTTTGTAGCCACATCAAAGATGACGCCGGCCTGGCTTCCGGTGACCGGTTGCACATAATGCGGCGTGGCCGTGAGGCTGCCAAACCCGGGCGACGGGCTGACGGTGATGACGAAATTGGACCGCGAAGAAACTGCCCCTTGGAAAACCGGCGGCTTGGTCAGCGGAGCGCCGATGATCGTGTCATTGTTCGTCGGCGTCGCGATCGTCATGAATCCAACCGGATCCGTGGTTGAAGTTGTTTGAGCTTGGAGCGCGGAGGCTGCAAGTGCGGTGGTGGCGATAGCCGCGAAGGAGGTTCGGAGGAAGTTCATACTGAGGGCAAAGTAGCGTGTCATGTGGGGAAGTCAAAAGTTTTTTTGGGGGTATTTGTGAAAAAAATGTCACATTCGACTTTGCAGTCGCCGCGGCGAACGGCTACGGCGTGACAAGCCTGGGGGAACGGATGAAGGTGAAATGTGAAAAGTTGAAGGTGGAAGATGCGGCGGGGTTGGGCTGCGGATTCGGTTCTGCTGGGCTCGTTGCAGGAGGTGGGACGCCCTCGTCCCACTTCTCAAGCCACCGCGCGGCGCGCGGCACCATCATCAAATGGCCCGGGGGCGGGCCATCTCCTTGGTTTTCTTGCGGGGAGGCACGCTGTGGTGCGCGTCGTTTGCTACCTGTGCGGATGCTTGATTGGTGAGGGTTGGCGGGGGTTTGCGAACTCTCCCTACTCAGTGCACCGCGCTCCCTGCTCCCCTTTAACTTTTCACCTTTCCACCTTCCACGGCGCGCCGCGCCGGATCACTCCTGCGCCGGGGGCGGCGGAGCGACTTCGCCGAAGGGCGGCATGAGGGCGGTGGCGAGGGCGGCCTGGGCGGGCTCCAGCGCAGGATTGGCGAGGGCGGGATCGTGGAGGAGTTCCCGTGCTTGCCAGGCGGTGAGGCTGGCGACGAGGGCGGCAAGGGCGGGCTGGGGATCGGTCTTTTCGCGGACGGCGCGACGCAGGGCGGCGGCGGCGTCACCGGCGGCGGTGGGCGGGGCAAGGAGGGCGGCGGAACCGGCCCCGGCGCTGGATTCGCGGGCTTCGGCGGCGGCGAGGTGGAGTTTGGCGGAAATGATTTCCGAGCTCAACCACGGCTGCTGACGATAAAGCGCGCTGAGCAAGCTGGCGTGGGCCTCGCGGGGACGTCCGCCTTCGCGCAAGAGGTCACCGCGGAAAAACCAGACGGCGCCATTGGAAGGCTCGGCGGCGGAGGCTTCGGCCAATTTTTGCGTGGCAGCCTCAAGGGCCTCGGCGGGGTTGCGCCCTTGGAGGCCTCGGCTGAGCCATTGGTCGAGGGCCTGGAGGAGCATGGCATCGCCGCGGTTGTCACCGCGGCGAAGAGATTCTTTGGTAGCCTGGCGGACGAGGTAGGACTGCTGCAAATTCATGGCCGACTCGGCGATGACGAGGTCGGCTCCGTGGATGTCCGGGTCGGCGCGGCGGGCTTCGCCGGCGAGCTGGATGGCGTCTTCGTAACGCTCGGCGCCTAAGGCCTTGACGGCGGCGTCGAGTTTTTCGAGCGCGGCGGCCTGCTGGTCGGCGGGGACGGTGACGGCGACCGGGGCGGCGTCAGCGGCCTTGAGCGCGGGACGGCGCTGCCAGAAAAATCCGCCGACGAAGGCGGCGAGAACGAAGACCGTGGCGACAACGAGGAAGATGCGGTCACGCTCGCGGCGCTGATGCTGAGCTTTGCGCTCCCGCTGGCGGTGCCGGGCGATCTCGGCCGCGGACATGTGCGCGCCGCGGCCGACACCGGGGGCGATGGGCATGGGGTGGCGCTTGGTTCGGCGGTGGCCCGAGGAAACACGCCGCACCTGACGGGAGCCGGCGGGAGCTTGGCGGACATTCTGGCCCGACGGCCGCAGCGGAGCGGAGCGGCGCTCGGGGGATTCGTCGTCGGGAGGCATGCGGCGGAGGATGAATGAGGAATGATGAATGATGAAGGAAGAATGCGAGGGGAGGTGGGAGTTTCCAGTTTTCAGTGTTCAGTTGGCGGAGGAGGGCAGCCGGGAGACCGGAACAGACCCCCATCGCGCTGAGGACACCGCAATCCACCTTTTCTGACCTCGTCACTCGTCACATGTCACTCGTCACCCAGCAACATCACTTGTCCCCCGTCGCTTCCACCGCGCGGAGATACTCTGCGGCGGATTGGGAGCCGGGGAATTGCAGGGCGAGGCGGAAGAGGCGGACGGCTTCGTCTTTGCGTCCGAGCATCCAATAGTGCTGCGCGAGGTATTCGTAACCCCGGGCATGGTCCGGGTCGCGCGCGATGGCGCGGAGGTGAACCAGGAGGGCTTCATCGGGTCGACCGCTCCGATCGAGGCTGAGGGCGCGCTCGCGGAGGAGGAAGGGGAAGTCGGGGCGCTGGCGGACGGCGTCACCGTAGTAGTCGGCGGAAACTTTGATCCAGACAAGGCGCTCTTCAGGCGTGGCGGCGGCGTTGGCGCGGAGGGCGGCGGTTCCGGCGGCGAGGGTGAGCAGGCGGGGATTGGTGGGGCTGAGCTGGAGTCCGCGGGTGGCCAAATCCCAGGGCACGCGCGGGTCCTCGTCGGCCCAGGCATTGTCCGCCTGGAGGGCGAGGCGCTCGGCCGGCAGGTCGCGGGTCACCCACCACACGAGAGCGACGCCGGGCAGCGCGGGCAGGAGGGCGAGCGCGCGCAGCCAGCGGGGCGGCGGCAGGGTCCAGAGGCCGGGCAATTCGGTGCGGGTCGCGGCCAGCCATCCGCCGCAGAGGGCGACCAGCAGGACCACCGCGGGGATATGCAGGCTGTAATCAAAAACGGCATGCACGCCCACGGCGGTGAGGGCGGCGAGAGATCCGGTGGCCAGGCCGAGCGGGGTGGCCTGGGGCAGGAGTCCGGCGGGCGGGAGTTCGCGGGCCAGGCGCAGGGCATTGCGCCAACCGGCGGCAAAATGCGCCACAAAGACCGCGGCCCCGAGGACGAACCCGATGCGGCCGTATTCGACGAGAAGCTGGAGCCAATCATTGTGCGCATGGATGGGCAAAGCATCGAAGCCCCGGCCGCGGTAACGCTGCGAGAGCTGGTCGAACATGCCCGCCCCGGCACCGAAGCACGGATCGAGCGAGAGCATGGGGGGCACGGTGGTGAACCAAAGGCGCTCGCGGTAGTCGTCACCCCCAACCGCACTGAACCTCAGCAGCACGGTGGTGCTCTCGCTGCCGAGGAGCAGACCGAAGACGAGTGCCAGGGCAACGAGGAGCAAGGCCCCCGCGCCGAGCAGCGTGGCGTGGGCGGTGGCACCGCGGCGGAGGACGAAGAAGCTGACGAGGGCAAAAACGCCGAGTCCGGCGGGCACGCCGAGGTAGGCCGAGCGCGAGAGGCCCAGGGCCAAGCCCGCAAAGCCGGCCGCGGCAACCCAGAGGAGCAGAAGCTTCACGGCGACGTTGCCGCGTCCCCAGACGAGGAGCCCGAGGGCGAGAAACGTCGTGACCTCGAGGACGCCGGAGAGAGCGACGCGATTGGCCAGCGTGCCGCTGACCCAGCCATGGTTGGCCACCGATTGATCGCCGCGGGGCAGGCCGAGACCGCGGGCCAGGTCGGCCAGCGGATGAAACGGCGAGGCGGCGGTGAACTGCGCCGCCACGAGAACGACCTGGCCGAGCGCGAGGACAAGGATCAGCCCGAGCACGAGCCCGCGCGGGCCGTCCCCGCGCAACTGCCAGGCGACTGCGAGATAGACCGAGAGCGCACCAAGCACCAACCATGCGTCCTCACGGGCCACATACCAATCGGGCGTCGCGGCCTGACGCCACAAAATATAGGCGGCGAAAAGAAGAACGCTGCCCACGCAGACCGCGCCGGGCGCGTCCGTCGCGCGCCAGAACATCAGCCCGGCCGCCACGGCCGACGCACCGACGAGCAGGTAACCCGGCCCGGCCAAGGCCGGATACCACCAACCTCCGAGCAGGATTTGCGAGGCGACCAGCCCGGCGGCAAGCAGGACGGCACTGATCCAGATGAGCAACTTCGCCACCACGGAACGCAGGTTAGGGGGAAAGTGGCGGGTGTCACGGGCGCAGTGGTCAGTGTTCAGTTTTGGCTCAGGCCTGTCTCCCAGGCTCGGCTCAGTTGGCAGAGGGGGCGGCGATCTTCGATGGCGCGACGCGGACTTCGTTCTGGGTTCATCACTTGCCACGCCGCCGGACCACTCGGGCCTTGCACTGGGCGGCGCTCGGGTCATTCTTTTCTTGATGAAAAGACCAACAAAGGTTGAGGCGCTCGCAGCTTATCGCCTGCATCTGACCTATCCAGACGGAGTGGACGGGGTCATCGATCTTGCCGGTGACGTTGGTCGCGGGGTTTTCGCCCCGCTCGCCGACGAGGCGTTTTTTCGCACGGTTCACCTCGGAGAATTTGGACAAATCGCCTGGTCCGACGACATCGAGATCTGTCCGGATGCGGCTTACCAAGAGATTGTGCAGGCAGCAGCGGCCCCTCTTGCCCATTGCGCCTCTTGAATGATGTGCGGCCCTCACAGGAGGGCCGACGGCGGCCGGGGACGTGTCCGCCCTCCCGGAAGAGCAGGGGCAGCCGCCGGGCGCAAATGCGGGCGGAATTTTCTTTTCTCGCGGGGGCGCGGGCTCAACGCTGCGAAGCGATGCTGACTTTTGAAAAAACGGTGACGATACGGTTCGAGGATGCCGATCCGGCGGGGGTGGTGTTTTATCCGCGGGCCATCGCTTTGGCGCACGGGGTGATCGAGGAGATGATCGGCCAGTCGGCGCTCGGGTGGGCTGGATGGTTTGCCTCGCCCACGCACGCGGCGCCGCTGCGGCGGGCCGGGGCGGAGTTCGTGCGACCGATGCGGCCGGGGGAAAATTTCACCGCGAAAGCGCGGGTGGAAAAACTGGGGGAAACGTCGGTGACATTCGGGGTCGGATTTTACGCGGAGGATGGTGCCCCGGCGGCGCAGATCAACACGGTCCATGTGCTGATCAGCAAGACAACCGGCCGCCCTGCTCCCCTCACCCCGGAGATACGCGCGGCCTTGGGGGAGGAGCCGGGAGGGGGACAATCTGAAATGCTGAAAAACTGAAAAGTGGTGGAAAAATTGGCGGAGCGGACGAGGTCCCGAACCTTCCACTTTTTACGTTTTACTTTCTACACTGCGCAGCGCGCCACCTCCGCCCGCCGGGCGGATAATTTTGCCGAGGGCGGTGCGGGTGATGGGGCCGATGTCGACTCGCGTGGGCCGGGCGTAGGGCGGAAAAAGATCCAACGCGGCGCGCGCTTCGGCGGCGGCGGTGGCATTTTCCGCCACGACGCGCAGAGCAAGGCCGTTGCGGTCGTCGGGTTCCGGGGCAAGACGCACTCCCCCACCCGCGACCTGCGCCTGGAGGGTGCGCTCGAGGGCGCCGAGATCGACGAGCTCGCCGCGGATTTTTACCAGATCGTCCCGGCGGCCGAGCACCCGAATTTCGCGGCCGCGGACCTCGGCGCGGTCGGACGTGGGCAACCAGCCCTCCGCTTTCGGATCCTCCCAAATGGCCGCGCCATCCCGGCCAAAAACCAGCCAGCCCGTGAGCAGCGATGCGCCGCGTAAATGCAGAATACCGTGCGCATCCGTGCGCGCCTCGCCATGGCCGAGGAGGGGGAGCCAGGACGCGGCGGGGTCGCCGGGATGCGCCGTCGCCACTTGCGAGGCGGTTTCGGTGAGACCGTAGCTCGGCAGGAGCGGCCAGCCGAGAGCTGCAGCCGATTGACGCAAACCGGCGTCAAGCGCGCCTCCGCCAACGACGACAGCACGCAAAGCCTCCGGGGCGCGCAGGCCGGACGCAACGAGGTCATGGACCTGCGCCGGAACGAGCGACGAGAGGGTGGCGCGGCAGGATGAGGCCTGATGAACAAAAGATGCAGCATCCCAGACCGCGAGCCTTTCGCTGCGGGCGCCCACAAGAGCCGCGCGCGCGAGGACGCCAAGACCGCCGACGTGGAAAAGCGGGAGCGGATTGATCCATACGTCGGCAGCCGTCGCGCCGAGGTGCGTGTTGACGGCGCGGGCCGAGGCCTCGAGAGCAGCACGGGAGAGAGCGACGAGCTTGAGTTTTCCGCTGGTGCCGGAGGTGGCAAGCCAGAGGTGATCGGGCAGGTCGGGGAATGAAGCCGCGAGGACGCCCGCGGTCAGCTCGGAGGTGAGTCGCGGGTTGAGCAGCAGGCCGGCGATTCCCTCCCCCCAAGCGGAGGGTTCGGGGCGAAGCAGATCGGAGCCACGGGGCATGGGAGGGAGGTGAGGGAAAAATGGGTGCGGTCAGGACATGGGTGACAACTGCCGTGAGAGGTTGATCATGTTGTGGGGTCGGTTGTGGTTGGTCAATGGCCGGCAGAAAAGATACGGATGCCAGACACCGATGGGGTCAGGCGGCATGGCGTTGCCCGGTCTGGGCGGCCCCGCCGTCGGCCATCGCAATGAGGGCGATTCCCGGCTTGCGAAATCGAGGTGTTATTGCCGATGCTCCGGGCACAATGAAACTTCCAAATATGAAACTTGCCAGCAGCGTGATGGCCTTCGCGGTTTTGGCCCTTCTCAGCGGACCGACCCAGGCGGCCGCGGATAAAGTGGTGCTCCCGCTGATCCGCGCGACCGACTCGGCAGGGCTCAAGGCCCATGTCGGCCGGCCAGTTGCGGTCGAGGGCACGGTAGTCTCAGCAGGTGCGGGAACGAGTGACGGCATGCGGTTCCTCGATTTTTCCGCGGTCGAAAAACGCGGCTTTGTCGCCGCCGTGGTCCCGGCCGTGTATCCCAAGCTCAAACCGCTCGAAGCTTACATCGGGAAGACGCTGCGCGTCACTGGCACGCTGGAGGCCTACAAGAAAAAGACCCAGATCAAAGTCAGCAGAATTTCCCAGATCAAGGTGCTCGCGCCCCCGAAGGCCGCAAAGAAAAAGAAGGCGTCGTAACCCCGACCATGGTTGGCCCGCCGATCGCAACTGTGGCACACTTGGCCCGTGCCTGTTCCTCCACCAACCTCAGCCGGTGCCTCGATCATGAATCTCTCGAAAATTATCGCGCCCCTCATCCTCGCGGCCGTCGCCTTGATGTTTGTCGCCCCGAACATGGGCAACTTCCGCGTTCCCGCCGGATACGCCGGCTACATTTACAGCGTCCCCATTTTCGGCAAAAGCAGCTTCAAGGAAGTGCTCATCGGACCGGCCTCCACGGGGTGGCGCTGGCGCCTGGCCGGGCAACTCGTCTCGGTCACGCCCTACACCTACCCGGAAACCTTTTCCGATCAGGCGGCGGCCCTGGCGAAGGACAAGCTCCCGCTCGACGCCAACAGCCACATCGTCTGGCGCCTCAAGACCGATCCGCAGGAAATCCGCCGCTTCCTCGAATCTTTCGGCGGCCTGGACACGCACAGCGATCCGGACGAAGTCGCCCAGGAGGCCTACAATCAATACATCAAAGAACCGTTCCGCACGGAAACGCGGACCATCATCGCGGCCTACGACGGGTTGGACGTGAACGCCGAGCTGACCAAGATTTCGCAGTCGATCAAGGAGCAGGTCGTGCGGCGCCTGGCCAACACACCGTTTGAAGTGCTCGACGTGGTCATGGGCAACGCCCAGCCGCCGGCCAGCGTCATCGAGGCCATTTCAAAAAAAGTCGCCAGTCAGCAGGAACTCGAGCAGCGCGCCATTCAATTGCAGATCGCCGAGAAGAACATCGCGATCGATCAAGCCATGGGCAAAGCGGCCGGCGCGAAGATTGCCGCCCAGGCGGAGGAGGAAGCCAAGGCCATCACCTCGATCAAAGCCGTCCTTTCCCCCGAATACATCCAATACCTCGGCATGCAGAACATCAAAGGCGCCGACCGCGTCATCGTCCCCGCCGGAAGCAATGTCTTCATCGGCACGCCGGATAAGGGACGGAAAGCCGAGTAGCAAAGGGCGCGCGCGGCTCTTCCCGGGCCCCGGCCGAAGGCACCGACTTCAAGGACTACCCGGAGCAAGCTTGATTGGCGGTTCCCCGCGGCGCACGCTGTCAGCAGGATCGGCTCCAGCCATGAACTCGACCGAACTTGGGGCCATTTTCGCTTGCGAGAAAGCGCCGTGGGCCGGCCAGCGTTCGAGTGGATGTCGGCGGAGGGACCGCCCCTCAATCGGCCGGCGGCTTATCCTTGAAGGCTTCGCCGAAAGCCTCCCCGGCCTGACGAAACGCCTGACCGAGGTTTTCGGCCGCCTTCTTGACATTTTGCAGATTGCCCGCCACCTGCGCCGCGGTGAAGCGGAGTTGCAGGGCGTCGCGCTGGCGCTGGAAGGCGTCGGCTTCCTCCCGGTGGCCGGCCGCGCTGAGCTTGATGATTTGACCATCGAGGCGGGCGAAAAGTTCCCGGATTTTCCCCGCCTTCTCCGCATTGGGCGCGGCCGAGTAGGCGGTGATCTCGGTTTCGAGGGCGGTGGTGGATTTCTGGGCCGAATCGCACCCGGCCAGCAGCAAAGCAGCCAAAAGCACGCAGGCAAGAAAAGCGGCGCGCGATCTCATTTCATCCCCCGGTAGCGGCTGATCAGGGCATTGGTCGAGCTGTCATGGCTCGGCGGCGGCGGGGTCGGGCTCTCGAGTTCGGGAATGATGCGCTGGGCCAGCACCTTGCCGAGTTCGACGCCCCATTGGTCGAAGGAATTGATCTGCCAAATGACGCCCTGGGTGAAGACGCTGTGTTCGTAGAGCGCCACGAGGCGGCCGAGCGTCCGCGGGTCAATGACCTCGGCGAGGATGGTGTTGGAAGGACGATTGCCCTCGAAGACGCGATGCGGAACCAACGCCTCGGCCGTGCCCTCGGCCCGGACCTGCTCGGCGGTTTTACCGAAGGCCAGGGCCTCGGCCTGCGCGAACATGTTGGCCATGAGGATGTCGTGGTGCCGCCCCAGCGGGTTCAAAGTTCGGCCGAATCCGATGAAATCGCACGGGATGAGGTGCGTGCCCTGGTGGATGAGTTGGTAAAAGGAATGCTGGCCGTTGGTCCCCGGCTCGCCCCAGTAGATCGGGCCGGTGTCGTAGTCGACATGCCGACCGTCAAGGGTCACGCTTTTGCCGTTGCTCTCCATCGTCAGCTGCTGGAGATAGGCCGGGAAACGCTTCAAATACTGTTCGTAAGGCAGCACGGCGGCCGTCTGCGCGCCGAAGAAATCCGCATACCAGAGGGCGAGCAGGCCCATGATGGCCGGCAGGTTCTGCTCGAAGGGCGCCGTGCGGAAATGCTCGTCCATCTCGTGGAACCCGGCGAGCAACGCATGGAAGTTGTCCGGCCCGACGGCCAGCATGGTCGAGAGCCCGATGGCGGAATCCATGGAATATCGTCCGCCGACCCAGTCCCAGAAGCCGAACATGTTGGCCGTGTCGATGCCGAACGCCGAGACCTTCTCCGCGTTGGTCGAGACCGCGACGAAATGCTTGGCAATGGCCGCCGCATCGCCCCCGAGTCCGTCGAGGACCCAGGACCGCGCGGTCTGCGCGTTGGTCATGGTCTCGAGCGTCGTGAAGGTCTTGGAGGAAATGATGAAGAGCGTCTCCGCCGGATCGAGCCCTTGCACGGCCTCGGCGAAATCATCGCTGTCCACGTTGGAGACAAAGTGGAAACCGATCGCACGGTCGCTGTAAAACTTGAGCGCCTCGTAAGCCATGACCGGCCCGAGGTCGGAGCCGCCGATGCCGATGTTGATCACCTGGCGGATGCGCTTCCCGGTGTGCCCGAGCCACTGCCCGGTGCGCACGCGGTCCGCAAACGCGGCCATTTTATCCAAGACCCCGTGAACCCCCGGCACCACGTCCTGGCCGTCGACGACAATGCTCTCACTGCGGGGGGCGCGCAGGGCGACGTGCAGAACGGCGCGGTTCTCCGTCGTGTTGATTTTGTCCCCGCGGAACATGGCGGCGATGCCGTCGCGCAGACCGGCCTGCTCGGCCAGGGCGAAGAGCAGACCCATGGTCTCCGCCGTCACGCGGTTTTTCGAGTAATCAAGAAAAAGCCCGACCGCCTCGGCGGTGAATTTTTCCCCTCGCCCGGGATCGGTCGAAAACAGATCGCGCAGGTGCAGGCCGGCGATCTTGCCGTGGTGGTTTTGCAGGGCCTGCCAGGCAGGGCTTTCCGTCAAGGAGGTCGACTTCATGGTTCGGAGGGGTAAAAAAACAGAGTTTGGGGGAGGTGGAAACCACGAAATACCCGGCAGACTTTCCGCTTGGCGGGGGGACTCCGTCGAGGCAAGCTTGGGCCGATGAAAAAACTCCTTTCCCTCGCCCTCGTCGCGGCCCTTCTCACCGGATGCGCCGCCATCGAAAAAGCCAATCGCAAAAACAACGAGCAACTTCTCTCCGCCGCGGGCTTCCAGGTCCTCCCGGCCAACACACCGAAACGGCAGGAAACCCTCGCCACGCTCAAGCCCTACACGATTCAACGCGAAATCCGCGGCGAAAAAGTCTGGTATGTCTATGCCGATCCGCAAGGCAATTTCGCCTACATCGGAGATCAGGCGGCCTACTCCCGCTACTCGACCCTCGTGACCCAGCAGCAAATCTCCGACCAGAACATGATGGCCGCACAGATGGAAACCATGCCCGGCGGCTGGGGCGGTTGGGGCTACTACGGATACTAGCGGCGGGCCCCGCGTGACCGGCCGCGTCATCTTCTGGATTTCCGGTTGGTCTATTCCGGCGTCTTCCCTGCGGGAGGCGGCCACGAGAGCGTTCCCTACCTGGCATCACGAGGCCATTGATGCTGGTCCGAATGCGCTGGCCTGCGCCCACGCGTCGGAAGCCACCATGCTCGGCGGATTTTCGTTCGGGGCCAACCTGCTGCTATCCACGAATGACCCTCGTCCGCGCCTCCTCCTGGCGCCTTTTGTCGATTTGAAAAGCGAAAGCCGACTGGGCGGCGCGATGGCCAGCACGCGGATTCGACAGCAACTCCGCCAACTCAAACGCGACCCCGCAGGCGCCGTGGCGGATTTTCGCCGGCTGGTCGGAATGGAACATCTCCCGATTGATCCGCGGCCCGAGACCACGGCGCTGGCCTGGGGGCTGGAGCAGATGCTTGGAGCGGCCACGGTTCCCCCGCTGTTGCCCCCCGGCAGCATGGCGGTGGTCGGGCGGCAGGATCCCCTTCTCGACGTCGACACCTTGCAAACGATCCTGCCGTTTCTCCAAGTGGTCGATGCCGCCCACGACCTGGAGCGCTTGCTCGCGGCGGCGGCCGCACTCGAACAGGATGCGGCTTGAATGAATCCGCCCCTGCCTGATTTCGACCGGCGTGCCGGGATTTACGAGACGCATGCGCGGGTGCAGGCCGCCGCGGCGGACTGGCTGGCTGACTGGCTGCCGGAACGGATTGTCGGCCCGGCGCTTGAACTCGGTGCCGGAACGGGTTTGTTCACCCGGCATCTGGCCGTTCGCGCGGACGACCTGCTCGCCACCGACAGCTCGCCAAGCATGGTCGCTCTCGGTGGCCGCGCCATTGCGAAGGCGCGGTGGCAGGTGGCAGCGGCGGGGACTCCGCCCGGCGGCGGTGAATGGAGTTGGCTCTTCAGCAGCAGCCTCGTCCAGTGGCTGGCCGATCCGATGCCCATTTTCACCCGCTGGCACACGGCCTGCCGCCCGGGCGCACGCATGGTTGCCGGGTGGTTTGTTCGCGGGACGATGGAAGAATTCTTTGCCGCCTGCCCCGCCGCCGCGCCTTTTGCCTGGCGCGACACCGGCGAATGGCTCGACCTGCTCGCCTCCACCGGATGGCGGGTCGAGCGGCACGAAAGCAGGACGTTCCGCCTTCGCCACGCGAACACCGCAGCGATGCTGCGTGAGATTCACAATGTTGGTGCTGTCGTCCCCCGACGTTTCGCTCCCGGAGCCCTGCGCGGCGCGATGCGGACCCACGACGAACTCCGCCTCGACCCCGCCGGCCTCGAAACGCCCTTCGTTTTCCTTCGGGTGGAGGCGGACCGCTCATGAGGCCGATCCTCCCGATCCCGCGCGAGGCGCTGGAGCAGCCCACGCGTCTGATCCTCGAAAATTACCAGCGCTGGCTCGGCGGCGAGCTCATTCCTTCCGGCAATCCGACCCTTGCGGTGGAAGACCTTTTCGCCGCACCCTGCGTCGTCCTCGCCGCCCTCGGCCCAGCCGGCACTGATCATGTCTTTTGCTACGCCAACCACGCCGCCCTGACGCTCTTTGAGGCGAATTGGGAGGAGTTGGTTGGCCACCCCTCCAGCGCGAGCGCCGAACCGGTCCACCGCGACGAGCGCAGACGCCTGCTCGAGGAGGTCGCACGCCACGGATTCATCGCGAATTACGCGGGCATCCGCATCAGCCGCAAGGGCCGGCGTTTTCGCATCCTGCACGCCAAGGTGTTCAACCTCCTCGACCAAGCCGGAGACCACGTCGGGCAGGCCGCAACCTTTGCCGATTGGGAGTCGGTGGACTAGTCCGTCCTGGCCCGCAGCCGCCAGTTCAGCCAGATGGTGGACACGCCGGCAGAAACAAACGAAACCGAAAGCCCCGCGCCGAGCAACCAGCCGGCGGCCGTTCCATCCTTGTGCACCCACGCGATCCGGGCCGTGGCGAGCAAGAGCAATCCGGTGATGAACGTGCCGACCCACGCGCTGAACGGCCGGCTCCGCACGGCCACGCCGATGCGCGCCAGCCCCACCACGCCCAGCACGACGGCGAGCAGGCCGTTGCTGTTGGCCAGGAGAAAGTGGTCGTTGGTCCAGATGACCGCGCCGCCCAGAATGGAAAGCAGTCCGAAGAAAACCGTGGAGAGAAATGAGCGCCAGGCTTTCGAGGAGAACGCGTAGATGAGATCCGACACACCGATGGCCATGAGTAGCAGCGCCACAAAACGCAGGTAGCTAAAACCCGTGGCGATCGGCGCGCCCAGACCAAGAACACCGACGATCACGGCCAACATCCCGAAATACCACGCGGCCGGCACGGTCGGGGCGACCTCCTTGTAAAGCGGGGCGTAAGCCTCCTGCCCCGGCGGCGGGGCCAGTTTTTGCTTCTTCTCGACCTCGGCTGACTTGTCCCGCACCCGATTGGCCCAGTCCTGGCATTGGTTGCTGAAGACCGAGTAATACGCCCCGTCGCACACCTGCCCCAGGGCCTCGTAAGCCGCGCGGGCATTGTAACGTGGCGCGACGAACCAGTAGCCCTGCGCCGTGATCTCCTCCGGCGTCTGCATGACCTTGCCCATGTCGCGCTCATGAAAACGCTTCCCATCCTCCCCGTAGCCGATCTCATCGACCACGCGACCGTCCTTCATGAAGAAGAGATGCTCATGCCGCAACTGCAGCCGCAGCATCGCGCCCAGCTTGTTGTTCACCAGCGGATACAACCACGACATCTTGTCGAGGTTGCGCTCGGCGAACTGCGCATAATCCGCCTCCGCACACGCTGGTCTGACCGTCGCTTCCACCGCACCCATGGGGGACAGCATCCTCCACCCGACCGCCCAACCGCAAGCCCGCACCCTCCGACGGCCAGCGGGGCCGATGCTTGCGGTGGCGGTCTGAGCCCGCTAGTTTGTCTCTTCGCTTATGGGTAAAACCTTGTTCGATAAAGTCTGGGACGCGCACACCGTGCGGCAATTGCCCAACGGCATGACGCAGCTACTCATCGGGACGCACCTCATCCACGAAGTCACCAGCCCGCAAGCCTTCGGGATGCTGCGCGATCTCGGCCTCAAGGTGCTTTACCCGCAGCGCACTTTTGCCACGGTGGACCACATTGTGCCGACGGACGAACGCGAGGAGCCGTTTTCGGACTCGCTGGCCGACGCCATGATCAAGGAACTGCGCAAGAACTGCGAAGAGTCCGGCGTCAAATTTTTCGACATGGCCAGCGGCCAACAGGGCATCGTCCACATCGTGGGCCCCGAGCAGGGCATCACCCAGCCGGGCACAACCATCGCCTGCGGCGACTCGCACACCTCGACCCACGGGGCGTTCGGCGCCATCGCCTTCGGCATCGGCACCAGCCAGGTCCGCGACGTGCTCGCCACCCAGACGATGGCGCTGCAGAAGCCGAAAGTGCGCCGCATCAGCGTGGATGGCAAACTCGCCCCGGGCGTCTACTCCAAGGACGTCATCCTGCACATCATTCGCAAACTCGGAGTCAACGGCGGCCTCGGCTACGCCTACGAATACGGCGGCTCGACCTTCGACAGCTTCACCCAGGAAGAGCGCATGACCGTCTGCAACATGTCCATCGAGGGCGGGGCGCGCGTCGGCTACGTCAATCCCGACCAGACGACCTACGACTACCTGCGCGGCCGGCCTTATGCCCCGGCCCAAGCGGACTACGAGGCGGCCGTGGCGCGATGGAAATTTTTCGCCAGCGACCCAGACGCCGCCTACGACGACGTCGTCAGTTACAAAGCTTCCGACATCGGCCCGACCGTCACCTGGGGCATCAATCCCGGGCAAGCCATCTTCATTGACGAAAACGTGCCCACTCCCGGCGAACTCCCCGCGAAAGACCGCTCCACGGCGGAGGAAGCCTACGCGCACATGAAACTGCGCCCCGGCCAGCCCATCAAGGGCACCAAGGTGGATGTCGCGTTTCTCGGTTCCTGCACCAACGCCCGGATCAGCGATTTGCAGGAAGTCGCGCATTACCTCAAAGGCCGGAAAACCAAATCCAGCGTCAAGTGCATCGTCGTTCCCGGCTCCCAGCAGGTGGCCGCCGTGGCCGAATCGATGGGGCTGGCCGAGATCTTCCGCAACGCCGGTTTCGAATGGCGTGGGGCCGGTTGCTCGATGTGCCTCGGCATGAACCCGGACAAACTCATCGGCGACCAACTCTGCGCCAGTTCCAGCAATCGCAATTTCAAAGGCCGTCAGGGCAGTCCGACCGGCCGCACCGTCCTAATGAGCCCGCTCATGGTCGCCGCCGCCGCCGTCACCGGCGAAATCAGCGACGCCCGCGAAGTCTTCACCATCGCCTGAGTCGCTGCTTAGAATCACTCGTCACACTTCACCCGTCACTCTCCCATGTCCCTGGCCAAAATCTCCCAACTTGCCGGCACCGGCGTCTATGTCCCCGGCGATGATGTCGACACCGACCGCATCATCCCGGCGCGTTACATGAAGTGCGTGACCTTCGACGGCCTCGGCGAATACGCGTTCTACGATGAGCGCTTCGACGCCCAAGGCGGAAAGAAGCCGCATCCGCTCAACGATCCCCGCTACGACGGAGCCTCGATCTTGCTCGGCGGACGCAACTTCGGCTGCGGCAGCTCGCGCGAACACGCCCCGCAGGCGCTTTATCGCCATGGCTTCCGCGCGGTCATCGCCGAAAGCTTCGCCGAGATTTTCTTCGGCAATTCCATCACGCTCGGCATGCCCTGTCTGGTCATGGACGGCCGTGACATCCGCGCGCTGGCCGCGCTGATCGACGAAGCGCCGCAGACCGAGATCAACCTTGGTATCGCCGGCGGCGAGGTCAGCATGGCTGACGTAAGTTTCCCCGCCGTCCTGCCCGACCACGCCCGCGAAGCGTTGGTCAACGGCCGCTGGGACGCCATCGCCGATCTGCTCGAGGGCCTCGACGACGTGCGCGTCACCGCGGAAAAACTCCCCTACATGCGGGTGGCCTGACCCGGCGGGGGAGCCCCGGTCAGTTCAGCCCGCGGCCAAGAGCTTGCGCAGGCGGACCGCAGTCTGCTCGCGATCCAATCGACTGGCGGCAACGTCGAGGGTCAGGCTTTCCCACGCATCGGCATCGAGTTTCTCCTTTGGCAGCAGCCCGTTTTCGCTCAGGAACACCAAACAGGCAGCCAAGGCGGTGCGCTTGTTGCCGTCGAGAAACGGGTGGTTGCGGCAAAGGTAAAACAAATAGGCGGCGGCGATCTCCACGGGGTCGGTGAACATCGGTCGCCCCATCATCGAAGCTTGCGGCGCGGAAACAGCGGACTCAAGGAGCGCCTCGTCACGAATCCCGGCCAATCCACCGTGGGCCGCCAAGACCTCCGCATGGATAGCCTTCACCGCTTCGAGCTCGAGATGGAGGAACGGCGTGCTCACGCCAACCGCCGGAAGAGTGCCGCGTTCTTTTTGATCAGCCGCCGCGCCGTGGCTGCCGCGACACCAGGTTCGATGGCTACGGCCTGCACGGGTGTGATGGTCAACGTCCCGCCCGAATGAACCTCCACATTCACCTGATCCCCCGGCTTGAGGTGCGCGAGGTCCATCAGCGGGGTGTCAAAAATGATCCCGTGCGAGTTGCCGACTTTGGTGATGGTCTTGATCATGGCGTAAAACTACGTTTTACCGGGCCGGGTGTCAACCGACGCCCTCGCGCCATGGCCGGCACCATGCGCTCTTTGCGCCTTCCCCCCCGCGCTGCCCTTTCCTAGCCTCCCTGCGTGCTCAAGCTGATCGTCCGCCGCCTCCCCGCGCTGCTCTTCGTCCTCTTTTGCGTCATCACGCTGACCTTCTTCCTCATCCGGCTGGCCCCGGGCGGGCCGTTTGACCGTGAGCGCAAGATTCCGCCGGCCATCGAGGCGCAATTACTGGCTAAATACAAACTGGACGGCCCGCTTTGGTCGCAATTCACCGGGTATCTCGCGGATGTGGCGCGGGGCGATCTGCGGCTTTCGACCAAATATCGCAATCGCAGCGTGAACGAAATACTCGCGCAGACGCTGCCGGTCACTTTCGCGCTGGGTGGTCTGGCCTTTGTTCTCGCGACCGTGAGTGGAGTTTGGCTCGGGGCCTTCGCCGCGGTGCGCCGCGACACCTCGGCCGACCGTCTGGCCATGGCCGGGGCGCTGCTTGGGCTTTCCATCCCGATGTTCGTCGTCGGGCCGCTGCTCATTCTTGTTTTCGGACTTTGGCTACACTGGCTTCCGGTCGGCGGCTGGGGTTCGCCGGCGCAAGTGATTCTTCCGGCCATCACCCTCGCCCTGCCTTTCGCCGCCGTGGTCGCGCGCCTCATGCGCACCAGCCTGCTCGAAGTGCTCAACCAGGATTTTGTCCGCACCGCCC
>JBMOJP010000177.1:0-2285 GCA_049315725.1 Chthoniobacterales bacterium | reverse complement strand
CCTCCAACCTCTGCGAGGCTCTCAACAAACAGATCCGCCGCCGCACCCGCGTCGCGGCCATCTTTCCCAACCCCGAAAGTTGCCTGCGCCTGGTCTCAGCCATCCTCATGGAAATCTCCGAGGCTTGGGAAACTTCCACAGCTTACCTCAGCCCAGAACTGCTCAAATAATCCTCAACCATAACAACCAACCACATCACCCAATTCCACTTTTACAGAAAAACTGTTGCTTAACCAACGAACTGTCGTATACTATACGTTCGATGGAGTCATTGTGGAGACCGATATGAATTGTGCAACCGAGCAGTCGTGGAGCGATCTGACTAGCCGCATTCCCGTATCTCTATACGTCGAAGGGAAGTCTGTCGATCCCTTAGCAACAGAAGCATCCGGCAAGGGTGTGACCTATGCTTATCCCTTTGGTCTGTGTGCTGTCGGGACGAAGACCGAAGCGCCCGATGCCGTGGAATGGTCCTGGCGAATCGAGAATCGTGGGGCGGTTCCCTCGCCCTGCGTCACGGGGTTCTTCCCCCTGAACCTGTCCTTTCTCTGCTGCGGGCGGTATGCCCCGGTTCTCCACGGCAGCCGCGGCGGGTTGGATGACGCGAACTTCCCGCCCGCGTCCTGGCGCCAGTGGAGTCAGACGGTGGTCACGGAAGGACTGCCGGGGGGATTCCGGGCGAGTTCGGCTGGCGGCAGGTCCTCGAACTACGACCTTCCCTTTTTCGTGGCAGAGGATGCCGACCGGAAGGGCGGGTTATTCATCGGCATCGGCTGGTCCGGCGACTGGCATCTGCGGATGAACAGGCAGGCCGAACGGGTGACGATTGCCGGCGGGATGATGAACCTGAACTTGAGCCTGCGGCCGGGAGAGTCCTTCCGGCAACCCACGATCCTGCTGGGACGCTATGGGGGCAGCGCCGGCGACGGACAGCGCGCGTTGCGCCGGCATCTGCGCGACCGGGTGCAGCCCCTGCTTGGCGGGAAGCCGATGCGGCCGGTCAGTTTCTGGGACAACTACTACGGCGACCGGGGACAGTTCTACGAGAGAAACGCCAGCGAGGAAATCCCGCTGGCCGCCGCGGCCGGCATCGAGTACTTCGTCTTGGATGGCGGCTGGAACGGCGGCGGCCAGGACGGCGAGTTCAGTTCCCTGCTCCCGCACATCGGGACGTGGCGAATCGCACCGGACAAGTTTCCCGGCGGATTTGCCCCGCTGAAGGAACTGGCTTCCCGGCACGGGATTAAGTTGGGTTTGTGGTTTGATATCGAACGTGCGCACCGCGATTCCGAAGCGGCAAGAGAACACCCCTCTTTGTTCTTTTCGGATTGGGAAGGAGGTGGATGTCAACTGCTCCGGCTGGGCGATAGCCAGGCACGCGATTGGGCCATTGAAACCATCAGCGAACAGGTGCGGGCACTGGATGCGCGGTGGATCCGCCTCGATATGAATTGCGATCCCGCCCAATGCTGGGAGAAACACGATGCCGAGGGTAGGCGCGGGGAGAGCGAGATCCGCTACATCGAGAATCTCTATGGGCTCTCCGATGCGCTCCTCAAGCGGTTCCCGGACGTGGCGCTCGAAAACTGCTCCTCGGGCGGCCGGCGGATAGACCTGGAGACCATTCGCCGCAGTCATACCGACTGGATCAGCGACCACAGCCAGAGCGAGGCGGTGATCCGCTACCATCTCCACGGCGCTTGCCGTTGGCTGCCGTGCAACCGCCTGAGCACTTCCATGGCGCACGCGTATCTTGAGCCGAATCGTCCGGTGAACTGGCGCGAGCCCCTGCCGGCATGCGCGTATCTAAGCCACTTCGGTGGCAACTTCAGCGTCAGTGACCGACTCACCCCCCTGACGATCGCGGCCAGGGAGAAGTTACGACACTATGTCAAACTGTTCCACAAGACTGCCGACGTTTTTGCGGGTGAGTGCTATCCGCTCGGGGATCAGGACGCCACGTTGGAAGGCCCGGCCGGCCTCGCGGCTCTTGATCCGACCACCGGGCGCCGGGCAGTGATGCTTCTCGGCGTGACACCATCCACTGCGGCCGCTTTCGTTCCGCGGGAGTTTCAGGCGCTTGTCGCAAAGGGACCCGACAGTGGGGATGCTGGCACGGACCAGTTTGCCAGCGCATACGTTTGGCATGGATAGAACGGGATTGCCCCGGCGGAGCAAACATCGAACCAAGTCCTGCATGCGACGTCGCTGCCCGCGCCGCGCATGAGGACTGACGTTAGGCATTATCGCATGAAGACGGTCGGTAACACATTGCTCCTCGTGAC
>JBMOJP010000082.1:0-10201 GCA_049315725.1 Chthoniobacterales bacterium | reverse complement strand
CCGCCGCCCGCGAGCGCGGTGTGCCGCTCTGCGATGTGGCGGAAATTTTCCGCACCGAGAGCCCCGAGGGGGCCAGCGGCTGGGGCCTGCTTGACGACCATGTGCATCTTTCGCTTGCCGGGCAGGCCCGGGCGGCGCGGGCCATGGTGCAGACCATGACCGAACTGCCCGCCCCGCTCGCGGTGGGTGCGGCGGAACTGGCCGCCCTGCCGGATGGCACCGCCTACGCGCAGCGCCTCGGCACGAATTTCTACGACGATTACCGCGTCAACCACACCCTGCGGGTTCTCTTCGGCATTCCGTTCATGAAGAAGACGAACGCCGCCGCCTTCGAGCGCTTTGAGGCCGCGGTGCGGGCGGCCGAGGACAAAATGTCGCACGGCATTCTGGAGGTCGCGCGGCAATGGCAGACCTTCTCGCCGCATGCGGGCGGCTTGCGTCCGCTGGTCGGCATGGTCGCCCGCGTGCTCCTGCGCGAAAACAAAGCGGCTGAGGCGTTACCGCTCTACGAACTGGCCGCCCGCCAGGTGCCCGATTATACCTCATGGTATCTCGAATACGCCTATTTCACCCTGGCCTGCCGGCAGAAACTTCGTGGCACGCTGACGGCCGAGGATCTGGCCGAGGCGGCTGCGGCCATCGCGCAGGGGGAGTTCCTTCTCGCCCACGGATTTTCCGAGAGCGGCCTGACCGAGCGCTATGTCGGGCGGCTGCACCAGCTCCGCGGCGAATGGGCCGCCGCCATTCCCTTCCTGCTCGCCGGCCGCCCCAAGATGAGCGCCGAGGACCTTGTGGCCATTGATCAGGCACTCATTCTCTCCTACCTCAACACCGGCCAAAAGCAGGTGGCCCTGGCCCTGGCCGACGATGGCATCCGCAACAGCGGCCGCTTCGCCGGGCTCTACCGTCAGATGCGGGTGGAGGTGGAGAAAAACCGCCCATGAAGGGGCTTCGACCGCTTGGGGAAAATCTGTTGACGTCCCGGCGAGATTGGAGGAACCTTCGCTCTTAAGCCCCGACGGGGCTATTTTCACCACCCTCCCCTGAACCGATGAAGAAAATCGTTCGCCCCGCGCTGGTCCTCGTGGCTCTCGCGTTCACCAGCTCCCCCGCCCTCGCGGCGTGGGGATTGTTCGATGCGGATCGCAGCTACATCGGCATCAATGTCGGTGGTGTGACCAACAACTACACCGTCTGGACCAATGCGGTCGGCAACATCCAGAACGCCGTCTTCAGCGGCACGCCGTTCACCAACGCGAGCCAGACACTGCAAATCAACTACTACGACGTCAAGACGTTCAAGAACACCAACGGCGGCAACAGCGACGTGACCGGCGGCACCTTCAACTGGGCCGTTTACGAGACGGGTAATCGCCCGACTAATCTATCGTTCAACACGATCAATATTGACTTCATCAATAACATCGGCGTCAACGGCGATCAAAAGTGGGGCTTCTCCGCAAACACCACCTCCATTTTGGCCGCGCCGGCTGTTTCCTTCACCTCCGGCCTGAAGAACTACACCTTCGAGTTTTACGGCGCGATGAACGGGACGACACCGAACACCACGGTTTTCGACAACAACGGCGGCAACAACTACGTGGCCACCTTCACCACGGTGCCCGAGCCCTCGACCTACGCTTTGCTGGCCATGAGTGCCCTCGGCCTCGCCGGCTACGTGGCCCGCCGCCGCGCCCGCCAGTCGTAACTTTCCCCCCGAAGTCCCCACAAAAACCCCGGTTCGGATTCTTCCCGAACCGGGGTTTTTAGTTTCGCGCCGCTGAAGTTCTCCTCGTCGCGGGGAAGCGGGAGCAAGGCGGCGGGAAGACGTGGGGCGGCCGAAGTCAGCAGGCTGCGCAGGGCTTCGACCCGCTGGTCGGGGTCAGGGTTATGCAGGGCGGAGAGGGGCCCGTCGTCCGGGTTGGCGGAGCGGGCGGGGACGATTGCGCTGGCCGTCGCAGTGGAGTCGCGGCTATGAACAGTCCATGATGCGAATGCTTTCGACCCTGGTGCTGAGCGCGGCCCTTTTGTTGATCGGAGGTTGCCCAAAGAGGGTCGAGAGCGCGCCCGAGTCTCCCCAGGCTGCCCCGGGCACGGAAACCGCCGAGATTGAGGTGGCCAAGGCCCCGCCCGAGTCATCGGCGGATGCGCCGACTCCACGGCCTTCGATTTTGGCAACACCGGAAATCACGGCGGCACCCGGGGAAGCCACGGACTTGATGGATCCCGCCATGCCCGACCTCGACACGGCAGCGTCGAAGACCGCGCAGGTGTCCGGTTCCTACCGCGACTCCACCGCGCCGGAGGTGCTCTACGAATTGCGGCCCGATGGCACGTGGCAAGCCACTTGGCAGGCGCCGGATGGCGAGAAGGGCCTGCGGATGAAGGGCACTTACAAGGTGGAGTATGGAATGGCCCGGTTGCTTTGCACCGCGGTCGCGCGCAAGGACCCGCTGAGCCGCGACTTCAAGCGCGAGCGCGTGCCGCCCGCACCGCAACCACGGTGTGTCTTCACCGTGGCCGATGACACGCTTTTCATGGTGCCGGACATGGCGGACCCCGCGTTTCTCATGACGCCTTTCACGGCGACCCAGTTGAAGAAGTTGCAGTAACTGGCGGGGCCGAGTGACAAAGTTAGAGGGGCGCAGTGGCGCGCTCGTGGGTGAAGACGGCTTCTTTCATCGTTCTGCCTTCTAACTTCTCCGCGCCTCGGTGGGGCCCGGCGGTGGGGGCAGACTTTTCCAAGGCCTCCGGCGAAGTTTCGCGCAGCACGCGCCAGGTCACGGTCATGCTTGAGGCCAGCATGATGAGCGCGGCGGCGATGGGATGGAGCAGGCCGGCGGCGGCGAGGGCGATACCGACCACGTTGTAGCAGGCGGCAAAGGCAAGGTTGCGCCGGATGGCGCGGGTCGTCGCGCGGCAAATGGCCAGGGCCTGCGGAATGACGCGGAGGTCCTGGCCGTTGAGTTCCAGCGCGGCGGTCTCGCGGGGAAGTTCGCTGCCGGTGGCCAGCGCGATGCTCGTTGTCGCGGCGGCCATGGCTGGAGCGTCATTGATACCGTCCCCAATAAAGACGACACGATGCCCGTCGCGTCGAAGGGCTTCCACGGCGGACATCTTGGCCTCCGGGGCCAGTCCGGCGAGGCATTCACCGAAATTGAAGCGCGCGGCGTTCTCTGCCCGGTCTCCGGTCATGACGATGCTGCGGATGCCCAATCGTTGCAGTCCGGCCAGAGCCTCGCTGGCCGAATCGCGCAGCGACTCGCGCACGAGAGCCAGGCCGCAGAGCAGTCCGTCGCGGCGGATGAAGATTTCATGGCCGCCGGCCGTTTCCGCCGCCAGCAATTCCCGCAAGGTCTCCGGATGGTCGCCCGGGGCGAGCAGTCCGTCGTTGCCGATTTGCAGGAGCAGGCCGTCGGGCAGCCGGCCCTCGACCCCAGCCCCGGCGAGGACTCGCACTTCCCGAGCCAGAAGCACACCCGCATGGCCCGGCGCGGCGCGGAAGGCGCGGGCGATGGGGTGGCCGCTGCCCGCCTGCACCGCCGCGATTTCCTGCCGCAGCGCCGGACGGTTTGTTCCGGGCAGAGTGACAAAATCCACCAGGCGCGCCTCGCTTTCGCTCAGCGTGCCGGTCTTGTCGAAGACGGCGGTGTCCACCGTGGCCAATTGCTCGATGGCGTCGCCGTGGTGGGCGAACAGCCCCCGTTTGGCCAGGGCGGCCAGGGCCGACCAAATCGCCACCGGCGTGGCCAGGCCCATCGAGCACGGGCAGGCCACGAGAAGGACGGCGAGGCCGTTGAACACCCCGATAATCCAACCGCTGTGCAGCGTCCATGCCGCGGTCGTAAGGGCGGCGACGAGCATGACAGCGGGCAGAAACCACGCGACCAGGCGGTCAGCCTCGCGCTGGATGCGTCCGGGATGAAGCCGCGCTTCCTCGACTGAGCGAAGCAGAGCATCGAGCCGCCGGGAGCGACCCGCGGAGGTGGCGCAAATTCGCAGCGAGCTGTCTTCCACCCGGCTGCCGGCGGAGACGCTATCGCCTTCACGTTTGACCACCGGGTAGGGCTCGCCGGTCAGCGCGGCTTCGGAGACCAGGGCCACCCCGTCGGCGACACGGCCGTCCACCGGGATGCCTTCACCTGGCCCGACGAGCACATCGTCGCCCGGCTCGATTTCCTCAATGTTGACCCGCTCGCGCTGGCCGCAGCAGGTGACGCGCTCACAGAAATCAAAAGCTGCGCCGAGGCGGCCCATGGATTCGCGCAGGGCATCGCGTCGTCGCTGGGCCAGGATCGTGCCGAACGTGTAGATGGCGACCAGCACGGCCACCACTTCGTAATAAACGTGGCCTTCGCCGGTCAATGAGCTGTGGACCGAGGCGGCGAAGGCGCCGAGCATCCCGGCCAGAAAAAGTTGCTCGAAAACAATGCGCCCGCGCCGCGCCGCGTTCCATGACTCGCGCAGGACGGGGAGGCCGGCGAGGAGAAAGACACCGACGGCCGAAGCAGCGAGCGCTCCATGAATGGCCCAACGGGTTGACCCGCTGACCGGGGACAAATTCACCGCCAAGCTGAAAATCATGGCCTGCGCCGCGAGCAACCCAGCCAACCCGACCCGCAGCCAGCCGCGGGCTTCGCGTTTGAGGGAGGCTTGCGCGGCCGCGTCGTCGGGCGTGGAAGAATGGCAGCAGGCGGACATGAGAAACAATCTTTACCTTCTTGCTGGTCCGATGCAAAGCCGGTCCGGATTTGACCTTGGGGCGGACGATTGGCGATGATCGCTCCCTATGAGCCAAGGAATTCTGTCGGGAAAAGTCGGAGTGGTCTTCGGGGTCGCCAACAAACGCAGCATCGCATGGGCCATCGCCAAGGCGTGGAAAGAGGCCGGAGCAACCCTGATCTTCAACTACCAGGGCGAGCGGGTGAAGGAGAACGTCGAGGAATTGGTGTCCGAGTTCGGCCCCAACGTGCCTGTTTACCCCTGCGATGTCTCGAAGGACGAGGAAATCGCCAGCTTCTTCGACCAAGTCCGCGGCCACACCGATCGCCTCGACCTCCTGCTCCACTCGGTCGCGTTCGCGCCGAAGGAGGCCCTCGAGGGCGATTTCGTCAACACCTCGCGCGGGGCTTTCTCCACGGCGATGGACATCAGTGCCTACTCTCTCGTCGCGCTCTCGCGCGCGTCCGAACCCTTCATGACCGACGGCGGCAGCATCGTGGCCATGAGCTACCTCGGCAGCGTCAAGGTGGTCCCCCATTACAATGTTATGGGCGTGGCCAAGGCCGCCCTCGAATCCTCCACCCGCTACCTTGCCTACGATCTCGGTCCGAAAAAAATCCGCGTCAACTGCATCAGTGCCGGTCCCGTCCAGACTCTCGCCGCCCGCGGGATCGCGGGATTTTCCGCCATGATGAAGCACTACGAGGAGCACGCCCCGCTCAAGCGGAGTTGTGATACGTCCGAACTCGGTGCGGCGGGTGTCTTCCTCGCCAGCGACGGTGCGGCCTCGATCACCGGGCAGGTGCTCTACGTGGACGGTGGCTACGAGATCATGGGGATGTAACGCGGATGGAGCCACGCCTGATCGACGAGTTGCGGCAGGCCGCCGGGATTGATTCCGTGCGGGTCGATATTCCCGCCCGCGAAGCCGCCGCCGGCGACAAGTGGTTCGCTCGCTCGATTCCGGAAGCGGTGGTCTTTGGCCGCTCGACCGCCGCCGTTTCGGCGGTGATGAAAATCGCCGCGCGGGAAAAAATTCCGGTCACCACCCGCGGAGCCGGCCATGGCTACGTCGGCGGCTGCGTCCCGGTGCGTGGCGGCATCGCGCTCGCCATGGAGCGCATGAACCGCATCAAGGAAATCAGTCCGACCGATTTTGTTGCCGTGGTCGAACCGGGCGTGATCACCGGATACCTTCAGTCTGCCGCGCGCGCACAGGGACTTTTTTATCCGCCCGATCCGGCCAGCCTCAAGGATTGCAGCCTCGGAGGAAACATCGCCACCAACGCCGGCGGCCCGCGCTGCCTCAAATACGGCGTGACCCGCAACTACGTCCTTGGCCTTGAGGTCGTTCTCGCCGACGGCACTATCGCCCGCGTCGGCGGCCGCACGCACAAAAACAAATCTGGTTTCGACCTTGTCGGGCTCTTCACCGGCTCGGAAGGCCTGCTCGGCATTGTCACCGAAGCCATCTTGCGGCTGCTGCCCGCGCCGCCTGCCCGCGCCGTCCTCTCCGCCGGCTTCCCTGACATGGCCTGCGCAGCCGCCGCCGTGCGGGCCGTCTTTGCGCACGGGCATCTTCCGTCCGCCCTCGAGATCGCCGACCGCTTCACCCTCGAGGCCGCCCGCCGCCACGCCGGCGGCGAGACCTTCATCCCGCCCGGTGAGGCCCATTTGTTGGTCGAGATCGACGGACAAATCTCCGCGGTGAAAGATGAGGCCTGCGCCCTCCACGGACTACTCACCACCGCGGGAGCGGGTCCCGTCGAAAGTGCGGGGACCGAGGAAGGCTGCGAAGCCCTCTGGGCCCTTCGCCGCAAGTTCTCGGAATCGCTCAAGGCCACCGGATTGAAAAAGCTCAACGAAGACATCGCCGTCCCCCGCGGCAAACTCGTCGAGTTGGTCGAGTTCGGCGCCGAGCTCGGACGCGATTACGGCGTGCCCGTCGCCTGCTTCGGCCACGCCGGGGATGGCAATATCCACGTCAACATCATGGTCGAAAACCCCGACGACCCCGCCACGACGGCCCGCATGGAGCGGGCCTTGGATAAACTTTTCTCGGGAGTCCTTGCGATGGGCGGTGTCATCACCGGCGAACACGGCATCGGCCTGGCGAAAAAACGCTGGTGGCCCCAAGCTGTCGACGCTGGTAGCCACGAACTCCACCGCCGGATCAAGACCGCCCTCGACCCTAACGACCTGCTCAATCCGGGAAAGTTTTTGGAGCGTTGAGCGTTGGGGGTCGAGGGTGGCGCAGGAATTCGTCTCCTCGTCCTCACGGCCGCAGCTTGGCACCCCACCCGGGGCAATTGGGGTCAGAACGTCCCGCAGCTTTTGGACTTCATCCATATTTTGATCCCGGTAGGGCCCGGTCGCCGCGGCGACCGTCCCTACCACCCCAGCCCAAAAGTCTGATGGCAAGGGGACATTGGTGTAAGCCCGGAGCTTTGAAAGGTATGCTTTGCGGGGAAGAGACAAGCGGCCGTCACCAAAGCCGCTACACGGCGGAATCCCGCACGGCGTCCAGAATGGATGGGTAGCGCGGGGTCCATCCGCTGGCGCGCAGCTTCGCATTGCTGACCTGTTTTCCGGTCATGGCACCGGCGGGCGTAGTCAGGGTGTTTGTTCCGGTCCGCAGCGCCTCCCGCAGGGATGAGCGCGGCGCCGGTAGGCTGTCCACCGCGTTGAAGGCTCCGGCCAAGGTTTGCCGGGCGACGTGAACGAGAGCCCGGGCCGCATCGTCGCGGTGGATGAAGTTGATGAAGCCGTCCGGCGGCCCGCTCGCCGCAGGCTCGCCGGACCGTGCTGCCTGGATAAAGCGCGAGCGCCCGGGCCCGTAGATTCCGCCGAGCCGGACCGCTGCGCCACCGACCGCCCGGGCGAGATTTTCCGCCTCCATCAGGACATCGCCGATCGGTGTTCCGCCCGTGGCACAATCCTCGGTGACCCAGGTGCCGTCATTCTGGTCATAGACCGACGTGCTGCTGGTGAAGACGCAGAACTCGGGCTGAAGGATCTCGAGCAAGTGTCGAAGTGTTGCGAGGTAGGTGATGCGGTAGGCGGCGGCATCGCGTCCCCCGGGCCCGCTCAGGCAGTGGATCAAGACCTGCGGGCGTTTTTCTCCATGCAGGAGGGCTTGCAACGCGGAAGCATCCGACGCATCGCCCGTCATGACGGGATAAGGTTTGGCAGCCAGTCGCTCGGCCGAGGCGGCGGAAGAATCGAGGCCGGTCACAGGAGAGCCGGCTGCAGAAAAAAAATCCGCGCATCTTTCGCCGGTATAGCCGCAGCCGGCGACGAAGATGCGCGGATGGTGATTCAATTGAAGCTGCTTAGGAGAGGTTGTAGCGAATCTTCATCTTGGCGCGCTTGGCGTTGGCTTTCGCTTTGCGGCGCGTCTTCTGTGTCGGGGTCTCGAACGCGCGCAGACGGCGCACTTCGTCCATGATCCCCTCGGAATCCAATTTGGATTTCAGGCGCTTGATGGCGCGGTCGATGGATTCTCCTTTTCTGACAATGACTTCGGGCATTATTAACTCACATCCTTTCTCGGTATCGCCGGATACATTGAAATCGTAGGGGTCAGCGCTTCGGGCCGTCAAATAGTTAATTTATTGTCTGGTAATCAACGCTTTGCGTATGATTTGTCCTCTGAATTTTCCCCGAAAATCTGCGGCCGGGGACGGTTTTCGTCTACCGGACCGCGGCCAAGCACTCGGAAAGGTAGGGCAGAAGTTGCTTTTTCCGCGAGACCACGCCTTCGAGAAACCACACGTGGTCCGAGTGTTGCGGGTAGGTGATGGTGCGGAGGAAGTCCGGGTTGCCTTCGACCAGAAGGTAGGAATTTTGCTTGTTGATGTCCGTGACCAGCAGGGCGGCGAAAAAAATTGCGTTGCCCGCCGCGCGCTGGCGCAGCGCGCTGAGTAGTGACTCGCGGCGTTGGTCGAAATGGGAAAAGGTCACCTCCTCGATTTGGGCGACACTAAAGCGGATCCCGCTCTCTTCGTAATCCTTGGCATCCGCGGTGATGACCTGCTGCGGAGAGAGAGTCTGGAGAGGCGAGCCGACGGAGAAGATGGCCGTGGCCAACTCCGCTGCAGGGACGCCAGCCAGATCGGACAACTCGCGGAGAAGACGACGATCCAACTCGGTTGCGGTGGGTGAGGTGCCGTTGAGCGTGTCCGCGATGATTCCAGCCATGAGCACGCCGGCCATGGCGGGTTCGGGCTGGAGTCCGTGCTGTTGGTAGAGATCGGCCACCAGGGTGCAGGTTGATCCGACCGGCCGGTTGATGAACATGATCGGTGTTTCCGTGGGCGTGTTGCCCAGCCGATGGTGGTCGAGGATTTCGATGATCGGCAGGCTGGCTGCCCCGGGCACCGCTTGGGAAAGCTCGTTGTGGTCGACGAGGATGAGTTGTCGGGCTGGTGCCTTGAGAAAGTCGCTCTTCGACAGGATGCCCTCAAGGCGTCCATTCTCGTCCAGCACCGGAAAAATGAACTTGTTGGAAAGCGACACCGTGCGGCGGGCCAGCAGGGTTGTCATGTCGGCGTCCATGCACTCGGCGACCGGTTCGAGCAAATGACGGGCAATGACCGCCCCGCGGGCGAAAACCACGCTGGTCGCCGTATCGTAGGGCGAACCAATGATGCTGGTGCCGCGCTCCTTGGCCTCCAGCGTGACCGCGCGGGACACGGCGGCGTTTCCCGTTACGACCAGCGCCTTGATGCCGAGCCGGATAGCCTCCAGCTGCACGTTTTCACGGTCGCCGACAAAGATCACCGTTTGGGCCGGGTCGAGTTTGGCCACGCGTCCGGCGAAAGTTTCCACCCGCATGGCCGCGACGACCAGGGCGTAGTCGGATTCCTCTTCCGAGAGAGGGCCGTTCAACGGCTGGCCATTGAAGGTTTCCGCGATGTGGGCCAGCGTGGCGCGAACCGCCCGGGTCCGGGGGGCCTGGTCGCGGGAGGGCAGAACAAGGCTGAGCAGTTTGTTTTCGCTGATGACGCCGTGGAAAAAACCCTCGGTGTCCACCACCGGAAGCGCCCGCAGCCCGCGGGCGGCCATGAGTGCCAGGGCCTCGGCCACCGGCCGGTCGGGATGCACGCTGGCAAAGTCGCTGATCATCACATCGCGCACTCTCGGCGTGGCGTCGGGGAAAAAGTCGGGCTGGGGCACGCCGAAGCGTTCGAGGGTATAGCTGATGCGGTCGTTCAGCGCACCGGCGCGGGCCGCGCGGACGTTGGGCATGCCGAGCCTCTGCTTGAGCGCGGCGTAGGCCAGAGCCGAGCAAATCGAGTCCATGTCGGGATTGCGGTGGCCGATGATGATGGTTTCCATGAAGGCGGGCATTTTCCGCCCAGTCGCGACCGTGTCAAACGGCATCTTGCCTCCCGGGGGTGCGGTGTGTCAGGAGGAGGCCCGCAACTTCGCCAGCAGGGCCTTGATCTCCGGTTCCACGCGTCGGAGCAAGTCATCA
>JBMOJP010000176.1:0-2288 GCA_049315725.1 Chthoniobacterales bacterium | reverse complement strand
ACGATTGTGTGTTTTTCATCTGACCACCAATCAGTTCCTGATCGGTGGCTTTTTTTCAACTGCATCGTTCCGGCTTAGAGCCGTTTCAGATTTTCTGTAGCCGGAAGAGTGGCATCGGCATCCTGCGATGAACCCCTCCGATCATCGGCTGGAAGCCGATGCCGCCTCGGAACACCTCCCACGGGGTGCTCCCCCACCGGTCCTTGGCATTCACGTCGGCGCCGTGGCGCAGGAGAATACGCGTATGGGGTCAGTGTCCTTACGCCGTTCCGGACCTTTGCATTCACAACTACGCCCTTCCGGACCTTTACAACGGCCGTTTTTTGGTAGGTCGGTGGGGCAGGCCAGAAAACGCAGTCGTCTTCTTGAGAGTCATCTTTGCAATATGGAATCTGCCGTGTTTGAGTAACCCAATCTGCAAAAATCGATACTGAACCTACAACCTCCCACGGATTACTAACACCCAGCAGATAAAGATGTTGGTCTCGAATCTCCCAGTGCGCACTCATCCGGGGCTGCAGGAGCTTGACGGTTTGCGGCTGGAAGTTCGGGTTTTCTCGCAGCCACGCCAACGCCAGTTCCTCCTCGGTCGCCACTGGCTCCGGTGTTGAAGTTGGAGCCGATGCCTGCTCGTCTTCGACCGGCACGACTGCTGCCCTTGGTTCGGCGATGGTCGGCTCGGTGATCTCCTTCGCGAAGATCAGTGCGAAGCCCAAGCGAGATGACGTCCGCACGTCCTCCATCGTCATCACCGGAGCGGTCGGCACGTGCGCGGTTGGAACGACGAGTTCCCTCACGGTGCCAGCGCGCGCAGATCCACCACGCCGAGCCGACCGTCGGTGCGCCACAAATCGCCGCCGCCGTTGTGCCCTTCGAGGTGCGGATGGAAGTCAGCGATGAAATATTCCCGCGCCGCCCATCCCGCTTGCTCCAACCCGCGCATGATCAGACCTCGCTCGGCATCGATATCCGGACCGATGTGATGCGTGACCTCGCCGGTCGTATAGCTTAGACCGACCCGCTCGTCGAAGGAAGCCGAACCGAACCAGACCACTTTGCCTTGGTGCAAACGGTCCCATTTCCAGAAACGCACGTGATGGCGCCGGCGCGGGCTGTTCCCCACCGGCAACTCGAAGGCGAGGTCCTCCTTGCGTCCAAACAAATACAAATTGCTTACCGGCGCCCGGCCGTCCGGACGCTGCACGACCGCGTCCACCACAATGCGCACGCTCGTGCTAAAGGTAATCGGATCCGCCGGAGACCAACCCGCCGCGGTCATGGCGCGCGCCACCTGTTCCTCCACTCCGAGCAGCGCTATATTCACCGGATCACCCGGATGGCCGTCCGGGGTTTCAGTCAGACGCGGCCCGGTCAAGAGCGCGTCCTCCCCGCGTTCGATCTGATGCCAGACCAACGGCGCGAGCAAATAGGCCAGCCCGGCCCAGACGAGCAATCCGAGCAAGATCCAGTGCCAGTAGCGGCGCAATGTGGATTTGGTGCGCATGGAGGCAATATTAACGCTCTGCGCAAGCCAAATTAAAAGCAGTCGCTTCCTCTCCTCTTCTAGCGGCGCTCTTCCTTGGAGGAGAGGGTATGGGGTCGATCACGGTTTCTTGATATTTCCAACATCCGCTCCCGCACTTCCTGCCAGCTTTTGTTCCGGGGAAGCTCTTCGCGCATCCGGCGGATCAAGCGACAGCAGTGGGAACGATCTCCCATCCCGAGCCGCTCCCGGATCCCGTCGAGCTTCATCGTTGTCTCCGCCTGCACCACTTCCGCCAAGAGCCCCTTGCGCCAGTCGCTGCATGGCTCCAACCTCAACTCCTCTCACATCACCGTGAATCCGGCGGCCAGAAGCTCTTACGCCCGCCGCTGACCGTGCTCTTGAACCTTCGCCCCCGCCCAGCCCGCTTAAGCCGGATCCATGCAGAAGAATTTAACCACGAATAGCACGGATGGCACTGATCACAGAGTGTTGTGAGACAGCGAGTTTGGGGGCAGAGATCTCACAATTTGGTGAGTGGATCTTAAAGCCAGTCATTGATCGTCATTCCTCTGAAACCATCCGTGAAATCGGTGTAATCCGTGGTTCAAATGCATGGTTCCGGTTAAGACTTAAAACTGCGACCTCGGCGGACTTTCAAACCGCAACTTCAACGTAGCTGCCGGGTCTGCTTGCCTCGATCGCGTTCGCGATCTGGTCCGCCTGCTTCGCGATCCGCGGCCAGGAGGCCGTCATCAGGACCACAATGCTGATCGTGCGGTCCTTCAGGTTCTGCTGGTAGCGC
>JBMOJP010000175.1:0-2301 GCA_049315725.1 Chthoniobacterales bacterium | reverse complement strand
CGGGGCTCCGGCGAATTTGAGGCGGACGGCCGTCCGACCGACAAGGAACCGTTGATGTTTGGTTTTTCCCCGCGGCCGCTGAGCGGACGCGGGGGAAATTGTTAGGCCACCCCTCCCGCGGCGTCGACCTTGGCCTTGAGCGCGCGGGCGAGGCTCGCGCCGGGCTCGGCGAGAGTGCGCACCAGCTTGCTGGCCGGAGAATTGAGCAAACCGAGGAGCTGCGCCTGCAGGACAGGCAGCGGCGGCAGATCGGCCATGGCCTGGACCTGTTCGGGATTGAGCAGGGCGTTGTCCAGGATGCCGGCTTTGACTGCCAGCTTCTTGAACTCGGCCGTGAAAACCTTGACCACTTTCGCGGTGGCGCAAATGTCCTGTTCACCCGTGATGATGGCCGTCTGGCCGGCGAGCGAACCGGAAAAATCCGGCAGCCCCAACTCGGAGGCGGCAAGCTTCAGCATGGTGTTTTTGACCACGTGACACTCGGCCCCGACCGCGACGAGGCGGGTGCGCAACTCGGAGAATTGATCGACCTTGAGTCCGGTGTAATCGGCCACGAGGAGGAACGGCGAAGCGTTCAGTTGGTCCTTGAGGTCCTTGACGATATTGGCTTTTTCGGGACGCATGGCGATTAATTCTTACTGAGGTTCGAGAGGTCGAGCGGGATGCCCGGGGTCACGGTGGCGGCGAGGGTCACGCTTTGAATGAAGACGCCCTTGGCCGTCGGCGGACGCGACTTGGCCACCGCATCGAGGACGACGTGGGCGTTGGCCACAAGAGCGTCCTCGCTGAAGGAAAACTTTCCGACGGGGACCGCAATGTTGCCGTTCTTGTCGAGTTTGAACTCAACCCGTCCCGCCTTGACTTCGGCCACGGCCTTGGCCGTGTCATCGGTCACCGTGCCGGTCTTCGGGTTCGGCATGAGGCCGCGCGGTCCAAGGACCTTGCCCAGTTTCCGCACCTCAGCCATGGCGGCTGGGGTGGCCACCGCGACGTCGAAAGCGGAGAATCCTTCGAGGCATTTTTTGATCATGTCCTCGTAGCCCACAAACTCGGCACCCGCAGCTTTGGCCGCGTCGGCCGCCGCGCCGGTGGCGAAGACGAGGACGCGAACGGACTTGCCGCTGCCGTGCGGGAGCGGGCAGGTGCCGCGGACCATCTGGTCGGACTGCTTCGGGTCGACCCCCAGATGCATCGAGAGGGTCACGGTCATGTCGTATTTGGCCGCCGGCATGCCCTTGAGCACTTTGACTGCTTCGACCAGCGGGTATCGGCGGGAGGAATCGACCGTCTTGCGGGCGACCTCGTATCTCTTACTTCTTTTGTTTGCCATGTTGTTTTGCAGTGCGAACGTCCGCCGCGGCGGACTCCTGCGGTTGGGCACCCCGCCAGGGCGGAGCGCGGGTTGAAAAATTCTATGCTTCGATTTCCACGCCCATCTGGCGCGCCGTGCCGGCAATGATTTTCATCGCCGCTTCATCGTCCCGGGCATTCAGGTCCTTCATCTTGACCCGGGCAATCTCAAGCAGTTGCTTGCGGTTGAGCTTGCCGACCTTGGTTTTGTTCGGCTCCTTCGATCCCGCAGCGATGCCAGCGGCCTTTTTGATCAGGATGGACGCGGGAGGCGACTTGGTGATGAAGGTGAAGGACTTGTCCTTGTAGACGGTGATGACGACCGGGAGGATGTCTCCGGCCTGTTTCTGCGTCGCCGCGTTGAACTCCTTGCAGAACGCCATGATGTTGACACCCTTTTGACCGAGGGCCGGACCGACCGGGGGCGCCGGGTTGGCCTGCCCCGCGGGAATCTGCAGCTTGATGGTTCCGATAATTTCTTTTGCCATAATGATCTTTCTTATTCCTCGCGGTCGACCTGCCAGTATTCCAATTCCACCGGGGTTTCGCGGCCGAAGATAGTGACGGAGACCCGGAGCTTGCCGCGGTCGGGATCAACCTCCTCGACGACACCAGTCTGGTTCTGGAACGGGCCATCGGCCACCTTGACCTTCTCGCCGACTTGGAAGGAAACCTTGGGTTTGACCGTATCCACGCGCTCCTGAATCTGGGCCAGCATGCTTTCCACCTCGCGCGGACGCATCGGGGTCGGGCGATCCTTGGTTCCGGCGAAGCCGATCACGCCCGGGGTGTCTTTGATGAAATACCAGGTGCGATCGACCAGGCCGCCGTCCTCAATGAGGAGGTGCATGTTGGCGATGATGTAACCAGGAAAGAACTTCCGGGTTGTCTCACTCTTCTTGCCCTGTTTGATTTCCTGCACGCGCTCGGTCGGGATGAGCACGTTGAAGA
>JBMOJP010000081.1:0-10512 GCA_049315725.1 Chthoniobacterales bacterium | reverse complement strand
GATGTCCCACCCCCTCTGTTGAAGTGGGGGCGTGAACACACATAGTCCGAACCCCAACCACAACATCTGGAACAACAACGGCACTTGGTGGTGCCACTTCACCGTCCACCACCCCGACCACACGAAGGAGCGCGTCCGCGTTTCCCTCGGCACCAAAGACCGCGAGCAGGCCCGCCGCCAGCGTGACTTCATCATGCGCGGCACGACCGCCATCGCGGCCCGACTCCCACACCGTCGAGCCCAAGCCATGCCCGATCTTCCCGACGCTGGCGTGAACCCATCCCCGGGCAAAGCCCGTGAACATTGGGCCGGTGCTATGACACACAAGGTGCTCGGCTCCCGGCCGGTCCTCTGCTAATGTGTCTCCAGCATCAGGAATGTCCCGCGATGAGCGGGGCTGCCAACCGGGGAAGAGATCCCACGGTGGCTGATGCGGAGGAGCGAGTCTCCTCCGTGTCGATGTGCTGGCCGATCGGATCGGCCGGAACAAAATCTCTGCCTGGTGCGTTTGAATCCAAACGCCCAATGAATACAAAATCATCCGCCGCCCCGCCGGCGATCCCACACGACTGCGTGCTGTCCCTGCGCACGCGCGGCCGCAACCCGAACCACCACCTCTGGTGGAACCACGGCAGCTGGTGGCTCCACGCCACCGTGCACCGTCCCGACTACACCAAGCAACGATTGCGTGTGCCGCTCGGGACCAAGGACATCCATCACGCCCGCACGCGCCGGAACGCCCTGCTGCAAGCTCAAGGCTCCCTGCCCCAAGCGTTCCGAAGGGAGGCCGCATGAAACGTTACCCCGGCATCGACTACACCTACCGCCCGCCTTCCTACTGGGAGGACGAAACGCCCGTCCAAGCGATCCTCAAAAACATCAAGGGCGACTTCCGCCGTGAGGAGATCCGCAAGGCTCTGGCCGCCGGCACGCTCGAAGCCATCCCCGAGGAAATCCTGCAAGAAGCCCTTGCGGAAAACGTCCGCCGATTCACCGGACGCATCCACCCCCGCTTCATGGGCGGAGAATACCTGCCGGACTTCGGAGCTGACGAAGTCGAGATCGCCCGCATTGCCCTCGAGTCGACCACCTTCGACGTCATCAGCGTCCGGGCCCGGCGCACGGCCAAGGGCACCATCCTCTACCGTGTGGCCGACGAGTATGAGGGCGAGTTCCGGCTCTGGCGCAAACGGTCCAAGCAACCGCTCAGCCTGCGGGAGATAGTGGTCTTCCTCGAACGCACCGAACTCGACGGCATGACCGGCGGCCTGATCCTCGGCTACAACAACATGAACGCCGAATACATGGGCCGTGGGGAATTGCGCCAATTCAGCCGCATCGGCTCGGAGTTCTACCCGCAACTCGACGAGCACTGCGAACAGGTCTTCGACGACTGGGTCGAGGAGGGTCAGCAACCAGAGGACAACGAGGAGGAGGCATGAATAACTTCCAACAGAAGCTGATCTCTGCCTTTGAGGCCACGGTTCCCTCCAACGGCACCACGCTCATCATGTTCTCGCATCCCAGAGCACCGTCCTTGCTCATGTCGCGCAATCCGGAATCCCTACCCCAAGTCGTCCCGGTGCTGCTGGCCGGAACCAATGCCGGCGACGAGGAATCCAACACGCAACTCGGCGTCGAGTTGAGCCTCGCCGGCCACGACTGGCTCCCGCTCTTCCAAGGAATCACGGACGGAGCGGGTTTCCGCGCCGTCATGAGTCCCATGCTCTTCTATCGTCCGGCGGGCAAGGGAACATTTCCCGCGGCGGCCCGCACCGCCTGCAGGACCCTTGAGCAACGGGGGCTTCTGGCCGGCTGGTGCATGGTTCGCTGCGGCATCAGGTATTTGACCAAAGACGGCCGCTTCCACGCGGCGGAGGAATACCCGGCAGCGATAGCGGCCAACACAGTGGAGGAGGCGCCGTGAACAAAATCACCCGTCGCACCTTCCTCATCACCGGCGCGGCCGCGGTCGGATCATGCTTCGTGCCCGAGTGGCTGCTCCGCCGGGCCTCCGAGTTCGAGAAGACAACCGGCGGTATCTACATCGAGCCACCGGATGTGGCCAAGAACGTGCTCTACGTCATCGAGCAGGAATCCGACTGCTACCAGTTCGCGCTCAACGGACGCACCGACACCCTGCCGCCACCGATCACCTGGCGCGAATACTTCCGCGAACACACCGAGGTTGATCCCGAAGACCACCTGGATGTCCGCCAGTGGCTGCGCGACGAGGGGGCGTGGTATTTCAAAGGCGAGAGCCGGCGCCACGCCTACCGCCACCTCGACTTTCTCGACGATGAAGTCGATGAAGGGTTGTGGGAAAACTACCTCGAGGGCGGGCATGCCGTGAGCAGATCACCCGAGGCACAGGCCTTGCACTACCTGGCGAACCTCCCTCTCTCTAACGGCACACGTGCAGGCGACCCCTTGGGCGACCTCAAGTTCTGCTACGGCAGCATGCCCGGGGTCGACTGGCACTTCGTCACGGCCGACAACAAGCAAATCGTCACCGCCCTGCAGCACCGCCTACGCGAGTTGGGTGAATCCACCGAGGTCGTGCTGCAGTAAGGCCGAACAAAGAAGGGCCCATCCACGGGCGAGGCGAACCGAGCCCCGCATCGCCTGTCCAAGGAATACGCGTTGGCAATGGGTGTCGCGTGAGACGCGTCGAGCCGCCAAGGCGAGGTCATATTCCCACGGGATTTCTGCGAGAGGTTGTTGCAGAAATGCGGATCGTCGTGCCGCGAATCGCATGAACTGTTCCTCCCACCTCTGGCCCACCCGATATTGCGGCCACTATCAATACGCCCACTGCGGGGCAGTGAGGATGACTGCGCCTTTGGGATCAAGGGTAACGGCCTCTTTGTGAAACTCGGCCCAGCGCCAGAAGTCATCCACGGTCCCCGGATCAAGCGCATCGAGAGGCAAAGCCGGCATGCTCAGATTGCACTCCAAATGCCGCCAGGCGCGGCCACCGTCGAAAATCGGGTGCGTGTGGTCGATTTCTGCGTAACTCTCCACGGACATGCCCGTGAGGCTGTGCGGGTGTCCGTCGAAAATCCTCGTCGCCGAAGGCAGCCGGAGATAGGCGGAAAACTTGCTCGGGGCGAACAGCTTGGTGCGCGGGTCATGAGCAAAGTAGCGGACGCAACGCCGGCCCCAGCGCTCGCGCAGAGACGGGTCTGATATGTCCTTGTTCCAGCGGTGGATGTTGTAGACCACCTCCACCGCATTGGCCGCGAAGTGGATGTCGCTCTCAAGCGCACGTCCGAAAGCGGTCGCCACACTCATCATCCGGCGCAGCTCGCCATCGGTCTGCAACGGCTCCTCCCGAAGACGCACGGCCTCAAGGTGATTGAGGCGTTTGATCTCGGCCGAGCCCACCGAAGGCAGCAGCGGCGTCTGGAAAGCGCGAAGCCCGATGGCCCGCATCAGCCCGATCGTGCGGCCGCGATCGACATGACGGCTGACCATCGAGACGAAGGTGTCCTGCGGCGGCAGCGGATGCAGCAGGTGTGCGGTCGCGAACTTTGCGTGGTTGGCCACCGGATCGGCCCGGCTGATTTCGAGCTCCACCCACACACGCCGCCCAGTCCGGACCTCTTGGAACATGGCGTCGGCTTGAGGGGCGTATCCGAGCCACCTCTCCAACTCTGACGGCACAACCCTCACCTCGGTCTGACAGGTCCACCCTTGCGGGCAGTTCGTCCGGAAATCGTCCTGAAGATGGCGGGCCAGATAAGGCATGGAGTTACCCGGCAAAGACGTTGGCGCGATGCCAGCCGAGATGTTGCGCCGCGGGACGCAGGGATGCGCCCTCCAGAAAATGGAGTTCCTGGCCGTGGCGGCTCTTGAGCCACCGGGCGTCGGGCCCCCATTCAGTGAAAAGTTCGCTCGCCACCATGATGCGATTACGCGGGTCGACAGTCCACAGGCCCTCGTCGAACATCCAATGGGCATCGCGCGTGAGGGCGAGGCCATTGTCCGGACTGTCGTTGCGACTCTTGGAAAACTGATGGATGTGCGCTGCTTCGACGATCGAGCCACCGCGCCGCGTGTGCAGACCGTAGCCGGTGAGTGAGCAGGTGAAGCGGTATTGCGTCACGACGACCACACGAAACCGCGCATCGCGCCCCTTGGCTTGGTAGTCACCGGTGTCGTCCTTCACGCGATAGCCGAGGCGTCGCACTTTGGCATCGGTGAATCCGAGCGCGACGTAGAGCGCCGCTTGCTCCACATCTGGAAACCAGGTCTCCACAAGGATGCGCCGGGCCATGTCCCGCCACTCGCGGTCGTGCAGCGCCTCGAGGAATCCCGCATCCAGCCGCACAGACGCCGTGCCATCGGGCCCGTCGGCAACCCGGCCGTCTTTCGCTCTCGGGGTCCAGAAGCCTTGCCGACTCAGATGGAAAAACGGGAGATCAAGATTCGGCTTTCCACCCCAGCGGGGATCGACGATGCGCCAATATGAGTCGAACCGCAGCCGCAATTCCGGCGTCTTGGCCAGATGAGCAGACTGCAGCGCACCAGCCTCGGCTAGATCGATCACGCAGAGCAGCAACAACGGCTTGTGCGGCGCAAACCGCGCCTTGCCCTCACCCTTCGCCTTGCTGACGTTCGGGTTCAGCTTCCGCAGCTTGCCCAACCATTTTTCCGAGTCTGCCGTCATCCTCGCCACCATGCGACGCAGCCGTCGAATAAGTCAAACCACGGCCTTCCCGTGAGACGCCATGGATGAGTGCGCTGGAAGCAGCGCCGGCAGGTCAAGCGTTCAACCCTTCCAGCACACGAGAGGAGAACTCCGGCAGGAAGCGACCCAGATTGATGAGATGGTCCTCGATCGTGCAGCGACGCTTTTGGGCAATCCCTCCGAGTTGATGCATGACGTGAAGAGGCTCCAGCACGAAAAGTGTAAGCAAGTAGTCTTGTGGATGAAGGGCGGCGACCCTCCATGGAGCCAACGCCTCCGCGGGGAAGTCCGCCAGATTGAAGGTGAGGATGACCTCGGCCTTGCAGTGGATGGCACAGGCCAAGACATGGCGGTCCTTCGGGTCATTCGTGCATTGGGCCGCGAGGTGCTCGTAGTCCTCCACCAAGGCCTCCGGAAAAGCACTCTTCAGAGCGGTCTTGAAAGACTCCACCAGCGGCATCGGCCACCCCAGAGCACCCCCCTGAGTTCTCCGCGTCTCATCCAAGATCGCCTCACTCCAACATGGCAGATAAAGACGAGGCCGCTCGGCCAGGCGCAGCAGCAGGTCGCAAACGCCGAAGTTGGCCAGCACGCAGGCGTCAAGGACCACGCGGAAGTCCGCCTTCATCGTTGCCCCTTACTCCGGCGTAGCCTCGGGGAAATACTTCCCGGCCGCCACCACGTTGCCCGTCAAATCATCCAACGTCTCCCGCCGGACCCTGTCACGGGTCTTTTCGTAGGCGAGCAGGTCCTTGAAGGTGACCCGGCGATGGGTGCCGACCTTGTGGTGCGGGATCTCGCCTCCATCGATGAGATTGACCAGATGCTGCCGGGACACGCCCAGATAGTTGGCGGCGGCCTGCGTGGTGAAGGCCTCGTCCTCCGGCACCATGACGATCGCCTTCCGCTCGGACATCAGCCGGACGATGCGGGCGAAGTGCTGCATGAGTGCCTCGGGGATCTCCGCCTGATTTCCCTGGCTGTCCGTGAGTAACACATGGTCCGGTCGGGCCAGAACCTGTGCGACCTTGGCCAACTGGTCTGCTGGAACCATCGAGGGGTCCAAGCGGTTGGTGCGAGTCGTGAGCATGGTGCGCCACCTTCATGCCGCCCCGCTCAAGAAGCAAGCTATATTCGCTATATCCGCCATAATCGCTGTCGTCGCCACAAACCGCCCCCCTCCTTCCGAACTCCGCTTCCAGCTTTCGAAACTCGCCCGCCGAATGCGGGCGATGCAGGTTTGCGGGGACTTCTTCAAGGCGTGCTCCCAGATTCGGATGACCTTCCAGCCGCTCGCTGTGCCTCCACCTCCGGACAAAAACAATTGCCCTCTTCGTCGACAATTGTCCCATCAGAGCGAACCGTTACGGGAACAATGTATTCCTCCACGGTCATGGCATCGTCAAAGTCTCGTTGGCCAGCCAAGAATTGCTGAAGACGAAGGATGAGGTCATCGGCAATTTCCCGCTGGGCCAGCAATTCAGTGGCGAACACCACATAGCCGTTGTCATCGCGCCAGATCGGAACAGGCCCTTGGCAGACTGTGTCGATGTAGATGCAGAAGCCATTCTGGACTTGATGAGTGGCGTTATTGCTCATTTCCGAGTCACACCTGGCCTGGATCGCGGGGCCGAACAAGTGTTTTCTGTCTCGTTGTCCGGCTTGAAACTGGCACCCTTGGCCGCGTCATGTCGACTGTGAGGAAACGATGGACCCGCGATGAATTGCTCGTGGCACTAAATCTCTACCACAAGCTGACATTCGGCCAGCTCCACTCGCGTCAGCCCGCAATTGCCGCTCTGGCTAAGCGAATGGGGCGAGGAGCCAATAGCGTTGCGATGAAGCTGAACAACCTCGCATCGCTCGATCCCTCACTCAAGCTACGCGGCATTCGTGGTCTGCAGGGAGCAAGTTCCCTCGACCGCGAGCTGTGGCACGAGTTCCACCAGCACATGGAGGAGCTGGCGCCGGCTAGCGAGGATGCGCTCCGTAATTTGTTTGGCGCAGCAGAGACCGACGAGGTTGAGGTCCTGCCACATCAGGGCATCATCGTGAAGCGGCAGGAGCCGGCAGGACCAACAGAGGTCGTGACAAGCGTGAAGGTCCGGCGTGGCCAGAGCTATTTTCGTCAAGCCGTCCTCAACAACTTCGGCGGGCGCTGCGGTGTAACCGGACTCCACATCCGCGACTTGCTGGTTGCATCGCATATCCTTCCGTGGCGAACGCACGCAGACCACCGGCTCAATCCTCGCAATGGAATTTGCCTTTCCCGCCTACACGATGCCGCTTTTGATGTCGGGCTGATCACTTTTGACGATGATCTGAGGCTACGTCTTTCGGCCGAACTCCGCGCCGCCCTTCCACAACAGACGGTCCGCGACAATTTCGCGAATTTTGAAGGGGTAGCGTTGAGCATCCCCACGGATGCTCTAGCGCCCGAGATTTCATTTCTACAAGTTCACCGGAAAGAATACTTCCGCAAGTGAATCACGCCCTCGGCGCATCCTACCGACAACGATCACTCGCCGCGCAGAACGCTGAATTCGGAGAACATGCGGGCCGGGAGTGGAGTTTCCAACTTCCACAAGATCGACATAGGCTTGCCGCCTTCTGATTTTTGCAGTGCCACGGGACCGCAGGCCCGATAGGGCGCTCCCTTGGACTGTCGAGCAAACAGCTGGAAGGTCCAACCGTTGCCGGGACTTTCGAGATAGCGCTTACCAACGGGCGTGTCGGGGCTTGCTGAATTCTGACTCTGCCAATGAAACAATTCCGCGCTGACCGCGTAGTCGCGATAAGAAATCCTCTCATGGTAGCCCTCAGATTTATCGAGCGTCACGAAGAGCAACTCCACCTTGCGGCTCGCCAGAGCAATCACGCCTGCAACGAAGGGTGGCCTACGCTCGGCCGTCCACCATCCAACGGCTGTCAGAATTTCGCGGATGCCGTAGCTCGCATGCAGCGATAGCGGAACGTCCTCGAGACCGGGAATAGGCCTCGGGCGTAAATAACACCTCGCAAGAAGGATCTTTCCGAGATCAAACAACTCCGACCGAGCTTCTGGACTGGCGGACAACCTTTCGAAGAATTCCTCCCCTGATCCCTTCTGGTGGTGCTGCGCATCGACTTGGTAGGCGAACGACTGAAGAGTCAGTTGCTCCCTTTGACTGAGGCTACCGTAAACCGTCTGAGGTTCACCAATCTTCGACACGAGGTCTGCCCGCTCGGAATCATCAAAATGCAGGAGATCACCGAAGCGCCGCCCAAAGTATTCCTCCTCGGCAGAGCTCGAGCCGGACAACAAACCGGCCTCACGCCGAAGAACAGTCCACCCGCTTTTGCCTGAACTGCGGTAAATATCCTCAATCTCTATCGCTTGCTCGCGGAGAAAATCCGCCAAGGTCACATTGGCGTGGCCACGAAGTGCCACGTAGCTTTGTAATTCGGCACGAAGCCGCCGCCATGACTGGTTGGCTGCACTCCGCAAACTACCGAGCACTTGCTCCCGTGTGCACTTCTGCAGCTGGATGTGACAACCTGGTGGAAGAGAACTGAAGCCCCTTTCCACGGCCTCGATCAGCTCGCTGCGCCCCAAGCCTGTGAGCGACGAAAAGAGGCGGTCGAATCGAAAATCGCTCCGGTAGCGGCCAACGAAGTCGAGCACTAGGCAGCTCTCTTTCTTCGGGTGCAAGCGCAGTCCGCGGCCGATTTGCTGCTGGAATAGAACCGGGCTTTGCGTAGGGCGGAGCAGGAGAAGCGTGTCGACCGCAGGCAAATCTACGCCCTCGTTGTAGAGGTCGCATGTTACCAGAGCGGACAGCTCCCCATCGGCAAGCCGCGCCGGGGCCCGCCGCCGGGCATCGTTGTCCGTCTCTCCCGTAACGCACGCCGCCGGGATACCTGCCTCGTTCAACTTTCGCGTCATGAAATTCGCATGGGCTACGCTCACGCAGAAAACCAGTGCCTTGCTGCGTGCGGCATTCCCCGAAAGGCGATGCCACTCATCGATGACCAAGCGAGCCCGGGCGTCGTTTCCGGTCACCAACCGATCAATGGCAGATAACTCTCCGGGCTGCTCCCAAGGCACATCAGAGAAGTCCGTGTCATCGTCGCAGCCGTAGTATTCGAAGGGACAGAGCAACTGCAGATCGAGTGCGTTCCAGAGCCTGAGCTCAATCGCGGGCGATCCATCCGGTCTATTGTCGAAGTAGGAGTAGATCGGCTTGCCGTCAGAGCGCTCAGGCGTGGCCGTGAGACCGAGCAGGATTTTTGGTCGAGCGCCCCGTGCGAACCGGTCGAAACGATCCGCGGCCATTCGATGACACTCGTCGATGACTATCGTATGCCAATAGTCCGCTCCGAAACGTCCGAGCAAATCGCGGGAGCAAACGCTGTCGATCGTTGCGAAAAGGTGATCGCATGTTTCGAGGTCAGCACCGTCCGCCAAGGTCTCCCCGAACGAATGATCCCTCAGCACTTCCCGATAAGTGCGGCGTGCTTGTGCGAGAATTTCTTTGCGGTGGGCCACGAACAGTAGGCGAGGCTTGCCCCCCTCCGCCATGCAGATGGAGCGGTAGTCGAACGCGGCAACGACCGTCTTGCCCGTCCCGGTGGCTGCGACCACCAGATTGCGAACCCGCTGGTGCTCGCGCTCGAGAGTCAACTGCTCCAGCATTTCCTTTTGGTAACCCTTCGGCTGGATGTCGAAAAACGTCATCGTGGCCGGGATCGACTCCGCGGACTCGCGCTTCAGGGCTCGCGATAACTCGGTTCGATGATGGTTGTCGTTCGGATCGTAACGTTGGAATTCGTCGTCATTCCAAAGCGTTTCAAAGTGTGCCTTGGCGCGCTGGAAAAGAGCCCCCTGCCCTTGCTCGGTGAATTTGACCGTCCACTCGAGCCCGCCCAACAACGCTGCGCCCGACAGGTTCGCGCTACCAACGTAGGCCGAACCGAACCCCGTTTGACGCTGGAATATCCATGCTTTGGCATGAAGTCGGGTGCGCCGGCCATCCAGCGAAACTTTGACCTCGCAACCGGGCAACCGCCCCAACGAGTCCAACGCCTCCATTTCCGTTGCTCCGATGTAGGTCGTCGTGAGAACCCGCACCTGCGTCCGCGGCACGCCTCGCGCATCCACAGCTGTCGCCGACTGCAGTATGTCGAACAGTTTTCTTACGCCGGAAACGGTGATGAAACTCACAAGCACATCAGCTTGATCGCAACTCGCCAGTTCGTGGCGCAATTCGTTCAGCAAGGACGGCGAGCCCTTGCCTGCTGTGAACAACCACGGGAAAGTAAGACCGGTCTCTGGAGGATCCGGCGGAGCGCCAATCCGACTGACGGAACGCAGTAGTTGCGGCGGTTCGATGAGGGCATCCGGAGCCTCATCAACACCCGCTTGGCGGCGAACGTGAGCGATCAAGCGGTTGAACAGCTCGAGTTGCCGTTTTGTTTTTAGATCAGCATCGCCCCCAAGCTGATCGAGCAGCGAGGTCAGTTCTTTTGCCATCGCCTGTCCCAATCGGTCTGCAACCTCCTCCGCTCCCAATCCCGTGGACTTCCAACCCTCGCCCCGCTGAAGCCCTGCCAACACCTGCGACACGGACTGCGTTATGATCTGATCGTAAAGTCCGTCGCGCAGTTCCATTCCGGGGGGTCAGTTTGAATTCATGGCCAATAGGCGCTGCTGTCCGTGCATTCGTGCCATCGGGGAAAACTCAGCTGCACGCGCGCATGGACATGAGGAACACGGAGTAGGTCCTCCCGATCCCGTAGTTCATCCCCTTCTGCAGATTCGCCCGCTCCTCGGCCACGAG
>JBMOJP010000080.1:0-10513 GCA_049315725.1 Chthoniobacterales bacterium | reverse complement strand
TTGCGGGTTCGAGTCCCGCCCGACCCACTTCTCTTTTCGAACCTTAAAACCCTCGCGAACCCTTTATTTACGGAGGGCGCAGCCTTCGAGGCCTCTCTGCACGCACCGGAACGCATCGGAACCGATATGCACCAAAAGTCCGCGAATCCGGCAAGCATTCGGCAACCCACTTTTCCCTGCGTTGCTCGGATCCTGCGCGTTTCCGGCCGGCAAGAGCGATTTGCACCACATCACTCGACGAATCCCATCGCACGATATGCCTTGATCTCGATCCGGTTGGCCGCCCGCGCCTCGGCGCGAGTTCGTTCAGCCCGCTTGGCTCATAACCTGGCTCATGCTTGATCTATTTCGGCGTGGTCTAAAAACCTCAATTCAGCATCAGACCGCGTATCCTCTCGCTGGTGGAGCAGATACTCCTGTTTTTGCTGCGCGATCGCGGGAGCATGGCATCGGCGGAGCTGTGGGACGCATTGGGCATCTCGACCCACGGAAGGATGGATCTCTTGCGGCCGTTGTTGAAGGCGGGATTGGTGGAAAAGGTCGGCACAAAGAAAACGGGACGCTATGCGCTGAGGAAGCGATGAACGAGTCCGAGAGCCGCGCCGAACGGGCCGTCCATCTTGATGACCTTGGCCTTGATCAGGTCTTTGGGGCTCATGCGCAGGGATGACAGTGGATAGCCGGGGAGCCCGGCGGCAATTTTGCCGACGGCGATGCACTGGGCACTTGCTTTTGCCCGGGTTCCGCCCTCAAATCGTGGGCATGAAGTTCCACCTCCTCCTCCCCGCGCTTCTCGGTGCGCTTCTGCTGTCGGCCTGTCAGTCGACGGATTCTCCGCATCAGGTCTTTGTAAAAATGGACACCGATGCCGATGGCCGCATTTCCCTCGCGGAGGCGAACCGCTACATCCTGCCCCGCATTTTTGCCGTCTTTGACCGCAATGGCGACGGCAGTGTCACTCTGGTCGAGGCGCGCCAGATCGAGCCGAACTTTGACGCGCGGCTTTTCGCGACCCGCGACCGCAACCACGATGGCCGGGTGGCGTTCGAGGAATTCCGCGTCGTGGCCGACAAGGAGGGCACGGTGAAGAGAATGTTTGTCGAGATCGATCGGAATCGCGACGGCTTCCTTGACTCGGCCGAGGGCGAGGCCCTCCGCAAGTCGCACCCGGGAAATTGAGCCGGCTCCAGCCCGCCAAGCCATGAAAAGACTTATACTCCTGCTCCTCGGGGTTGTTTTGACTCTCAGCCTCCCCGCGTGTTCCGCCTACATTGAGCCGGGACCCGGCTACTACGGAGGAGGCTACCGCGGTCCCTACTATCATCCCTACGCCTACAACTACTACCGCCGCGGGCCCCACTACGGTCCGGGGCCGTATGGATGGGCCGGTTACGATGCGCATGTCGCGCGCTATTCATTCGATGCCGCCGCGCGTGGCATGGCTTGGCGCGGTGGCGGCTGGCGGCGCTAAGCGCGCTTGACCTGGAGCGATGAGTCGGTTGCTCACCACCTGTCGACCAATGTCTTGAATCGTTGCGTGCGCAGTGGCGCTCTGCTCAAGATTGATTTGTTCCGCGCCTCATCATGACACCCTTGCTTCTCTTCCTCCTGCTCCTGTCGTCCGTTTGCGCCCAAACACCCGCCCCCTACGACGTTCCGGGCCCGGTGCCGACGGCGGACGTCGTGCCCCCCGCCCTTCTTTCGCCTGGTCCTGGCGAGGTCGATTCCGAAGCGATGGCGGATGGTCTGCTGGTCACCTTTTCTCTCACGGGTCCGCAGGGCGCAGAGCAAATCACCGGCGTCCAGATGTTGACCAACCGTCTGCGTGAGCTCCGCGCCATCGGGACGCTGCGCGAGATGAACAAGTCGGAGGAATTCGGCAAGGCCATCCTCAAGGCTGGCGGCGAGAAAATCGACAGCGTCAAGTCGGCCATCAAAGACCCGGTCGGCACGGTTCAAAAACTGCCCAAGGGTGCGTCAAAATTCTTCGGCAATATCGGTAACGCCGTGAAGGGGGTGGCGGACGGAAAAGTCGGCCCGACCGCTGCGGTTGAAGGCGCCCTCGGTGTGCAGCGGAAAAAAGCCGAACTCGCCCTGCGTCTGGGTGTGAGCCCGTTTTCCCGCGATCCCGTCCTCCAGATGGAGTTGAACAACGCCGCCCGCGCCATGGCCGGAGGGGCCACGCTCCTGAACTTCGCCGGCCTGTTCATCGATGGCGGCGTGGGCACCGCGATCTCCGTGGTGAACTTGAACCAGAACTTCCAGAACGCGCTCATCCGCTCGACTCCCGAGGAACTGGCCGCCCGCAACCGCAACATTCTGCTCGGCCTTGGGTCCGATCCGGAAAATGTGCGCGGTTTTCTCGGAAACCCGGCCTTCTCCCCCTGGCAAAAGAGCGCGGTCGCGCAGTCCTTGCACGAGATCGGAGTCAACCCCGACCCCTTGCTGCAGCAGGCCGTCGGGGCGACGAGCGATGAGGACGCAGTCTATTTCGTCCAACTGGCCCGGCTCTTCCGCGACCAGCACGTGAATCGCGCGGCCTTCACCGGTTTTCGCTCGATCAACGGCATCCCGTGCGCGACCGAGGCCAACGGGACCCTCGTCGTGGCCGTGGCGGCAGATTTCATCGAATGGACTCCGGCGACCGAGGCGCGCGCCGCAGAGTTTGCGGCCTTGCCGCAGAGTGACCGCACGATCAAATCCATCATGCTGGTGACCGATGGAATGGTCTCCCCCCGGGCGACCAGCGCCCTCCAGGCTCTCGGCATCCCGGTTTTACCGCAGGCGCTCGCAGCCGAAAAACCATGAGATCGCGCACCCTTCGGTTTCTGGCCTGGCTGCCCGTTCTCGCTCTCCTCGCTCCGGCCCGTGCCGCCTCCGATCCGCTGCCTTCGTGGCATGACACGGCGCCGAAGAAGGCCATCACCGATTTCGTCACGCGCGTGACAACGGAGGGGACGGAAGATTTTGTCCCCCCGGCTGAGCGCATCGCCGTCTTCGACAATGACGGCACGCTTTGGCCGGAAAATCCCATGCCATTCCAGTTGGCCTTCACTCTGGATGAAATCAAACGTCTCCTGCCTCAGAATCTCCGGTGGAAGGACGATCCGGCCGTGCAGGCCGCGCTCGCGGGAGACCTGCCCAGTCTGATGGGCAACCACCATCAAGGATTGCTCCACCTTTACATGCTGAGCGCCTCGGGCCTGACGACCGACGAATTTGTCTCCAATGTGCAGCGCTGGTTTGCCGAAGCGACACACCCTCGGTTTCGGCAGCCCTACGACAGGCTTGCCTACCAGCCCATGCTGGAGGTGTTGGCCTACCTGCGCGCGAACGGCTTCAAGACCTTCATCGTCTCCGGGGGCGGAGCGGATTTCATGCGCGTGGTCACCGAACGTCTTTACGGTATCCCGCCCGAACAGGTGATCGGATCCAGCACGCGGCCTGTCTACGAGTTGCGCGCCTCCGGACCGGTGCTGGTCAAAACCATGGACAACCTTTTCATCGACGACCGAGATGGTAAGCCCGTGGGCATCCATCAACGCATCGGCCGACGCCCCATCGCCTGCTTCGGCAACAGCGACGGCGACAAAGCCATGCTCGAATACACCACGATCAACAATCCCCGTCCGTCGCTCGGACTCATTGTCCACCACACCGATGCCGAGCGCGAATACGCCTATGACGCCAAGCCGCCGAGCGCCGGCAAACTGGCCGAGGCGCTGGCCGAGGCTCCGAAACGCGGGTGGGTCGTGGCCGACATGAAAAACGATTGGGCCACGGTTTTCTCCGAATAGGAGTTGGTCCATGTCGGGAATCACGACCAGCCTGCGCCTCTTCCGTCTGCCGCTGCTGGCGCTGCTTTGGTTCGTCGGTGCCATCGCGCTCCTCTGGGCACTTGCGGCGCTGCGGTTTGATTTTTCTGCCATCGCCGCGTGGGCCGGGCCCTTGCTGGTTCTGCTCGTGGCCGCAGGAATCTGGTTCTGGCGTGGGCGATGGTGGGCCGTGCTCGTGCCCTTCGCCGGGTTTGCCCTCGTGCTGGTCCCCTGGCTGCAATTGCTCCCGTCCCTCGATCGCGCGTGGGAGTTGGAGGTCTCGCGTTTGCCGTGGGCGGAGATCGACGGAGACGTCATCACGATCCATGAGGTGCGGGACTTTGATTATCCGGCCGGGGGGGAGCCGGTGGCCCGCTGGACCAGCCGCGCGGTTCGTCTGCAGGATCTCACCGACATCGACATCGCGGTGAACTATTGGGGCTCACCGTGGATTGCGCATCCGATCATAATTTTCCGCTTCGGTCCGGCTGAGCCGCTGGCGTTTTCCATCGAGACGCGGAGGGAACAGGGCGAGGCGTATTCCGCGCTGGCGGGATTTTTCCGGCAATACGAGTTGATAGTGCTGGCCGGAACGGAACGCGACCTGCTCGGCAGCCGCGCCTGCCACCGGCAGGGCGAGGATGTTTATCTTTACGCCACCACAATCGCCCCGATCGTCGCCCGCGAACGCTTCCTTGAATACCTCGTCACGATGAACGCCCTGCGGGACCAGCCCCGCTGGTATAACGCGGTCACGAGCAACTGCACCACGGCGATCCGCGGAATGAATCGGGGCGAGCGCATGCCCTTCGACTTGCGTTTGCTCATCAACGGCCAGGGCGACGAAATGCTTTACGAGCGCGGGTCGCTGCGGACCGGCGGGTTGCCTTTTGCCGAATTGAAACAGCGGGCCTACGCCAACCCTGCGGCCCGCGAGGCTTACACCACGGGGGATTTCTCCGCGGCTATCCGCCGCGGACGCCCGGGCTTTGAACCCTGAGTCGTAACGAAGCACGAAACGCACGGCGAGCGAGTGTGCTGTAGCGGCAGTCTATGACCGTCGCTGCCTTTTCCGAGCCTTGCGTCCCGAATCAGGCACCGGCGGTCACAGACCGCCGCTACAAGCAGAGGCCGCCGCGCGGCCGTATTGCCAAGCGGGCGCACACCCGCTGTGATGCAGCCTGTCTTCATGAAGCGCATCGTCTGGATCGATCTGGCCAAGGGCCTCGCCATCCTTTGGGTCGTCTACTTTCACTTTTTCACCACCTACATCACCGCGCCGTCGCCCATGGCGGGGCATTTCATGTCCGAGGTGGCCGGGGCGCACGGGTGGGACAATGCGGTCGCCACCCTCTCGACCCTCGGCCGCATCGTTTGGTTCGCCATCTCCCAGGCCGGATACCATGCGGTCGGTGTTTTCCTCATGCTGAGCGGTTGGTCGCTCGCGGCGAGCACTTGGCGGAAGGCGGAAAAGGCCCCGATCAAATGGGGGAGCTGGTATTGGGCGCGCTTCATCCGGCTTTACCCCATGTATTGGGTCGCCCACCTCGTGCTCCTGCTCACGCCCTTCACCTGGCTTGAGCCGATCGACTACCGTTTTTTGATCAGCCTGACCGGACTGCGCATGATCCAGATCGAGAGTATCTTCGTCTATGGCAACGCGGCCTGGTGGTTCTTCGCGCTGCTCATCCAACTCGTGGCCATCTTTCCGCTTCTGTTCTGGGCCCTGCGCCGTCTTGGGCCGTGGCCGTTTTTCCTCGCGGCGGTCGTTGTGGGCTTCGCCGTCCGCTACATCCAACTGGTCGTCTGGCAATCGAATGGCAGTTGGACCCTCGGCGGATTCGCCCTCGCGCGGTTGCCCGAATTCGCCCTCGGCATGGCTCTGGGCGTGGCGCATTTGCGCAACCGGGCAGGGGTCGAGCGTTTCATCCTCGGTATTCCCGCCATCGTGGTGGGGCTCTGCCTCTACTGGTTCGCCCCCGTCTTTTTCACCGGTTTGGTTCCCTATGTTGGCGCGGATCTCTACACCGGATTCTGCTGCTTCCTCGTGGTTATCGGACTCTGCGGATTGCTAGAAAAATCGCCCTTCGTCGTGAAACGGCTCGGGCTGGTCGGCGTGTTTTCCTATGGTGTCTATCTCATCCATCAACCATTTGTCATCTGGATCGGCCTCGCCATCCGCGGTGTTCCCGTCTGGGCCTTCTTCCTCATCGCCGTCGGCGTGCTCATCGTCATGAGCGCCGCCGGGATTTTCCTCGAGAAGCAAATCAACCGGTTGGTCGACTGGCTGGTCGGGGGCGGGGAGGGAGCGAAGAAAGCGAAGGCGGTTTGAGACGCAGCGGCTTCAGCCCTGCACGATCCGCATGGATGGGACCGGTCCGGTAATGCCGTCGCGATCGAGTGCGGCCTGCGCTGCCTCGTTGAGAGTGAAGAGGGCCTCCCAGTATTTGGCCGACGGGCACCAGGCGCGGAGTTGCACGGTGTATTTGTTTTCGAGCAATTCGCTGACCACGACAATGGCGGCCGGATCGGGCGAGAGGTTTTCGTTGCCGGCGGTGGCGCTGAGCAGGCTGGCCCGGACTTTATCCACCGGGTTGGACGTCGCCACGGTGCAGGCCACGTTGACCAGTCGTTGCGGGTTGGCGCTGAAATTGGTCATGTTTGCCCCGGTGATGGCCGAGTTCGGCACGACCACCTTCTTGTGGTCGAGCGTCCGCAGCGTGCTGGTAAACAAACCGATCTCCTCGACCGTGCCTTCCGCGCCCGCCGCCGAGAGGTAGTCGCCCTTCTTGAAGGGACGAAAAAAGACGAGAAGAAAACCCGAGGCGAAATTGGCCAGATTACCCTGCAAAGCCAATCCGATGGCCAGGCCGGCGGCCGCGATCAGCGCGGCAAACTGCGTGGTCGGAACCCCGAGCTGGCCCAGGGCGGTGATGATGACCAGGACCATGACGACCCCGTGCAGGATATTGCCGAGGTAGGTGGAAAATGTTTCGTCCATCCCGCGGCGTCCCAGCCCCTTGGCGGTGAGCGAGCGGATGATCGAGGCCACCCAGCTACCGACGAGGTAAATGGCCAGTGCCGCGATCACCGCGGCGAGAAATCCCGGACCCTTCTCGCCCAGCCAAGTGCAGGCCGCCTGCATCATTTGTTGTCCGCGGCTGAGCGTGTCGGCCACAGCCGGGGGCGTCGTGATTTGAGCAAGGAAAGGCACGCTGTTCATGAAAAGCGCGGATGATTTGTTGTGCCGCCGCAGGCGTCAAGCACGGCGTTCGGCTCAGGCCCGATCTCGACTTCTTTCCGCCGCAGCGGCTACCTTCACACTTGTGAATTGCCCGTCCGCGCTGCTCCTCGGCCTTTTCGCCTTGGCCGCATGCAAACCGTCCGCCTCCGTTCTTTCCGGCATGGTTCTTGTGCCCGGGGGCGAGTTCACCATGGGTTCGGATGCGGATTATGCCTTTCCTAATGAGCGCCCCGCCCACCGCGTGACGGTCGCGCCCTTCCTCATGGACGTTGATCCGGTGACCAATGCCGACTTTGCCAAATTCGTCGAGGCCACCGGCTACATCACGTTGGCCGAGCGCCCGGTCGATTGGGAGGAAATGAAAAAGCAGGTGCCACCCGGCACGCCGAAGCCACCGGATGAAGTGCTGGCCCCGGGTTCACTTGTCTTCCATCCCACTGATGGTCCCGTGGACCTCCGCGACATGTCCCTCTGGTGGGCTTGGACGCACGGCGCATCTTGGAAACAGCCGGAGGGCCCCGGATCCACGATCGAGGGCCGAGAGAACTACCCGGTGGTGCAAGTTGCCTGGGAGGATGCGAAGGCCTACGCCGCTTGGGCCGGGAAACGTCTGCCCACCGAGGCGGAGTGGGAATTCGCCGCCCGCGGCGGCTTCGACGGTCAGCGCTACGCGTGGGGCAATGAGGAGAAGCCGGACGGGAAATACAGGGTCAACCGTTGGACGGGCGAGTTTCCCTACCACAACGACGGTCAGGATGGATTTGTCGGTGCATCTCCGGTGGGTTCCTTTCCCGCCAACGGCTACGGATTGCACGACATGGGCGGTAATGTTTGGAATTGGTGCAGCGACCTCTACCGTGCTGACACCTTTGCCGGGCGGGCCCACGACCAGAAGGCCTGCTGCGATCCGCACGGACCCGAAACCGCCGCCGGAGAGCGCCCGATGGCCGGCGATCCTTCGCCTCCCTCGGTGCCCGGGGCTGAACGCCGTGTGACCAAGGGCGGTTCCTTCCTTTGCGACCCCAGTTATTGCGAGAGCTACCGTCCGTCGGCCCGGCGGGGGACGCCGCCGGACACCGGAACCAGCCATACCGGGTTTCGCTGCGCCATGGATGCTCCCCGGTAGGGATGATGGCGCTATTGCGCCTTTTTCAACTCATCTCCCGCCCACCAGCTCAGCCCGCGCAAAACCAAATCCGCCAGTGCAAGTGGGTGCTTTTCCAACTGGCGCATGACCTGCCGGGCAATGTCGTTCTCCGGTTTCTTCTCCGTGCCAGTTAGCGTAATCGTGGCCCAGCACAGACCGTTCGCCCGTCGTGGGAAGACCGTCTGGGCCGCATCCGGCAACCAGCCCAGCGAGGCCTCGGGCAGTCCGGCCAGGAGCGTCCCGCTGAGTCGTCCGTCGCGTCCGAGATGAAACGACCCCCGCAGCCCGGCCCGTCCCGGCGCGAGGACAAAGAGGTTTTCCACATCGAGCCCGCTTTCATCCTGACGCCATGAGCACGTGGCATCTGACAATTGCAGGGTGAGGTAGGAGTCGCTCTTGAGGAAGCGGGCGAGGAAACTCTGGAATTTGAATCCACTCAGCTCGCCGCCCGTGAGTCGCAGCGACCCGCCGCCGTGTCCCTCCTCGAGGTTGGTGCTCTTCCAATGCCAGTCCGCCTGTCCGGACAGCTCCCCGCGCAATCCGCCCGCGAGGCTGGCCGGCAGGTAGGCGCCCAGCGGGATGCGCCGGGCGGCGATCGAGGCGGTGGCGGCCGAGGACTTGATATTCCACGTGGCTTCGCCCTTCACGTCGATCTGCTCGACGCCGTTGATCGCGAGGTTCTGCACCGAGATGACGTCGCCGGTCATGCGGTAATCGAGGGAAAGCTGGCGGAAATCGAGGGCCCGCAGGGCCGGATTGTTCGCGCGTTCGGCCAGGCGGTCGAGATAAGGCAAATCATGCAATCGCGCCCCTTCGACCGAGAGGCTGCCGGCTCCGCTGGTGTGGCCGCCCGAGGTGTCACTTTCGAAGCTCAGTTGGCCCGAAAGTTTTCCCGCGAAAACCCACGACACTTCGGTGGGCAAAAATGGCGGCAGGTCCAGAGCGGTGAGCTTGGCCGTGGCTTTGACGCTGCGGTCGGCGTGCTGGCCGAGCCGTCCGGCCAGTTCGAGGTTGCTGCGCGCCGAGGACGGCTCGCGCAGGTAAAGGTAACCGATCTCGATCATCTCGCGGGTCACGTAAACTTCGAAGGCATCGACCGCCAGCGAGGGGTAGTCTTGAAATCGAACCAGGCCATTCTTGCCGAAATATTTGAAGTTCCGCCCGATCATCATGGCGTTGACCTCCATGTTGGTTCCCCGCACTTTGTTCGCTCCCAGCGGCAGTTCGATCTGCATGTCCGGGCACTCAATCCACCGGCAGAAGAACTCCCGCGGCATGAGCAAGGCATACCACGGCTTCGGGCCGGTCACCGGGTCCTCTTTCTTGAGCGCATCGTCCGGATTGCGCAGGGCGAAGTCCGCCCGGTCCACCTTGATCAAATCCACCTGCCACTTGCCGCGGAAGACGGCCCAAGGGTTGAACCAACCGGTGGCCTGCGAGGTGTTAAGCCCGCCGATGGCCTGGCCCGGCCAGCCTTGGCTGGTGAAGCCCGCGGTGGTGACCGCAAGATTCTCGCCGAGGGTGAGCGGACCGAACTCGCCTTCCACTTTCAGCGCATGGCACACGGCCTGCGAAATCAGGCGATGAAAGGCCGGGCCAGCCACCCATGAAGCCAGCACAGGGGGGAGAAAAATTTTCGCGGCGACGTAGCCTGCACCAAGAATCACCAACGCAACGAGCAGCGGGGCGAATCGGCGCAGGGGAGGGCGGACCACGGGGGTTACGCTAAACCGCCCAGGCCTGCGGCGTAAAGAGCCGGCCGTTTCAGTGCCAGTAGAAGAACGTGTGGCCCGTCGCGTGGCTCGGCGCCACCGCGGCCTCACTCGTGGGAATCGCCGCCGTCACCGCCCGCTCAATTTGATCGGCTTCGTCCGGATACATGTCGCTCATGGCTTGGGCGATGAATTGGGCCGAGGCCGGCTGTAACTCGGCGGCATAAGCGGCGATATCGGCTGCGCTCGCCGCTTTCTCCCCCGCGAGAGTGATGGCGGTGAGGGCGAGTTGGTCCTCGCTGCCAGCCAGCGCGGCCTCGCGCAGCCGCGACTTGATCAGCGGGTCGAGCGAGGTTTGTGGCTGATGGGCCGTCGACGGCGGTTCGTAGCTGATCTTGAAAGTCTGGCACCCCACGAGGCCGGTCAGAACCACGCCAGCCACCACCACCGCTGCGGCAGGACATTGTTTCAGGGAAAACCTCATAGTCGCAGCAGAAAGGCGTCAGTCGCTGGCCGCAAGTGAAATTTGCCGCCGCCTCGCTGGCTGCCTCGCATGGATTCGAACCATGACACACAGATCCAGAATCTGCAGTGC
>JBMOJP010000174.1:0-2374 GCA_049315725.1 Chthoniobacterales bacterium | reverse complement strand
AACCCTCGACCTACGTCGCCGCGCTCGGCCTGCTCGCCCTGATGCTCTGGCCCCTGCCGCCACCGGTTGCGCGGCAAGGTTTGCTGAGTGGCATGCAGCGGGCCGCTGGGCCAGCGGCCCCTACCGTGGAGATATTTTCGGTAGGGACGGATGGCCTCATCCGTCCGCACCATGTCCAAGAGGGGGTGAGCGGTCCACTGAGCCGTAGTCCGGCTACTGCGGGGCGAAGATAGCCCAAAGGCAAGGAGCAGACTCTGCCATGTGTGCCAGCTGTTATAACTCGTGGTTGCCGCTGGCGGGTGGCAGGACTAAATTGCCCGCATGAACGATCTGATTTTCGAGGTCACCCAAGAGTCCGACGGAGGCTTCGTGGCTGAGTGCCTTACCGAGCCGATTGTTACGCAAGGGGATTCTTGGGATGAGTTGCGGGAAGCGGCGAATGATGCTGTTCGTGGATATTTTTTCGATGCTCCGGAGAAAATGCCGGCCCGCATTCGCTTGCATCTGGTTCGCGACGAAAGCTTCGCCTTGGCCTGAGGCATGAAGCTTCCGAGGGACCTGTCTGGTGCGTCTCTCATCAGGCACTTGTGCAAACGTTGGGACTACGAAGTCGTACATCAAGTGGGCAGCCACGTGATCCTACAAACAGGAGTCCCGGGTCACCAGCGATTGCCGGTGCCGGACCACCATGTTTTGCGCATTGGAACGCTCAACTCTATCCTTCGTCTGGTCAGCACGCACAAGGGTGCGACCAAAGAGGAAGTGCTGAGGGGCTTGTAGCGATCACATCGGGTGGCGCGGGCCTCGGCACTTAACCCGCACATTTCACCGCGTGAAATATGCGCCGCGTCCGAGTTCCCTTTGCCAAGGAACTTGGCATGGCCGACCGGGAAAAATGGAAAAACCAAAGTGGTTGTTCCATATTTCCGGCGGGGTTAACCCCGGTAGCCCTGATCATATCAGGCCGTATCGGCGCTCCGGGTGGATATTCCATGTCATGCATGAAATATCCGGGTTAATTTGAAAACGTCCTGCTGAACCGTGGTCCGGCAGCGGCGTGACGAGGACCTGAGGAGCACGATCAACAACTCCTCTTTCTTCACCTTCACCAACGGCGGTATCGGCAGCTCTTCATGGGACGAAGGCACAAGCACCTTCACCATCACAGCGATCCCCGAACCCTCGACCTACCTCGTGGCGCTCGGCTTGCTCGCCCTGATGCTCTGGCCCCTGCGCCGCAAACGCTCGGCCTGAGTTTTCTAGCGGCGGTCTGCGACCGTCGGTGTCATTATCTCGCCATGATCTGGCGGCGGTTCATCTTGTTCGGACTGCTTCTTGGTGCAGTAGGCCATACCACCGAAGTCCAACAACACGGACTGAGCTTCGAGCATTGGGTGGCAGATACTTTTTTCGGCGGGCATCGCGCGGCGGGTCCAACGGACAAATGGGACATCCCGGCCGCGGCGAATACCCAACACGGACGCATTCCGGTCAACCCGAAAGCCACAAAATACGGGGAACCCGTGCTGCTCGGCGATGCCCTGCGGCAATACGACATCAACGAGCCGTTCTTGCTGATCGTTGGATTCTGGAAGCAAGACGGACGCGATAAAAAATTCGTCCAATCGCTCGTTGCCCGCATCGAACCCGAGCAGTGGCGCAAACTCTGGGCCCCGGTTACGCGCAAGGATCTCGAGGCGATGGACAAATTGGTCAAAGATACGTCTCGTCCTATTGCCGACGTGCGCCGCGAAGTGTTAAAGCGCAAAAAGCAGCCGCCGTTTTCCGAGGCGGTCATCCAGCTCAATCCCAAGATCGACAAATCCCAACGCCGCCTGCAGTGCAGCATCTCCTACGTGCGTCTTTTCAAGAACCTTGCTCCAAGTCGCGACCGCAAAGCGCAACCCTTTGCCGAAATCTTCGGACGCCGTATTCCACCCGTGCCCGCGTCGCCTCCGCGTAAGCTTTAGCGCCGTCCATGACCTTGCGTCATGGGAGCGCAACAGGCCTGTTCCCGTCGGACGGACCAGCCCGTCCGCGCGGGTCAGCGCCGATCGACGACTTCGATCTGCTGCTTCAACTTGGCCACGCTATTGGCCGGCAGAACTCCCTTCCACTGCACGCCGGGGTAGATGATCGTATCTCTTCCGACCACTGATCCCGGACTCAGCACGCTGTTGCAGCCGATCTCGGCACGGTCGCCGACGATGGCACCGAATTTTTTCAGCCCGCTCGGCGTGGCGCTATCGGGCCCTCGGACGATCACTTCACCGTGGTCGAGACGGACATTCGACAAAATCACGCCCGCACCGAGGTGGGCTTTGTGGCCGAGGATGGAGTCGCCCACGTAGTTGAAATGCGGGACCTGCGCACC
>JBMOJP010000079.1:0-10587 GCA_049315725.1 Chthoniobacterales bacterium | reverse complement strand
GATCGCTTTCCTCGAGAATACCAAGGCGGAGCTGGAACTTGCCGTTCCGGCATGAAGGTTGTCCTGGACGAGTGTCTGCCCAAGCGGCTCGCGCGCGAGTTGCCAGGCCATGAGGTGACTACCGTTCCGGCCGCGGGTTTCGCCGGTTTGGTGAACGGCAAACTGCTCCGACGCATAGCGGGGAACTACGAGGTTTTTGTGACCATCGACGGCAATCTGACCGCTCAGCAAAACACCAAACCGGGCCAAATTGCGGTTGTCGCGTAAGTTCGCACCACACGGGCGGCTTGCGCCTTCTTGAGCGCGTAGCGGCCGGTTTTTTGCGGGCCAATTCTCTCAACCAAGCCCGCGACGAGCGGCGCAAAGATTGGTCAAGTATCAGTCAAGTTATGAGTCAAGCTCCCGGATTGCGCATACGCAACGCCGCAAGGCCGCCGGAGCCGATCACCAACGTCAAAAGCGGCAGCAGCATGAAGGCACAGCGGAAGAAAATCACCTCCGCCGCCGGAATGCCCCTGCCGATGGTCTTAACAAAAGCCGCTTCGATGGAAACGCCCGCCGTCGCCAGAATCACCAGAGCTACGCCACGGCGGCGTGCACGCCGGGTCCGGGCGAAATCGAGTGGCAGGGAATGGTTTTGTTTCATGCAACTGGCGTGGGGCGTCTCCTCGCAAACAAGCCCCGGCGGCAGAGGTTTTGTTTCAGCGCTTTCTGGCTTAGTCCGGATCGCGCTCAAGGTCCAGCGTCGTGCAATGCAGTTCGCCTTGCATCGAGAACGCGTAATGCTAAGGGGTCTGAAAACAAATGAAACCCACCACCAAGCCACGTAAGCCGGCGGCCTCGGCCAAGCCGGTGAAACTCCTTTCCGGCGGCAACCCGCAAATAGCGAAGGCCGACGGCGACGCTCCAGTGCAAACATACATCGCAGCGATGCCCGGCTGGAAGCACGCCATCGGGAAGCGCCTCGACACGCTCATCGAGCGCACCGTGCCCAACGCGTGCAAGGCCGTGAAGTGGAACACACCGTTCTATGGCATCAAGGGGCAGGGATGGTTCCTCGGCTTCCATTGCGTCACCAAATACGTCAAGGTGTCATTCTTCCGCGGCACGTCATTGCGACCCCTCCCGCCCGGCGAGTCCACCCAACAGGAGGTGCGCTACCTCAATATCTACGAGGACGACCAACTCGACGAGAAGCTCGTCGCGAGTTGGATTAAGCAGGCATCGAAGCTACCCGGCTGGGTTCCGTAGCGATGCACTCGAAGCGACCGGAAACGCCGAACAATAAAGGGTGCAGCAAAGCCGGAGAGTGAAGTCCGCATCGAGTCCGGTCCTCGCGCGCGCGGCATGGTTTGGCTGCAGAACGCCTTCACGCGCCGGATCAACACGCGGCACCGGCTGTGGGGTCACGTTTTCGGCGACCGCTACAAGTCGATCCTGGTCGAACCGGGCAACTGTTTTTGGACGGTGCTGGACTACATTCACCTCAACCCGGTGCGGGCGGGGCTGGGAGAGCTAACCGTGGAGCAGGCTGGGAGGGTATGTGCGGCCGGCTGCGGGGCGGCGCAAGTTCTTGGCCATGCTGGAGGAGAGGGTGAACTGGAAGGAGACGGAGAAGGCCCGGCAAGACTGGCGCGAGGGCGACAGGCGACCGGAGGTGGCGCAGGGGACGGCGCGCAAGGCGGCACATGCCAACGGCCCGTTGCAAATGATATCCAGAGGCATGGGTCTTTGCCTTGGGACCATCTGCGCCCCGCCTCCGCGGAACTCCGGTTCGCCCGTGTCGTTTTGTCCTCACGGCCGGGACGGCCGTGCCCCCTTGGCCAAAGCCTGAAAGCAGGAGGACTCAGATCATATACTCGGGATCGCCCGAGAGTTCGTGCAGGCCGCACTCGCGTTTGAGGCCATTGAACCGTGTCTGCTCGGCCGTCATGCCGTCGGCGAAGCGCGTCGTGCTGTGGACATCGCCCACGCTCACGTAACCGTCCTCCCAGAGCGGGTGGTAGGGCAGCCCGTGGGTCTGGAGATACTCGTAAACCTGACGGTCACTCCAATCGATGATCGGGTGAACCTTGAGCACGCGGTTCTGGCGTTTGAGCACGGAGAGCTCGCCGCGGGTCGAGGCGTGATCGCGCCGCAGGCCGGTCAGCCACACCCGCGCCCCGAGATCACGCAGGGCGCGGTTCATCGGTTCGACTTTGTTGATGCGCCCGTATTTTTCGAGCCCCTCAACGCCCTGCTCCCAGAGCTTGCCGTAAACCGCCTCCTGCCGAGCCGCCGTCGTCGCCGGGGAGTAGACCTTGAGATTCAAGGAAAGCCGTTCCGTCAGTTCCTCGGCAAACCGGTAGGTCTCGGGAAAAAGATAACCCGTGTCGATGAAAACGACCGGGATCTTCGGATCAACCTGCGTGATCAGATGCAACATCACCGCCGCCTGCACGCCGAAACTGGTGCTCATGAGGGCGTGGCCACGGAACTCCTCCAAAACCCAGCGCACCCTCTGATCCGCCGGGCGGGGCTCAAGTTCTCGGTTCCACGACGCAACCTGCGCGTCGTCGAACTCTTGATCTGGGTGCAAGGCCATGGAAAGGACCCTGCCAAATAGGCGGCAAAGGGGTGGGGCGCAAGCAGCAAATGGCCGCGAATTCCATCGACCGGAGTGGTTGATCACGGCGATAAGATAAGTGTGCTCCGACTGGCTTCCCCGCTTGCACTCCTTCTCGCCGCTCTCCTCCTCGCCCCGGGTTGCAGCCCGCCCAAACCAGCCCCCAACAATTGGGAAGAGGCGGGATTCCTGCGCCATGTGCAGGGCAATGCGGAGGGCTTCCTCGACCTGCGTCACCCCGGGCCCCGCTGGCGCGAACTCGCCCCGGCCTGGAGCACCCTCTTCGCCCAGCCTTCGATCAAGACGGCGGCAGAACGGTCGCCAGCCGGACAGATTCTCACTGCCGTGCTGGCCGATCCAAGAGCGGGCGAGTGGGCCGCCGCCCTTGGGGGCGCCTCCGAGGAGGAGATTTTTGTCGTCCTCGGCCCCGGCACCGCCGCCCAGCTCAGCTCGCTTCAGCAGGTCAAACGCATCTTCCAGGCGGCCCGCGTGCGCAATCTCTTCACCCCGCCGCTCCCCGACGACGTGCCGGAACCGGCCGAGACACCGCCCGAACTCCTCCCCGATAACCCGGCCACCGCGGCCTTTTCCGAGGTCACGACGCCGCTTCCGCCGGCGATGGAGTCCGCGCTCCAGCACTTTGTCAAAAACGCCGCCGTTCCCCCGATTTTGCTCGGCGCGAAATGTCCGGACGGCCCCGGCACCCTCCCCGCCCTGCTCGAAGCCTGGGCCAGCAGCCTGCCGGAGAAATTTCCGCGGGATAACGTGGCGGTCGTCCCGCATGGCAACTTCACGCGGGTCCGCCTTCCGGTTTCGCAACTCATCCCCCGCGAGGCCTCCCTGCGGGCGCGCGATCTTCTCGCCGCCACCATCGGGGATCCCTACAGTGCGACCTACATCGTGCGCGACCTGCTGGCCAAAACCACCGTGGTCAGCTTCGGCCGCGCTCATGGCTACTTTGTCGTCTCGGTCGGAACGGAGAATCTGCCCAACCTGCTCGCCGCGGACTTGGACGCCTCCCTCGCGGCCAATCCGGCCGTTTCGCGCCTCGCTCCCTTGCTCGGGCCCGAGGCGGCCGCGCTCTTCTACGCCGACACGCTCATCACGGGTCTCGCCGCCTCGCCTCCGCCGGTCGGCGAGTATCTTGACGCCGCCTTGGAATCGGCCTTGGAATTCGCCGCCGCCGACCGCATCCGGCCCCTGCGGGAAGCCGCCGCCCCGCTGCGCGAGCAGGCCGCCAAGTTATTCGAGCCCCGCGTGGCGGTCACGGCGGGAATCATTCGTCGGGATCAGGACTGCTGGCGGGCCGAAATCTTCGGCGGGTCGTTTGCCCCGCGGCTGGCCGCCGAAAACGCCATGCCGCTCGTCTCACTTGAGCCCAAACTCGCCATGCTCTGGACTGAGCACTGGGAGCCCGATTACGCCAAGCGGCTACTCAGCTTCAGCGCCGGGGTTGCGGCATTTTCCACGCAATGGCTGGACGCACTCGGGCCCGTGTTTCTCCCCCCGGACCGACTGACTCGAGCCCGCGCCCTGGTTGCGGCCATCCAAGGTCCAGCCATGCAAATCAACCAGGCCGGCGCAAAACTCGTGGATCAGGCGCTTGGCCAGGACATGGCCCTGGCCATCGGGCTCGACGGGCGCATGCCCCGCGTGGCCCTTGGCGCCTCGTTGCGCGACCGTGACGCCGTGGGCCAGCTCTGGGAGGAAATGGTCGCCGGCCAAACTCCGCGCTGGCCCGCGCCCGCGGCCCAGACTTTGCCGGATGGCGGTGCTTCCTACGAATTTCCCCTGCCCCTGCCCGGGGCCGGTCTTGGTGTGTCTGTCACCATCCAAAACCACCGCTGGATTCTTGGCACGTCCGGCGCCTTCACCCGTCAGATCGGAGCCAGTGCCCTGGCCAAGGGGGAGGAAGCATGCGTTCAGGCCGTGCAGATGGAGACAAAGCCGCTGGCCGCTTTTGCCCGAAGCTGGGCTGCGGCCCTGCGGGCCGACCCCTCGCTGAGCGCCCGCACGGGAGATTTTCTCCCCTCCAACCCGGAAATCCTCGAAGCCGCGGCCGCCCTCCTCAACACCCCGCACCGCTTCCATTACTCCGCCCGATGGGAGGAGAAGACGCTGCACCGCACGCTCGATCTGGCCCCTGAGCCCTGATTTGGCCTTGAGGGCACGGGGCTGGTCTTTTAGCGTCCGGGCATGTCAGTCCTGATTGTTGGCTCCATTGCACTCGATGACGTGAAAACGCCGGTCGAGGAACGTTTCGATCTTCTCGGGGGCTCCGCCTCCTACGCCTCGGTCGCGGCCGGGTATTTCTGCCCGGTCAGCCTCGTCGGCATCGTCGGCGACGACTTCCCGGCCAATCATTGGGAATTTTTCCAAAGCCGCGGCATTGACCTTGAAGGCGTGCAACGCGCCACGGGCAAAACCTTCCGCTGGTCGGGCGAATACATGTGGGACATGAACACCCGTGAGACCCGCTCGGTCGCGCTCAATGTCTTCGAAACCTTCGCCCCCAAACTCCCCGAGCGCTACCGCGCCTGCGACTACGTCCTGCTGGCCAACATCGCGCCGGACCTGCAACTCCAGGTGCTCGATCAGATGGAGAAACCGAAGTTTGTCATCGCGGACACGATGGACCTCTGGATCAACATCGCCCAACCCGCGCTCCTCGAACTGCTCAAGCGCGTGGACATGCTCATCCTCAACGACAGCGAGGCGCGGGAACTGACCAAGGAAACCAGCCTGATCAAGGCCGGCAAAAAAATCCAAAGCCTCGGCCCCCGTATCGTCGCGGTGAAGAAGGGCGAGCACGGGTGCCTCCTCTTCGGCGAGGACGAATTCTTCAGCTGCCCGGCCTACCCGCTGGAAGACATCCACGATCCGACCGGGGCCGGTGACACTTTTGCCGGCGGCCTCACGGGCTATCTGGCCAGCCGCAGCAACGGTGAAGTGTCCTTCCGCACCTTGAAGACCGCTGTCGTCGTCGGCAGTGTGCTCGCCAGCTACAACGTCGAAGCCTTCAGCCTCGAGCGTCTCCGCACCGTCGAACAAAAAGACATCCTCGCCCGCTTCGCCGAATTCCAAGACCTCGCCCACTTCGACGCCGACCTGCCGTAGGGCCGCCGACTACCGCGCCAACTCGGCCGAGGGCCACCAGATGTAGAGCATGAGGTAAACGATCACCCCGGTGATCGAAACGTAGAGCCAGAGCGGCAGAGTCCAGCGGGCCCACTTTTTGTGACGGTCAAACCGTGCCCGTAGAGCGGGGATCACGGTCAGGAGGATGAGAGGGACAATGACCCCGGCAAGGATCACGTGGGTGATCAGGATGAAGTAGTAGATCGGGCGGACCAGGCCCTGCGCGGTGAAACGGATCGAGCCGACGTGGTAGTGATAGATGAGATAGCTGGTGAGGAAGAGGGCGGAGACGGCGAGGGCCGAGACCATGCAAACAATGTGGGGGCCTTTACGCTCGTGCCGGATGAACCACCACCCGGCGAGAAGCAGAAGTGTGCAGGTCGCGTTGAGCGTGGCGTTGACCAGCGGGAGATCCGTGACGCTCATTCGCGACCAGCGTTGCGCGCGTCCACCGCTCTGACCGTCTTCCACATGAAGGCACCAAGCCCGCCGGAGAGGGCGAAGACGAAGGCGAGCATGAAGAGCACGCTCCAGGACAGGCCCACCCCGGCCATGACAGTGGACGCCTCGACATCCTCACCGGGCTCACGGCAGCCGGTGCAGGCCAGCAACGGCCCAGCCTGCAGCAGCAGGGCGAGAAGGGCGGCGGAGACGGTTTTGAACATGACCACTTTCTAACCCGCTTGAGTGCGGCGCGCAAGGCGTGACACCGACGCCTGCAAACGAATCTCTACCCCGTCATCGTGCAGTTGATATTCATGACCATGTTGACCAGAGCCTTGAGCTCGGCCGCCCTGTGGTGGGAATCGCGGACGGCGGCGATGAACAAAGCCCTGCGCGTGGAGACCCCGGGCCATGTTCGCGCCCATGCGCCCCACGCCGACAAAGGCGATGGGGGTGCGTGATTCATGCGGACGGAAATGTGCGGGGACGCTGGGGAGGAAGCGAGGAAAGATTCTCCATGGAGAAACGCCGCGAACGGTTTTCTAAACCAAGCCCTCCCGCCGGAACCAGTCCAACGTGGCGGCGAGCGTATCGGTCAGCGTGGCACGGCCGCGCCATCCGGTTTGGGTGTTGAAGGAACCGCCATCCACGACCCATCGGTTGGGCCAGATTTCGCGCGCGCGGTCGGGCGTAAGCGAAGGAACTTTTTGTCCGATGGCCGGAAAAAAGCGCGAGGCCAGGGCGACGGGACGCAGCAAAAACTGGGGGACGGGCAGGAGAACCCCGCGGCGGCGACTGACGGCGGCGGCCGTGCGCATGAGTTCGGCGTCGCTGATCGTGCGAGGCGAGATGACATGCGCGGTGTGGAGCCCCTGCTTCGGACCGTGCTCGAACCAGGCCTCGATGGCATCGGCCAAATCGCCGGAGGAGACCCAGCTGAAGTGTTTGAGCCGCATCCCCGGCTTGGGCCAGACCGGGCCGCGCACCATGCGGAAGAGCGGTAGGGTGGCCTGATCCCCGGGGCCCAGCACCATGGGGGCGCGCAGGAGGAGAAGCGGAAAAGCCGGGGAGAACTCGCGCACGGCCCGTTCCATCTGGAGCTTGGAATCGCCATACCAGGAAACCGGCTGATCGGTCTGGCCGATTCTCCGCGCCTCCTGCCCGACCGGCGTGGGGCCGCCGGCGGCCTGCGAGGAGAAAATGACGACCCGCGGCGTGCCGGCCACGGTCTCGAGCAGACGCATGGTGCCGTCCACATTGACCCGAAAATACTCGTCCCGCGAACGGCCGAAAAGGACTCCCGCACAATGGACGACACGGTCAACTGGACCGACCTCGCGAAAATCCCAGTCTGGCGCCTCGGCTTCGATGAGGCGAAGCTTGGCTGCGTCGCCCACACCTTCGCGCGCCAGCTGCTCTCGTAGTTTCGCGGCGGAGCGGACTGGGGCGATGATCTCGGTCATGCGCTCGTTCTGGAGAGCGCGCAGGACGAGGGTGCGTCCGATGAATCCCGTGGCTCCGGTGACCAAGACCCGCATGGCGGCCTAAAGAGGTTTCTCGAAGATCGAATAGGTCTTCGAGCGGATGCCTCCGAGCATCTCGATACTGCGGACGATCTGCTCGTTGTTCGCCTCGACCCAGGAGACTTCGGTCACCGGGTAGCCGAGCGCCACGCGGCGGAAGGTTTCATGGTAGAGGAACGGCGCGATGCCCCGCCGCTGCCGGAATTCCGGCTCGATCCCAAGGATGAGATGGCGGGCGCGGCGCGGCCTGCTCGTTTTAAGCATCCAAAACATGGGCAGGAGTCGCAGCCACCCCCGAGGCCATGAGAGGGTGCGACGCAGGAACTCGTTGATGTCAGGCAGGGAAATAGAATAGCCAACCTCGCGGCCGCCCTGCATGACGAAATACAACATCCGATCATCCGCGATGGTCTTGAGTCCCTGGGCGGAATGCTCGAGTTCCTCCCATTGGACGGGCACGTAACCCCAGTTGCGGTCGAGGGTGACGTTGTAGAGGCGCTGCAGAATCCTCAGCTCTTTCTCGAGTTCATTGACCTTGAACGGACGCGTGGTGAATCCGCTCTTTTCCTGCGCGTGGGCCGCCAGACGGGCCAGCGTCGGACTGGCCGGCACGGTCATGTCCATATCGAAGGCATAAAGTTGCCGAATCTCGGCCAACCCGAGCCGCCGGAAGGTGTCGACATAGCGCGGCGGGTTCCAGGGCATGAAGACGCATGGGGGCGTCTCAAATCCTTCGGTCAACAGACCGCAGCTGTCATTGATACTCGGGGAGTAGGGGCCGCGGGCCGAGGTCAGCCCCCGCTCCTTGAGCCACGCGCAGGCCGCGGCAAAGAGCACGTCGGCCACATCGTCATCGGCAAAATCAAAAAAGCCGAAGAACCCCGTGTGATCGCCGTGGTATTCGTTGTGCAGCCGGTTGCGAATCGCCGCAATGCGCCCGACCGGACGGCCATCGCGCACGGCGAGAAACGGTGCCATCTCCCCGATCTTGGACAAAAAGGGCGACCGGGGCAGGAACATCTCGACGATGCTCCCGGGAATCGGAGGCACGAACTGCGGGGCGTCGCCGAAGATATCCTCGGCGCAGTTTTCAAACCGCCAGAGTTCGGACCGGCTTCGGCAGGGGAGTAGGGTGATGCCTTTGCGGGATGTCCCGGGCGGCTCGTTGGTAGGCATCGTCTTCAAAAATGTGCAGTTCCCGCGCAATTCTCTCGAAGGTTTCGAGCACGTAGTCAAGTTGCTGCGGCGTGTGCGTGGCCATGTAGCTGGTGCGAATGATCGCCTGGCCGCGACGCACGGCGGGGTAGATGGCCGGGGTGGCGAAGATGCCGTTGTCGAAAAGTCTTTGGGCGAAGTAGAAGGCTTTCTGTTCGTCACCAACAAGGATGGGGACGATCGGGGTCTCGGTCGTGCCCATGTGGAAGCCAAGTGCGCGGAAACCGTGATGCATCCGGCGCGCGTTCTCCCACAGCTTGACCATGCGCCACTGCTCCTCCTGCATGATCTCGAGGGCCTTCATCACCCCTCCGGCCACGGCAGGCGTGGGCGAAGCCGTGAAGATGAAACACCGCGCCTTGTGGCGGACAAACTTGATCACGTCCTCGTCGCCGGCCAAAAACCCGCCCATGCAGCCGAGTGATTTCGAGAAGGTTCCCATCATGAGGTCGGCCCGATCGGCCACGCCCATCTGGTAGGCGCTTCCCTTGCCATCCGGCCCCATCACGCCCAGGGCATGGGCCTCATCAACGTAAAACTTAGCCCCAAACTCCTCGGCCACGTCCATGAGCTCCGGCAATCGGGCGATGTCTCCCGACATGCTGAATACGCCGTCGATCACGACCATCTTGCCGGCCTCTTTCGGCAGACGGGCGAGCCGGCGGCGCAGAGACTCGGGGGAGTTGTGCGCGAAGGGGACGATCTTGGCCGCGGACATGCGGCATCCGTCGATCAAGCTGGCGTGGTTCTCCTTGTCGCAGAGGATGTAATCACCGTCTTCAAAGAGGCAGGTCAACGCGCCCTGATTGGCAAAATACCCGGTGGAAAAGAGCAGGGCGGCGTCCTTGCCGATGTAGGCGGCCAGAGCCTCCTCGAGTTGCTCATGGAGGATGAGGTTGCCGCTGAGGAAGCGTGAACCGGTGCAGCCGAGACCGTATTTGCGCGTGGCCGCGATGGCGGCGTCGACCACCCGCTGGTCGTTAGCCAGGCCGAGGTAGTTGTTGGAGCCGACCATGATGACCCGCTTGCCCTCGCAAAGCACTTCGGCCCCGTCCATTTCCTCAATGGGGCGGAAGAAGGGATAAATCCCGAGGGCGCGGGCGCGCTCGGGCTCGTCGTAAGCCACGCACTTGTCGAACAGATCGTGCTCCGGCTTCCAGGTAGGACCGTCCAAGGGGGCGATGACATCTTCCCCATTAATGCTGATGATTTTCATCAAGTTAGCGCCAAAGCGTGTTGTAGTAGCGATCAACGTCCCACAAAGCAATGACGGATTCATCAGCCCCGGCTCCCGGGTGGCCGGGCCGAGGCGAGCAGAAGCTTGTTCCGGGGCAATTCCAGCCTAGTTGCTGGTCGCCGGTTCGGGGGCGGACGGGCGGGCACCGGAATCAGCGAACCGCACGTCGGAGCGGTTGCGCTGTTTCACGAAGTCGTTGTTATCCCCGTATTGAGCCCACGGGCCGCGGGGCACTTCCTTGAACTCGACAAACCGCCAGTCGGCCACGTCCTTGCCTTTCATGCCGAGGTAATCGCGCACGGCGGGTGAGACGTCGAGTCCGGCCCCTTGGTTCAGGTTGGGCAGGGGCCGCTGGTTGCCGAAAACATACTGCCAGTGGTCGGTGCGGAACGGCCCGCAGTCCTCCCACTGGGCGTAGGCCTCGC
>JBMOJP010000011.1:0-39466 GCA_049315725.1 Chthoniobacterales bacterium | reverse complement strand
CCGTCAGATTCACCTGCGATCTTTTTCTCAACCACAACTTTCGGTCATACCTCGTCATGGATTACATCCACCTCAATCCCGTGCGGGCCGGACTGGTCCCGGCAGGGGCCTCGCTGACCGCCTACCCATGGAGCAGCCTTCCGGGCTACGTGGGTCGGCCGGGGCGACGGCCGGATTTTCTGACCACGAGTCTGGGGCTGTGACGCCCGAGAGCAAATCGACGAAGTAAAAAACCTTGTTCCGCCGTTTCAAGAACCTTTACGCCCTGGCCCACCCACCAACTGGGTGAGGACGCAGAGCGTCCCCCAAAAAACTGGCCCGCCCCCGGGCCATTTGACTGCTGGCGCGCTGCGCGCGGTGCCTGCTCGTGTGCGACGAGGGCGTCGCATTTCCTTGTTTTGCCTCACAACTCGCGCAGGGCTTGGCGCAGGCGCTGATGGAGCGGAGCGTCCGGCGTTTCGTTCCTCAGATCTCTCGGGGTTAGGATGAGCTCCACGTCGGTGAGTCCCGTGCGTTGGACGAGGACAAACAAATCCTCGGCGGCCGGATCGCCCATCGCGAGGCAACCGATGGAAGCCGCTCCCCCGTGGATCATGATGTCTCCGCCCAGCGTGGCCGGATCGCGGCCTTCGGCGCGGGCGCGGGCGATGTCTTCGTTATTCGGGTAGTTCACCCGCAGGGACAGATGGAACCGGCTGTTCGGATTGAGCGACTCGATGCGGTAAAATCCTTCGGGCACCTGCTTGTCGCCCTCGCGAAGTTTCGGCCCCGGTCCGCCGCTCGCCGCCAGAATCGGGTAGCTGCGAATCCAGCGGAGACGGCCAGTCGCATCGGGTGCGTGGAGGTCCAGCCTCTTCTCGGCCTTGAAGGCGACCATGACCAAGCGCGGAGGCGGGTAGGCAACTCCGGCCCGGTCGAAATGCGGCCGCAGGCGGGTGTCAACCGGGTTGCCCAGTGCCGCCATGACCTGCTCGACCGTCCGAGGTTGGGGCGGCAACACCACCGGCGGACTGCGGTGGCGAAAAATCCAGACCACCGCGCCAGCGATCAAAACAAGCAATGCGAGGAAAACACCGAGGATGCGCACGGGCGGAAGTGTGGTTGATCAGGCGACGTGGCAACGAGCGCAGGAGGCTCCTCATTGATCCGCCATCTTCTTCGAACGTTGTTTTTTGATTTCTCCGCGCCGGCGCTTGGATTCGACGAGGCGGCGTTTGGTCGACGGCGAATGCTTGGCTCGGCGGCGACGGTTCTTGGCTGCTTCGGCCAAGCGGGTCTGTCGCTGGGCCGCGGCTGCGGTGGCGAGCTTGGCAGCCAGCAAGCGGGCGGCCTCGGCCCGGTTTGCTGCCTGGGAACGCGAGCCGCTGACCCGCACGGTCAGGCCTGTGGGCAGGTGCCGCAGGGTGACGGCGGTCGAGACCTTGTTGACGTGCTGTCCGCCCGGCCCGCCCGAACGGCAGAAGATCTCTTCAACTTCGTCGGGGCGCCAAGGGTTCATGCGACGACTTTCACGTCAGGTTTGAACGGGTGCAAGTCCTGTGGTCTGCTCGGGCCATGGCTGAATTCCAGACCCTCACGGACGGCGGGGTGACCCTCGACGAAATCTCGTCAGGCGGCCTGCGTGTGAGGGTTTCCCGGACCGGTGCGGAGATGATCAGTCTGGCGCGTAAAGCGGACGCCGATTGGGTTGGCTTCCTTTATCGCGACGGCGAAGTCGTGCCACCCGTCTCCGGCTGGGCCAACCATGCAACCGTCATGGGCTATTTTCTTCACCGGCTCTGGCACGAGCAATCGGTCTACCGCGGAAGCATCATCCGCGGAGGCAATCACGGATTCCTCCGGCATTTCGCTTTCGCCGAGCCACAGCGGCTCGAAGATGGGCTCGTCTATTCAGTGCCGGCCGACCGCGTTCCGCCGGAAGCGTATCGGCTGCGGGTCGCCCTCGATTTGAGCTATCGGTTGGTGAACGGCGCCGTGCGGATCGAGTTCGCCTTCACCAACGAGGAGAGCGAGTTGGCGGCCCATGTCAGTTTCGGCATCCATCCGGGCTTCGCGGTGGACTCTCTGGCCGACGCCCGCCTCCTTCTGCCGGCCGGAACATACCGGCGGTATCTGGCACCGGGCAATTTTCTCAACGGTCAGACCGAGTTGATCGAGGTCGCGGAACCCGGCCTGCCCTTCGCGAAGAGCGGTCTGCCCGATTCGTTTCTCCTCGGGTTTGAAGATGTGCCCGCCCGGACCATCGTGCTCGAATCCCCCGCCCGGCGCAGTCGGGTCAGCCTCGATCTCGCCGAGGTGCCCTTTGTCACGCTCTGGAGCGACTCCGCAAAGTTCCTCTGCGTCGAGCCCTGCTGGGGCCTGCCAGATTCCAATCCGCCCGTGCCCTTCGAAAACAAGATCGGCATCCAAGTCATCCCGCCCGGCGGTGTGCTCCGGAGCTCATTTTCCCTTCGTCCGGAGATCCTGCGCTGATCGCCTCGAACTTTCCGGGGCGCGGTCCGGCTAGCGCGCCGTCAATTTTTTTTCGAAAACTTCGACGTCAAAGATGTTGGCGGAGTGGAGGCGGCCGGCGGGGATGAAGCCGGCGGGGGCGAGCAAGCCCTGCATCTCCTTTGGGCCGCGGTAGCGGAATCGTTTGCCGAAGGTTTCGAGCAGCCGGGAGGCGGCTTGCAGGCGGTAGGTGTTGACGATGAGGTGTCCGCCTTCGGCGGTGAGGCCCGCGACATTGCGGACCACGTCGGCCGCCCATGGAGGACCCTGCGGGGCTGGCTCGCCCCGGTTTTCCTCCGAGGTGGTGAAGGTGTTCCCGGGGAAATACTCGAGGAGGCCCACCACGGTGACGATGTCGAAGGGGGCTTCGTGCGCGCCCTTGGTTGAGGGATGCAGGGCGTCCTCGATGCGGACGAACAACCCGCTGGAGGCGCCGGCATGGAGGGCCAGGTGCCGGCTCGTTTCGGGCAGTTTCTCCGCGAGGCGCAGGGTGCGCTCGATGTTCGTGAGTTCGCGGTCGGTCAGCAGCGCGGTGATCAGACCAGGGTCGTGTCCTTCGTGGAGGAGGCGCTCGACGACGAGGATGAGGCTGAGCCCGCTGCCGGCGGCGACGGCTTTGAGGCGCACGGGTTGGCCAGCGCGGAGACGGCGCACAGCGAGTTCATAGGTCAGGCGGGTCTCCCAGACGAGCCGCCACTGCACGTCACGACTCTGCACCGAGTCGAGGAAGATCTTGTCCCAGCTGCTGGCGTGGGCGGCGATGGCCGGCGAGAGCATCATGTAGATCGCGTTCATCGCGTCACCGCCCTCGACAAACGCCGCGGTGTCCGCCTTCGATGGTTCGAGCATGGTGCCGGCGTAGGGATGCCGGCTGTTCTCGACGATGCGGTTGTGGAAATAGGTCACCAGCTCGCCATCGGGCCCCGGCCGGGTCGCCTCGGTCGTGGTGCGGTTGAGGAGGCGGACCACGCCGCGGGCGAGGGTGCGTCGCACCAGGCCGGAGGGCCGGGGCGGCGCGCCATCGAAAATACGGCGGCTGAGGCTGCTGACCACCGCGCGGGCCAGTTCCACCTGGCCCTCGTGGTAGAGGGCGGCCACGGCCTTCATCGGCGTGATGTTTTCACGCGTGAGAATTTCTGGTTCCTGGCTGGTCATGAGGCCGACCCTAGTTTCCGAGGTGCTCGATGAGAATGCGTTTGATCTCAGCCATGCCGAGCGGATGCAGGTGGGTCCAGTGGTTGCTCGGAATGATCTTTTCACTCCTGGCCCCCTCAAGATGTCCGCTCCAATAGGGAACAAATCCGTCGGTCAACTGCGGCTGGGTGTGGTCGAGGAAGCCGCCCTTGCCCCGGTCCCCGAGGATGGTGTGGTAGGGAACCCCCGGCTTGAGCGGCAGGGTGTCCACCGTCTTGATGAAAAGATTGTCCGGGTTGAGCAGGTCGATTCCGTTGGGCAGGCGGCCCACGCCGCGCTTGCGGGCCTCCGGTCGGGCATACTTTGACACCTCCTTGTAAACTTGGTCCTCCGTCAGCGGGTTGCCCACGATCTTCGCGCCGAGCCGTCCCCAGAAATCGACTGCGCGATTGCTGCCGCGGTGCGAGGGGGAAACGAAAATCACCCGGCCGATGGTCGGCACGGCGTCAAAGATCATCGACCCGCCGAGGATGCGCTTGGTCCTCTCCGAGAGCGGCAGTTGGTCCGGCGACTTGTCGAAGTAGGTGTTCCAAAGTTTCATTCCGGCGTCGGTGACGAGCAGGCGACTGATCATTCCGCCCATGCTGTGGCCGATGATGACGGGCGGTTTGAGGCCCGGGTATTTTTCGCGGATGCCCTTGAGCTGGGCGCGGAGGAAGGCGGCGGAGAGCGGGTAGGGCAGGCCGGACGGGTAGCTGAAAAACCAGAACTGATAGTGCTCGCGGATTTCCGGATCCCCACGAAGAAATTCGACCAGCGGCGCCCAGGTGGCCGGGGAGTTGCCGAGACCGTGGATCATGATGACCGGAATCTTGTTGGGGTTGAACGGCTCCAATCGCGCCAAGCGGGCCGATTGTTCAAACTCCTGCGGCTTGAAGAGGCCGAGCAACTCCCTCTTTTCGAGATTGAGGTCGGCCAAGGCGAGGGCCAGCGGCCCCTGAAAGTCGCCGGCCAGATCGTAGGTGCGGCCGTCCATTTTCACCGTTTCCTTGTCGAGCGGATCAAGCAGGACGATCTCGGCGTCGCGCCCGCGGAATTGGATGACCGAGGTCATCCCGTAGTAGACATGCTGGGCTTGGGCGAAGCGATCGATTTTGACGTAGTCCAGTTCCTTCCCGACGACGATGAGCGGCGCACCGAGGCCGGCCTTGAGCACGCGATCGCCGGCATTCTTGCCCTTGAAATCGTAACGGTCCGAAGGGGTGAACTCAAAGTGGCGCGGATGGTATTGCGGCTGGGGAAAGGGCGGGGTCAGGCGCAATTTCCAAGCGGGCCCGGTCGCCGAGGGCGCCACCACCGCGGTGTCCCAAGGCGCGAGCTTTTGCGCGGACATGATGTCGATAACCCGCGCGACGGCAAAACTGTAGTCACTCTGGAGAAGGGTGTTCCGCGGGTCCTTCGCCAGCTTGACCCGGGCCTCGTCGGCCGCGTCGAGGTAGCGTCCCAACTGCTCGAGAGGTTGTTTGCGTAGGGCCTTCTGCCGGACGGCCAGGGCTCTCTGCTCGGTGGTCCTGGCGAGGGCGGCGGTCTGGTTGTTCCGGGAAGCTTTCGAATACTTCGTGCCGCACCCGGTGAGGGCGACGGAAAGTGCCAGAAGCAGAAGGAGCGGCACGCGTTGGACCATCTATGATTAGCTAATCCCGTGCCCGGTCGGGTGTCAACCGGGCGTCGTGGTGCGGTTAGTCACCGAGACCGAGGAGGCCGTCCTTGATTGACTTTTGCAGGGGTGTGGCGATCCACAGGCGCAGGATAGCGTGGTAAAACTCCTCGCCCGGGATCGTGCCGAGTCGGGTCCCGTCGAGGAAGGCGACCATGCCTTGACCCGGAACATAATCGAGGATGACTTCCGATCCGGGCTTGAGATCGGATCCTTCGTGGAAGAAGGCGAGAAAGGTGGCCAGTTCGACGTTGAATCTCTCTTTCTCCTCCGGCGAGAAATTCTGGTCGATGCTTTCCTGAACCGTGCCGCTGAACCGCTCCTTCGAAACCCCGCGAATCATGATGATGTGGACACGCTTCGGGTTGCGGTCGGTGTTCATGATGGCGTTTTCGTCGCGGCTGGGGTTGGCGAGGAAAAGGCCGATGCGGTAAATCTCGAAGCCCCAGACGGTGCGGAGGGCACTGCCGTTGAGCACGAGCTTCTGTCCGCTGACGATTTGTTCCGCCGGGAGTTCGTGCGAGGCCGGTTCTGCCGCACCAGCCCGGGGCAGGAAGAGGGAGAGGGCGAACGAGAACGCGAGCAGGCAGGCGCGGACGGGGAAGTGTGGCGTGTTCACGGGGGCGGGCGATTACTGCCACGCCGACGGGTCGACATTTTCCAAGCAGCGCTTCGCATTCTCATAGCCCCGTTGGACGGCCAAATCAAACTTGTCCCACTCGAGCAGGCTGATGTCACTGACCGGCGACTCGAAGTAAAGGTCGGCCGCGGTGCGCCAGGCGCGCCCGCTGATGCGGCTTTGCAGGACGACTGAGCGCATGATGATGGCGATGGCATTGGGCATCTCCCCGTTGGGGGCCGGTCCCCCTTGGTCGCAGGCGATGAGCCGTCCGGCCCCGCGATTGCGCAGGATGTCGGCGGGCAGATTGTTGACCACCCCGCCGTCCACGAGCAAATCCCCGTCCTCGAGTTGGACCGGCGGAAAAACGCCGGGGATCGAAACGGTCGCGCGCAGGGCGCGGAGCAGGGAGCCGGAGGAGTGCACATGGGCGCTCGGGTGGGTGATGTTGGCCGAGACGCAGGAAAAATCTTTCCAGCAGTCCTCAATGTCCCGGTTGGGCAGGAGCTGGGGCAGGAGGCGGTCCAGTTTGCGGCCGGAGAGAAACGAGGTCCGGGGGAGCAGGAGGTAGTCGCGCTTGGTCGGGTTGGCCTTGACCATGATGCGGAAGCGTTTCATCAGGTCCACCAGATTCAGGTCGATGGCGAGGCCGGCCGCCACGATGGCCCCGAGGCTCGTGCCGGCGGCCAGGTCGACGGGAATGCCGTGCGCCTCCAGCGCGTTGAGCACGCCAAGGTGGGCGAAAGAGCGGGCTCCGCCTCCGGCGAAAGCGATACCATTGGCGTTCCCCGTGAGCAGGCGTCCGAGCCGTCGCAGGTCGGCCGGCGTGTTCTGGCGCAGGTGGAAATGCGCGGCCGCCCCGCAGGCCGCCATGGCTGTCGCCGTGCCCTGCGGCTCGGTCTTTCCGTCGGGGTGAAGCACGACCAACGTGCGCGGAATGCCGGGCGGAATGATCCCGGCCGGAACCTCCGGGGTGCTTCCCGGACGGGCGGCGAGCAGGATGAGGTCGGCATGCCGGAGGCACTGGCGGCTCCAGACCGAGTCGTTGCCGCCGCAGGCCATGATGAAGATGTCCGTGGCCGCCTCCTGCTCGTTGAGCCAGAGCGCCGTCCGGTGGCGCTCGTCCGCTGCGGTGCCCCCGCCACTCGGTGCGCCCTCGGCCTCGGCCAGCGAGGCCCGGGTCCGTGCGGAAATCTCGCCGTGCAGATCCCGCGCAAAAGCCACCGAGTCGCAGGTTGGATCGGCCGGATAAATGGCGAGGCAAAGATGCTTCTTGAAAGGCGACGGCGGCAGGTTGGCCCGCTGGAGCCTTTGCATTTGGATTTGCGCGACTCGCAGCACCGACTCGGGGCTGAATCGTGCCAGTTCAACAAAGCCCGCACGGTCGAGGCCGGCCAGCACGCAATCCCGCATGGCTCGGACCGTGGCGCCGCGGACACCGCCGGCGAGCAGGGCCATCTCGCCGACGGTTTCGCCGCGGCTGATCTCGCCCACGGCGCGTTCCACTCCCTCCGACGCGCGCGAGGCGCGGAGTCGTCCGCTCAGCACGACATACATGGTGTCGGCCGGTTCGCCTTCGCGGCAAAGAACGTCGCCCGCCCCCATTTGGAGCCAGCGGATGCGGGGGACGAGGGTCTCCCACGTGGCGGCGTCCATGCCGCCGAATTCCTTCAGCAAGACCTCACGCAGCAGGGCTTCGCGGGACTCCCGCACCTGGGTGGCTTGCTTCGCCTCGTCCATCACAGAATCAACCAGGTGGCCAGACCGAGGAAGAGCCCCATGCTGACCACATCCGTCGCGGTGGTGAGGAAGATGCTCGAGGCCGTGGCGGGGTCGGCCCCGAACTTGCGCAGGACGGTGGGAACAATCACGCCGCAGGCACCACTGACCATACAGGCACCGATCATGGCGAGAAAGACGATGCCCCCGAGTTTGTAGGCCGCGGCATTTCCCTGCATGAGCGCGTAGACGATCATGCCGGCTCCGGCGGAGAGACCGACGAGCGCGCCGTTGGCCAGGCCCAGCAGACCCTCCTTGGTCAGGGCCTTCCACTCCATTCCCGGCTTGAGTTCGCCCAGGGTCATGGCGCGCAGGGTCACGGCGAGCGCCTGGCACCCGGTGTTGCCTGACTGTCCGGCGAGAACCGGGAGGAAAACCGCCAGCAGGACGATCTGCTGCAGAGTGTGTTCAAAAAGCCCAACGACTGCGGCGGCGATGAAGGCGGTGAGAAGGTTGAGTTGCAGCCACGGATGGCGGAAGCGAAGGCTGCGGGACCACGGGGTGGCGAAGCGTTCTTCCTTTTCCACGCCGACCATCGCGCCGGCCTGGGCGGTGAGTTCGAAAGCCTGGGCCTCGGCGAGGGCCTGGCCGCGGATCAGGCCAACGAGAAAACCGTCCCCGTCGCAGACCGGATAAACCGGGTAGTGGCGGTTGATCGTGGCCTTCATGGCCTGCAGCAGGTCGGCTTCGGGGCGCAGGGAGAAAACATTCCGCAGCATGAGCGACTCCAGCCGGGTGGAGGGCGGGTTGAGGAGGAGATCGCGCATCGTGACCACGCCGACCAAGTGCCCCTTTTCGTCGGTGACGAAGCAGTAGGTGATGAGGTGGTCTTTCGTGATCTCGCGCAATTTGTCCACCGTGGTTTCGACGGTGTCCTCCGGACGGAAAACACCCGAAGGCGGTTCCATCAGCCGGCCGAGCGAATCCTCCGGATAGTTCGACTCGAGGTTCCAGTTCCGCGCCACCGTCGCCGGGGTGAACCGCGCGATCCGGCGCACGGTGGCGGCCGGGAGTTTCGCGAGGATGTCCTGGGCGGCGTTGGGCAAGAGGGTCGTCAAAACCGCGGCGGCTGACTCAGGGTCGACCCCCGCGAGCAGTTCCGCCGCCTCGCGGGGCCCCAGCGACCCACAACGTTCCTGCAACTCGGTCACATTTGCCATGCCTGAGATTCTTCGCCGCGCGGTTGAATGCAAGCCTGCCCATGGGAAATGGCCGCGGGACGCGTCGCAGGGATGGACTCCCTGCGACTCTTAAGTCCCGAGGGAGGGCTCAGGGCGGCGGGTACGGCGGCGGGAACGGCTTAATATCGGGTGTTGGCGGCGGCGTGGGCGGAGGGGTGGGCGGAGGGGTAGGCAGCGGTGGGGGTGTCGGCGGAGGGGTGGGCAGCGGGGTGGGCATCGCCGGGGCCATCGGCGGTGGCGTGGGAGGCGGCGGCGGGGCGGGAAGGGGCACGGTGTTGAGTCTCTGGTTCTGTGTGGCCAGGGCACTGGCTCCGGTGAGTCCCGGGTTGGCCAGGTCCGGCCCGGGGGCGCCCTCGACGAGAGAGCCGTCGTTCAACCCGTTCTGCTGCTCTTCGACGGTTTCCATGATCAAGCCCATCGAGTCGAGGTCGCCTTCCTGCACGAGCCGGGAGGTGCGGATGACGCGCTTGATGTCCACCCCGACCGGGTTGGGCAGGCTGCGGGCGTCGGCCGCCACGGAAATCATCTCGCCGGCTTTGACCAGGACTGATTCGCCCAAGCGGCCCTTGAGCGAGATGCGCACCGTGCCCTCGAGGACGATGAGCTTGACTGTTCCCGGGTCGCCCGGGCTGTATTCCATCATCACGGTCGTGCCGGTGATGGCGGCGGTGACCGGGGCACTGCGGATGGTTGCACCGCCGGCGTCTTTGGGCACTTGGAGAAGAATTGTTCCGCTTTCCAGGTCGAGCGCGCGTGTCCCGCGTTCAAAGCTGAAGAGCGTGTTGGCTCCGAGGCGGGCGAGGGTTTGATCGGCGAAAGTCAACTGGGCGCGCGAGGCACCTCCGGTCCGGATGCCGGTGCGGCCGCGCACGATTTCGCCCAGGGTGGCGGCCTGCGGTTGGCCATCCGGCGGGATGACCTCGACGCTGTTGACCACCTTGGTGATAGTCGCCTCATTGAGCGGGGCGGCGGTCGCCACCGCCACGGGCAGGAGGAGGGAGGCGACGAGGAGGGCGCGGGATTTCATGGGATTAGAACCTGTAGTTGGCCGACAGACCGCCGCCGGTGTTGAGCACGGAATAATCGTAGAATTTTTCGTTGGAGTCGTTGAACGACCCCGAGACGGAGGCGCTGATGCTGAAGCGCGGCGAGATGTTGAAGACGAGGGACGCGCTGAGGATTTGGTTCCAATCGCGCCGGCCGGTGTCGAGGTAGGGGAAGTAGGCGAGTTGGTAGAAAAGGTTGGCCTGGACCAGCCGCGTGAGATTGACCTGATACCCGGCCAGCGCGGCGAAGCGGTTGCGCAGGGCGTAATCGGGCCAGCCGTTGAGGTTCACATCCGCCGCCAGTCCCACCGTGGCCGAGTGGGCGCGGCTGAAGATGAAGGGCTTGTTCACCCCCATGCGGATGGTTTGTTGGTAGAGCAGCGAGGAGTCGGCCGCGGCGTCGGTCAGCAGGTTGTAGTTGTAGCGGGTGAAGACGGAGAGCCCTTCAAGGTCGCGGAAGACGTAGATGAGACCGGCTCCGAGATCGAGGCTGTTGAAGTTGAGCCCGCTGTAGTCGGCATAGCGGTAGAGTTGCTGCATGGCGGTGACCTCGCCATAGAGTCCGCCGGTGATGTGCGGCACGTAGGAGGCGCCGAACTGCAGGGCGGTGAACCAGTCGGACTTCGGGTTGTCGTGCGAGAGGGCCGCGTTGCTGGTGAAAAACTCCGAGGCGTTGGCGAAGAGGGTAAAGGCTTTGTAGTCGTCGCGCTTGAAAAGCAGACGCTGCTCGCCCAGGTCATGGTCGGCCGGGCTCGGCGGGGCGAAGTTCGGATCGGTGGAGAACAACTGCCCGGTGATCGTTCCCATCATGCCGCTCCGCTGCTGGTCCGAGCTGACTGTTCGCGGAGGATCCTGCGCCGGCAAAGCCGGGATCGAGGCGGCAATGAGGATTGCGGCCAAAGCCGCCCGGCAGAAATTGCTTGGTGAGGCCATGTCGTCGGACTCTTTATCCGCCCGATGGCTCTGTCCTGCCAAGCGAAAACATGGCAACATTCCGCCATGGCCGCGCCTTCACGTATCCGCCGGAAGCTGGGCCGTTCGCACCGGCGGACCGGCGTCATCTTTCTGCTCTGTGCGGCATGGGCGGTGCTCTTCGCGCTTTTCGCCGGATGGCTCAACGTGGGCCCGCTTGAGTTGGCCGAGTTGTCGCTGCAGGACACGGTGGTGCGTCATGGGGTGCGGGCGGCCACGCCGGCGGATTATGTGTTCCTCGCCCTCGACGAGGCCAGCCTTGAACTGAGTCAGCTCGAGCCCGAGGAAATCGAGGCCTCGCCCGCCCTCACCGCCATGGCGGCCGAGTTTCCGTGGTCCCGCGTGGTCTACGCCGAGGCGATCGAAAAGATGCTCTCGGCCGGCGCGAAGGTTGTCGTCCTCGACGCGCATTTTCCCCTCCCGCACACGGGCGACGAAAAACTCCGTGCCACTTTGGCTGCACACCCCGGCCGCGTGGTTATCGCCTCGCTCTACGCCGACACCGAGTTGTCGTCCGCGCGGCATGCGAACCTTTTCCACCCGCCGTCGGACACGGTTCTGCCGGAAAATTCAGCCGGCGCGGTCGGCTTCGCCAATTTCTGGCCCGAGCCCGACCGGGTGGTGCGGGGCGCGCACTACCGCATGTCCGATGGCCAGATGCTGGACGACGCGCGGGTTGGCGGCGGGGTGCGGTCGTCCCTCGGGGCACTCGCGCTGCAGCACGCCGGCTTGCGCGAGGACCTTCCGGCTTTTGGTCTCGTGCGCTTCAGCACCCCGGGCTCCTTCCCGGTCGTGCCGCTCTGGCAGATTTTTGTCCCCGATTTTTGGTCCAGCAATCTGAAGGACGGGGAGATATTCCGCGACAAGATCGTCTTCTTCGGACCGCTGGCTGCGCGCTTCCGCGATTTTGTCCGCACCCCGGTGGGCACGCTGTCGGGCCCGGAGGTCCACCTGCACGCCATGGCTGCCGCGCAGTTGGACGAATTCTACCGGCGGGCCGCGCCGGGGCTGGTGGCCGCGACCTGTCTCCTCATGGGTCTGCTAGCTTTCGGCACCAACCTCCTCGTGCGACGTCCGCTGGCCGCCTTCGGTGTGCTTGGCTTGCTCCTCCTGGGCTATGGAGGTTTGGCCTTGCTGCTTTTCAACTACGCGGCGTTCGTGCCCGGGATGTTTTATCCCTCGGCCACGCTGGTCTTCGCCGGGCTGACGGCTTTCGCCTACGACTTCTCCCTTGAGCGGCGCGAGAAGGCGCGGGTGCGCCGGAGTCTCGAGCGCTATGTCTCGCGTGACTTGGTGCACGAGTTGCTCGACCACGACAGCGATTTTCTCTCCCAACTCGGGGGCACCCGCAAGGAGGTGGCGGTTCTGTTCTCGGATCTGCGCGGCTTCACCGCCCTTTGCGAGCGCTCCGACCCGGCTGTGCTGGTCGGCAACCTCAACGAGTATCTGGCCAGCATGGTGGAGATCGTCTTCCGCCACCGCGGAACGTTGGACAAATTCATCGGCGACGCGGTCATGGCCGTGTGGGGCACGGTCGGTTCGGTTGGTTCGTCGGGCGATTGTGCCCGTGCTGTGCAGGCAGCCCTCGACATGCTGGCCGAGGTGGTTCGCTTGGGCCGTGATTGGGAAGCGCGTGGCGTGTCCGGATTGCATGTGGGCATTGGCATCCACCACGGCCCGGCCATCTTTGGAAACATCGGCTCGGAATTGAAGATGGAACCCACCGTGATTGGTGACACCGTCAATTTGACCTCGCGCATGGAGAGCCTGACCAAGCGCTACCACCAGCCCCTGCTGGTCAGCGACGCGGTCGTTGATCTGACTCGTGGCGCGTTTCCCTTCCGCACGATTGACACGGTGCGGGTGGTCGGGCGGCAGAATCCCGTGACGATCTGGACTGTTCCGGTCGGTGAGGACGGGCGGGCCTTTCTTCCAGATTGGCTTGAAAGCAACGAGCAGGGGTGGGTGCACTACCGGGCGCGGCGGTTCGCCGAGGCGCTGGTTTGCTTCGAGGAGGCACTCGGACTTGCCCCGGATGACCATTGCCTGCACGAAATGGCCGGGCGATGCCGCTCGCTGATGCATGACCCGCCCGGGCCGGAGTGGCAGCCAGTGGTCAACCTCGAGAGCAAGTAGCGGCTACCTCGCCGCGGGGGTCGGTGCGGGTTCGCTGCGCGACTTGGGCATGACCAGCTTGAGCATCCAGATCTTGCGGAAGTCCGCCAGCAGCGTCTCGGCGCGCAGGGCCGCCTCGTTGGACCGCTTGACCAGTTCCTCGACCTCCGGGGCGGAGGTGTTGACGGATTTCTCCACCTTCGTTGTCGCCCGTTTGAGCGAGGTCAGAGTTTGCTCGGCATCATCGAGCATCTTGGGCAGGCGGCTCTCGATGAGCTCGCTGGTGGAGAGCAGGTTCTTGCGCAGCTTGTCCAGATCCCCTTCCTTCGAGGTCAGATCCTCCAGGTAGCTGCGCGTGCTCTGCGCGGCCTGCCGCGCATCAGCCATGGCGGGAGGCACATCCTTGGCCAGCGCGTCAGTCAGTGCCCGGAGGGCGGCGATGGTCAGACGGATGTCGCCGTCCGGGCGGCTAAGTTCGCCGACGAAGTCGCTGCTGGCCGAGATGACCGGGCGCAGTTGTTTTTCCAGCGTGCTGGCCAGTTCGCCGATGGTGGCCTCGCGACGGAAGGGCAGGATGGCCTCGTCGGGGAGGGAAGGCTGGGTGTTGGACCCGGCTTGCAGTTCGAGGTAGGGGCTTTCGAGCGGCCCGAGCCCGGTCAGCAACAACTCGGCATCGGCCCGCAGCCATTGGGCGGCGCGCCGCTGGATGCGCACCGTGATGCTCGGCTTCCCTTCCTCGTCGAGGTCGACCTTGGTCACGCGTCCGGCCCGGATCCCGTGGAGGGTTACATTCATGCCGGGAAAGATCGCGTCAGCCTTGCCGGGGCGGCAGGCATAACTGACCGAGGGTTCAAAAAAGTCATTGCGCCAGCCCAGCACCGCGGCCATGAGCAGCATGAGCACGATGACGCCGGCAAAAAAGCCGCTGACCTTGAGTCCGAGGTTGCGGAAACGCGGGTCGGTGTCGCGCAGGTATTTCATCGCTTGGGCTCCAGGATATTTCCGGTCCAGGCCTCCGGCAATTGCGTTTCGGCCGTCAGGACGAGCCAGGCGGAATCGGGCCGGACCTGCCGCAGCCAAACGACCGCGGAGTTTGCGATCCGCCTCGCTTCGGCTTCCAGCAGATGGAAAAAATGGCAACTGACAATGGCCTCGGGTTTGAGGGTGTAGGCGCGGAGGATGCCGGCCAGGCAGCGCTCAAGGTGGGTGACCTGGAACGGCAACCGGGCGAGGGTTTCGCCCGGCAGCCAGTGCCTCCACGGGTCGCGGTCCAGGATCTCCTCCAACTCGGCCACGGCCCGATCGACCGCTGGCGGGTTTCGTTCGGCCAGCGGCAGCATGATGTTATCGCCGATGTTCAAGTTGCCGATCAGGCCACCTCCAGAGGTCAGCGGGGCCAGGCGGCGGAGGAGACCGAGGATTTCTTCGGTGCTGAGTTCGGCTAGGTCGTGCCCGAACCACACGGCCGCGCCGGGCGGTGGGGGACACAAGCCCATGATCAGGTCGAACAATTCCACCGAGGCGGCGTGGTCCGTCGTGCGCCACCCGGCGATCACGCCGGCCGGCAGCGTCAGCCCCGGGTAATGCCACCGGCCACACTCGAGCCCCGCGGATTGAAAGAGCGGTGTCTTCATCCGAAGAGCGCGACAAAAAGACCGTTGCCCAGCACAATGGCGGTGAAGCTGTGGATCATGGCCGTCCGCGTCGCGCCGGGAATACCGAGCGGCCCCGGCACGGCGGCCAGTCCCTGCTGACAGCAAACCGTTCCGATGATGCCGCCGAAGACGAGGGTCTTGAACACGATAAGCACGATGGAGCCGGCCTCGAGTCCATCGTTGAACTTGGCCACGGCCAGCATGTAATCCCAGTTGGAGAAAATCGACATGAGGGCGAAGCCGCCATAGACGGCGGTCACCTGGAAGTAAATCGACAGCGCCGCCACGCTCACGATCAGCGCGGCAATGCGGGGCGCGATGAGGTAGGCGGCGGGGTCGATGCCGAGGCTGTAGAGCGTGGCCAACTCCCCGTTCTGCCGCATGCTGGCGAGTTCCGAGGCGATGGCCGAACCACTGCGGGCGAGGACGAAGAAGGCGACGAGCAGGATCGAAGCCTCTCGGATGACCAGAGCGCGAAAGACTTTGAGTGTGAGTCCCATGTCCTGGAGCAGGACGCCATAGAGCGCCGTGGTCGAGGCATAGCCGGTGACCAGGGCGACCACAGTGAGCAGGGGGAGGGTCTCGATGCCCGTGAAATACAGTTGCTTGAGCAGCAGCCGGCGGGAAGGCTCCCGCAGGAGTTGCCCCGCGTGGCTCATCGCATCAAGAAAAAGCCCGACATAGGCTGCCCCGTAGGCAAGCAGCCATGCGAGAAAACGCCCAGCCTGCTGGAAAAATACCCGCATCCATGCGCACTATGCGGGGCCTGCCGCGGACGAACAAGCCGCGCTTTGCCCACGGGCCGGAGGCCGACGATTTGCACTTTGCTTCGACTTGGGCCATAGAAAAGCATAAATCCGTTTCCTCACCATGAAGTCATCCCCAAGCAAATCGCTGCTTCTTGCCCTCGCGTTGCTGGCCTGCGCTGGCGGGGAGGGGCTTTTCGCCCAGCGGCCCGGGGGTGGTTCCGGGGGCGGACGTGAAGCGCTTTTTTCCCGGCTGGATCGCAATCATGACGGCGTGATCACGGTGCAAGAATTCGGCGCGGCCCCTCTCGTGCAGAAAAATCGCCAGATGTTCCAGCAGCGCTTTCTCGTCATGGATCGTGACGGCAGCCGCACGCTCAGCCGCCGCGAGTTCATGGCCGGCCCGGGTGGAGGGTCCGGACAGCCCCCGCGCACGCCTCCGCGCAACCCCGGCCACAGTCCGTCCTCCCGTCCGGGGTCAGGCCAAAAACAACCCGACGAGGATGAGCCGGTGCCGACCGACCCGAGCCTTGATGTTTTGCCCGAGGATGCGGTGCCCGAAGAACCTTTGCCCGAGCTGAAGCCCGCCTCGGTCGATGACCCCGAACCCGCGCCCACCCCTGCGCCGGCCGCTGGAATGGTCGACTTGGGGTGACAGGCCATGAAACCGGGCGTCCTCCTCGCCTTGGTGCTTCTCCTCGGATCCTAAGTGTGGTCCCGGGCGGAGGAGAGGCCGTTGACCAAGGAGGAGTTCGCCGAGATCAAGCGCATCAACCGCGAGGTCAACTCCCAAATCACCTGGATGAGTGACATGGAGAATTACGGCGTAGCCGATCTGCGGGTCACCGAGCCACGGCTGCAAAAACGCGGACATCGCTCGCTGCGTCTGCGCTATGGCGACCGCGAGGATTACGCCCTGACCAAACTCTCACGCTTGATCAAGGCCGGCATTCCCAAGTCCCGCCTGCAACCAGCCCGGGTCTCCATCCCCCGCGCCGCCAGCATTCATCTTGTCCTCGTCGTCCACACCGGGGCCGAACCCCTCATCCTCGACAGCTACGACAACCGCGTCGAAAAGGTCGCCGACATGCAAAGTCGCTGGGGCTGGCGGTTTCTCACCCCGCTGGCTCAGCGGTGAGTGGCACCGCCCGGACGTGGGCCTGATCGCTGGCACCGCATGAATTCTACCTGCCCGGAGGTTCTCATCATCGAGGCGGGTCCCGCCGGATTGTTCGCTGCGGCCGAGTTGGCCCGGCATGGGGTCAAGGCCCGCATTCTCGACCAAGCCTCGCCTGGCAGTTGGCCTCCGTCCTGCGGCGCGGCGGGCGCCCTGTCCTGCTCGACGCCTACGAACCGGAACGCCAAGTGGTGGCCCGCGCGAGCCCCGCCGCCCTCGAAAGGTTCCTCCCCAGACAATTCACCCCTCGGACCTGAAGCCCTCGCGGGACGAGCGGAGTGAAAAATGGGCAGGAGTGGATTGGTCGCCTTCGGCGACCTGTCTCGCTGCGCTCGGCTCGAACGGCGTCCTCATCCACGGAGAAAAATGGGCAGGAGTGGATTCGAACCACTGAAGGCAAGAGCCAGCAGATTTACAGTCTGCCCCGTTTGGCCACTCCGGAACCTGCCCGAAAATTGCTGCGACGTCCGGCTTTAGGACGCGACGCGAGGTTCGATGACTATGCGTTTAATGACGATTTTTTCCAGCGGAAAGTTGTTGCGGTCCGTGCGGGTGCGGCTGATTTGCTCCAAATACTCGAGGCCTTCGAGCACGCGACCGAAAACGGTGTATTCGCCGTTGAGCGCGGGCACGGGCTTGAGGGTGACGTAGAATTGGCTGCCGTTGGAGACGCGGGCCGGATTGATCTTGTTGTCCAAACGGGACATGGCGACGGAGCCCTTGTCGTGGGGCAGGCGGATTTCGGCCGGCACGGTCCAACCCGGACCACCCGTGCCGGTGCGGTCGTTCGGCCCGCGTTTGCTGTAGGGATCGCCCGTCTGGACGAGCGAACCGGGGAAGGCGCGATGGAACTGCATGCCACGGTAATACTTCGTCCGGGCCAGTTCCTTGAAGTTCGCCACGTGCTGCGGGGCTGCATCGTCATAGAGGCCGATGACCACGCGCTTGAGCTCCTTGTCCTTGCCGACCTTGATTTCCATGACGACAACGTCCGGCCCGAGTTGCTGGGCTTGGGCGGTGAGGGTGCCGAGAAAAACAGCGAAGAGGGCGAGGAGGGCGAAGCGGTGGCGTGCGGTCATATCAGGAGACTTGAAGATCGGCTGCGGAGAGGCAAGGAAAGAGAGTGGTCGCGCTATCCGCGCCGGTCTTCCCGCCGCTCGCCTTGTTCGGGCTTCAAACCGCCGCGCACTTTGACCACCGTGGCGAAATCCTCGTCGCCGAGGCCATCCGCGCAAGCCGCCTCGTAGAGGCGGAGCATCGCGGCGGTGAGGCTTCCTTGGCCCTCGTCGGCCAGTCCGCGGGCCAGGCGCAGGTCTTTGCGCATGTTGCGGGCGGAAAAGCGGGAGGCAAAATCCTGTTCCAGCATGCATGGCAGCTTGAGGTCGGTGACCCCGGAGCGGGCGGCGTTGTGCTGGAGCGCCTCGAGGAGCACCGCGGGATCGATCCCGTGGGCGCGCAGGAGATTGACCGCCTCGGCCAGAGAGACCGCGGCGGCGGCGGCCATGACGTTGGTGGCGATCTTGATCGTGCTGGCCCGGCCGACCGCCCCGGCGGGAATGATCGCTTTGGCGCTGGCTTGCAGCAGGGGGCGCGCGCGTTCGAGTGCGGCGGGTTCGCCGCTCACGTAATAGGCTAGTTGTCCGCTCGCGGCCGCGTCGCGGCTGCCGGTGAAGGGCGCGTCCAGAAACGCTGCGCCCCGGGCCCGCACTTCGGACTCCAAGGACCGCACGGTCAGGGGCGAGACGGTGGCGTGCGAAATGACCACATGCCGCGGGGTCAGTGCCGGCAGCAGGGCGCGCACGGTCTCGTCGAGCGCGGCGTCGTCGGCGACGAAAATTTGCAGGATGTCCGCCTGCCGGGCGACGTCAGCGCGCCGAGCCAGCCGGGGTGGCAGTTCGGGGAACTCGCGCGGGGTGCGGTTCCAGAGGGCCAGCGGGAAGCCGGCGGCGAGGAGCCGCGCGGCCACGCGCGAGCCGATGAGACCGAGGCCGAGGACCCCGGCGGAGGGGTTAGCTGTCGGACTTGGCTTTGGCACCAGGTTCTGCGGCCGCCGGCTCAGCGGCGGGCAGCTTGTTCTCGACCTTGGCGTCGGCGCGGACGCTGTCGATGACGCCACGGACGGCATCGCGGCGCTTGCCCCCCTCGAGGTAGCCGGAGATCTGGGTTTTCACTTCGTCGAAGGGCATCGTGCCGGAGTCCTTGCGGTCCGTGACTTTGATGACATGCCAGCCGAATTTCGTTTTGACCGGTTCCTTGCTGATCTCGCCCTTTTTCATGGCAAAGGCCGCGGTGGAGAACTCGGGCACCATGCGGTCCTTGGGGAAAAAGTTGAGGTCGCCGCCGGATTCCTTGGCCCCGGGTTCCTCCGAGAGCTCCTTGGCCACGACGGTGAAGTCCTCCTTCTTGGTTGTCACGCGGGCGAGGGCGTCCTCGGCGAGTTTCTTTTTCGCGGCCACGACATCATCCGAAGCACCTTCCGGCACGAGGATGAGGATGTGGCTGGCGCGCACGAGTTCCGGATGCTCGAATTCCTTTTTGTTCTCGTCGTAGAACTTTTTGACATCCGCATCGGAGACCTTGCCCTTGTCGCCCAGCTGGGACTCCATCCACTTCTGCTGCTGGGTCATCTTCTTGATGGTCTCGCGGAAGGTGGCGTCGGTCTCGCCGGCCTTGGCCATCTCGGCCTTGAAGGCAGCTTCGTCGGGGAATTGCTTTTTCACCCGGTTGATCTCGGTTTCGAGATCCTCGTCCTTGATCTCGACGGAGGAAGCCTTGCGGGAGATGAGCTTGTCCACAATGAGCTCGTCGAGGATCTCACGGTAGCCGGCCATCTTTTGGTCGGGCGTCAGGTCGTCCGCATTGATCCCGGAGGAGGCGAGGGCGTTCTTGAAAGTCTCCTGCAGGTCGGAGCGGGAAATTTTTTCGCCTTCGACCACGGCGACGGGATCAGGCAGCTCGATCGCCTTGGCCTCGGCGGCCGGTTTGTCTTTTTGAGCCAGCACGGTCAGGGGAAAAACCGCCGTGAGGGCGAGAAGGCCGGCGAGCCGGCGGGATGTGAATTTCATAAGAGCCGGAAATAGTTGCACGGGGGAAGCATGTCCGCCAGCGGATTTTCTTCCGCGAAGGCCCCGCCGCGCTCAGGGGATGGTCGTGATGAGCACCGACAGCGGCCCGGCCACCGGGCCCAGCGGGGGTGGGTCGGACGCAGGGATGACGAGAAAATCCCCCGGCCCGAAGGCGGAGTCCCCGCAGGTGGCCCGGCCTTCGAGCAGGGTGACGATGGCGAAATCACCGGCCGGGGCGAGCACGGTGGGCGAGGTCAGTGTGCGTTTTTCCACCCGAAAATGTGCGCACTCGGCCACCACGCCGGAGGTGCCGTGGTGGAGCGGCGGAGCAAAGTCGGCGAAGTCGGTCGAGAGGAGCGATTCCTCCAGGTGGAGGTCGCGGGGTTTGCCATCCAGCCCGGTGCGGTTCCAATCGAAGACGCGGTAGGTCGTGTCGCTGTTCTGCTGGATTTCCACGATGAGGTTGCCCTCGCCGATGGCGTGAAGGCGTCCGCTGGGGATGAAGATGCTGTCGCCGGCGCGGGTGGGCAGAACGTGAAGGCATTCCTCGATGCGGCCTGCGCGGAGGAGTGCGGCGAAAACCTCGCGCGTTGTGCCGGGCTTCAGCCCCGCGTAAATCCTGCTCCCCGGATCGCAGGCGAGGAAATACCACATCTCCGTCTTCGGTTCGCCCCGGAGTTGCGGCGCGACGGCGGCGGGCGGGTGGACCTGCACGGACAGCCGGTCGCGGGCGTCAAGCAGCTTGCAGAGGAGCGGGAAGCGCGGGCCGGCGTTTTGGTGGCGCAGTCCGAAAATCTCCGCGCGGTGCTTCGTCCACAAGGCATGCAAGGTTTGCCCGGCCAGCGGTCCTTCGGCCACAGTGCTCTGCGCTTCCTCGCGATCCACCATCTCCCAGGTCTCGCCGATCGGCTGTTCGCCGGGCAGCGTCCGTCCGAGGCGCGCGGCCAACTCGCGTCCGCCCCAGACGCGTTCCATGTAAAGCGGGGTGAATTTGACCGGATTCATTTTTCGGCAATGTAGAGCGAGACGATTCCGGCGGCGAGCGGTTCGGCCCGGGCGGAGCGGAAACCGTGGCTGGTGATCAGCCGGAGCATGGCTTCACCCGAGGGAAAGGCCTCGATGGATTCGCCGAGGTATTCGTAGCCCGCGCGCTGACCGGTCACGCAACCGGCGATGAGGGGAAGCACGCGGTGCAGGTAAAAACGATAAAGCCCGTCCACCGGCGGGGCGGGCAGCGAAAAATCAAGGATCAGGAGGTGGCCGCCCGGTTGGAGAACGCGCGCCATTTCGCGCAGCCCGTCCGGCCACGAGGCCATGTTGCGCAGTCCGAAGGCCACGGTGACCGCATCAAAGGTCCCGTCGGCCAGCGGCAGCTTGGTGCCATCGGCGGCCAGGAGGGGGCGCAGGCCCTTGTCCGCCGCGACCTTGAGCATGGGCAGGCAGAAATCGGCGCCAAGGACACGAGCCCGCGGGACGGCGCGGCGGATGGCGAGGGCGAGGTCGCCACTGCCGGTGGCGAGATCGAGAACGGTGCGCGGTTGCCACGAGGCGACCCGGCGGGCGGCGCGGGCCCGCCACAGGAAGTCGAGGCCACCGGAGAGCAGATGGTTGGCGAAGTCGTAGCGGGCGGCGATGGCGGTGAAGATGCCGCGGACCTTGGCAGGATTTTGCATGGCAAAAGTGCTCACGAGAGGACTCGAACCTCCACGGGTCTCCCCATGCGCTTCTGAGACGCACGCGTCTGCCAGTTCCGCCACGTGAGCAGCAAGAGCCGGGTAAAATGCACGCCGCGCGCCCGCTTGTCCATCGGGAACTGCGGAGAGCCGGCTTGTCATGGGCCCGGTGCTGGGCAATGTTCCTCCCCTCATGAAAAAATCCGGTTGTGCCCTGCTGGCGCTGTTCCTCGTGCTCTGCGCCAGCGTGTTCTTCAATTTTCTTCTCCTCGCATGGTTCGGGGCCGAGGGGGCGGAAAGCATCGCGTCCAACCGCTTCACCACGCCGCGTTTGGAGGAACGTCTGGTCGAGGCGGGTGACTCCGACAGCGGAAAAATCGTCGTCATTCCCGTGCGGGGTGTCATTGCCACGGACGAGGGCAGTGAGTGGGGGCTCTCCATGGTGGACGATATCAAAGAGGCGCTCCGCACGGCGGCAGATGATGGCGACGTCAAGGCGGTGGTTCTGGCCGTGGATTCCCCGGGGGGTGAGGTGACGGCGTCAGACATCATCTACAATGAGGTTCTAAAAGTGCGTGAGCGCAAGCCCGTGGTGGTGGCCATGAGTTCGCTCGCGGCCTCCGGGGCCTACTACATTGCCTGCGGTTCCAGTTGGATCGTGGCCAACGAAACAACCTTCACCGGCAGCATCGGCGTGATCATCCAATCGCTCAACTACCAGCAGCTCTTCGACAAGGTCGGTCTCGACTCGGTCGTCTTCAAGAGCGGCAAGTTCAAGGACATGCTCAGCGGCGCGCGACCCATGACGCCCGAGGAGCAGAGCTACGTCGAGGGCATGGTCCAGCAGGTCTACACCCGCTTCCTCGACATCGTGGCGGGGGCGCGGAAACTCCCGGCCGAGCAGTTGCGCGCCGGGCTGGCTGACGGGCGCATTCTCACGGGTAAGGACGCGATGGCCGCCGGGCTGGTCGATCAAATCGGTTACATCGAGGATGCCTTCGCCAAGGCCCGCGAACTCGGCGAGGCCCCCGGGGCGCAGGTCATACGCTATGAGCCGGCCCTCAACTTCTCCCGCCTGTTCCACCTTTTCGGGGCGCAGAGCCAGTCCTCCATGAAAGTCCAGGTCGGGCCGGCCCCGGTCTTCCAGTTGCAGCCGGGTCGGGCCTACTTGCTGCCGGAGTTCTACGCCTGGTGAACGGCCCTTCCTTCTGGGTGGGCTTCGCCGTTCTTGTCGCGCTCACCGCGGCCGGGCTTCGCTACTATTTGCCCCTCGCGCGCACCGTGCTGGCCCAGGGTCGCGGGCTTGTTCGCACCGATTGGGTCGGCCGGGTTGATGCGCTGCTCGCGGTCGTGCTCGCCGCCTGGTTTCTCCTCCTCGGTCGTCAGGCCATGCTCGCCTCGGGCGGGCACACGCTTGATTTTCAGGATGTCCTGACCGGCGCATTTCTCTACGCGTCCGTTGTCCTCCTGCTGGTCGGCGTGTTGTTCTACCGCAATCTCGCGCCGTCGCAGATTTTCGGATTCGGCTCGGCCGGGTTTGGCCCGTCTTGCGGACGCGCCCTGCTCGGGCTGGCCGCCGCCTATCCCCTGCTCATGCTTGTGCAGGCCATGGTTTACGGCGGGACGCACGGCACGACTGGTCCGCAGGAGGTGGTGGAATTTCTGCGCCAGGCCAAGGTGCCGCGGGATCGCCTCGCGGTCATGGTTATGGCCGTGGTCGTCGCCCCGGTGGCCGAGGAGATGATCTTTCGCGGGTTTCTCTACCCGGTGGCAAAAAAATACCTCGGGTCCATCGCCGCCGTGGCCGGGACCAGCCTGCTCTTCGCCGTGCTGCATGGACATCTGCCCTCGGTTCCGGCGCTTTGCACCCTCGCGGTCTGCCTCGCTCTCTGCTACGAGAAAAGCGGTTCCCTCCTTGTGCCCATGATCATGCATGCGGTCTTCAACGCGGTCTCGGTCGCCGCCATCATTTACTTCACATGAGCGCACGCCCCTCGCACCGCGAGGACGCTGTGATCAAACGTCTCGTGCGTCGGTTGCGTCGTCCCGGCCCGGATGTCGTGGCCGGCATCGGGGATGATTGCGCGGTGGTGCGTGGTCCGGTGCGCGGGGTTCGGTTGCTGCTCAAGACGGATTGCGTGGTCGAGCAGCGCCATTTTTTGCCCACGCACCCGGCCCGGGCGGTGGGATGGAAAGCCGCCTGCCGGGCGGTCAGCGATATCGCGGCCTGCGGTGGCGTGCCCCGCTTCGCCCTCGTCACCTGTGTCGTGCGCCGTGGCCAGACTGGTCGCTGGCTCGATGATCTTTACCGTGGGATCGAGGTCGCCGGGCGGGAGTTTGGTTTTTATGTGGTCGGCGGCGAGTTGTCCCGGACCGACGGACCGGCCGTGATCAATGTGGCGCTGACGGGCGAGGTTTCGGCCCGGAACCTCGTCCGCCGCAGCGGGGGACGTCCCGGCGATGTCCTGTTCGTCACCGGCGTGCTGGGCCGTTCGCTCGCCTCGGGCTGGCATTTGCGCTTTCGTCCGCGGTTGGTCGAGGCCCGGTGGCTGACCGAGAACTTTCGTCTCCGCGCCATGATGGACCTGAGCGATGGGTTGGCGGCCGATTTGCCCCGGTTGGCGGCGGCCGGCCGGACGGGTTTTCAACTCGACCCGCAGGCCGTGCCGCGGCGGCGTGGCGCGACGCTCGCGCAGGCCCTGGGCGAGGGGGAGGATTTTGAATTGCTCTTGGCCCTGGCCCCGCGGGAGGCTGGGCGGGTGGAAGTGGCCTGGGCGAAGAAATTTCCCCGCGTGCGTCTCACCCGCATCGGACGACTTGCGCCGGCCGGTGTGGCCGAGGGACTGGGCCAGGCTCGCGGGTTCGATCATTTTTCCCCATGAAAGTGGAAGCCTTCATTTTCGACATCGGCAACGTCCTCCTGCGGTTCGACTACAACCGGGCCTTTGCCTCTCTGCGTGAGGCCGGTGCGGGCGAACCCGACCGGCCTGCCATCGAGGCTCTCAATCACCTTTACGAGCGTGGTGCTGTTGAGTCCGAGGAATTTCTCGACCAACTGGGGGTCCTCTTCCACCACGCCGTCCCGGCGGCTGTGCTGGCCCGGGCCTGGCAGGACATCTTCGAGCCGATTCCGGCGGTTTGGGAGGTGGTGGAAAAGCTGCATGGCCGCTACCCGCTCTATCTTCTCTCCAACACCAACCGCCTCCAGCACGACCACATCGTGGAGCAATACCCTATCTTCGAAAAATTCGACGATGGCATTTACTCCTACCGCGCCGGCTGCATGAAACCCGAGCCGGAGATTTTTGCCCGGGCCATCGCGCAATTCGGAGTGCGGCCGGAGGCCACAGCCTACATTGATGACGTCACTGTCCACATTGAGGGAGGGCGCCGTGCCGGCCTGCAGGCGCTGCAATATGACCTGGGTGCCCACGGGGATTTTCTCGCCGCCTTGCAGGCGCTGACCTAAGCTAAAACGTTCCCACGAGCCACTTTTCCAACCAACAACAAATCGTCCCATGTCCACCGAATCCAAGTGCCCCTTCAACCACGGCGCCCCCGCCGGGAAAACCAACCGCGATTGGTGGCCGAACCAACTCCGCCTCGATCTCCTCAGCCAGCATTCCGAAAAATCCGACCCGATGGGTGAGAGCTATGATTACGCGAAGGAATTCAAGAGCCTCGATTACGCCGCACTGAAGAAGGACCTCGCCGCGGTCATGACCGATTCGCAGGATTGGTGGCCGGCTGATTTCGGGCACTACGGGCCGTTCTTCATCCGCATGTCCTGGCACGCCGCCGGCACCTACCGCACGGGCGACGGACGCGGCGGTGGCGGACGCGGTCAGCAGCGCTTCGCCCCGCTCAACAGTTGGCCGGACAACGTCAATCTCGACAAAGCCCGCCGCCTCCTCTGGCCGATCAAGCAGAAGTATGGCCGCAAAATTTCCTGGGCCGACCTCTTCATCCTCACCGGCAACGTCGCCCTTGAGACGATGGGCTTCAAGACTTTCGGTTTCGGCGGCGGACGGGCCGACACGTGGGAGCCCGACCTCGATGTTTATTGGGGGCGCGAGACCACCTGGCTCGACGACAAGCGCTACGCCGGTGACCGCGACCTCGAAAACCCGCTGGCCGCCGTGCAGATGGGCCTCATCTACGTGAACCCCGAAGGGCCGAACGGCAACCCCGACCCCTTGGCGGCGGCCCGCGACATCCGCGAGACCTTCGCCCGCATGGCCATGAACGACGAGGAAACCGTCGCCCTCATTGCCGGAGGTCACACCTTCGGAAAATGCCACGGGGCCGGCCCCGCTTCGCACGTCGGACCCGAGCCGGAAGCCGCCCCGCTCGAAGAGCAGGGGTTCGGATGGAAGAGTTCGTTCCGCTCGGGTAAGGGTGCTGACACGATTTCGAGCGGACTCGAAGTCACCTGGACCCAGACTCCCGCGCAGTGGAGCAACTATTACCTCGAAAACCTGTTCAACTTCGAATGGGAGCTGACCAAGAGCCCGGCCGGCGCACATCAGTGGGTCGCCAAAGACGCGGAGGCGGTCATCCCCGATGCCGCCGACCCAGGCAAGAAACACCGGCCCACCATGCTCACGACCGATCTCTCGCTGCGTTTCGATCCGGCCTACGAAAAAATCTCCCGCCGCTTCCTCGCGAATCCCGACCAGTTCGCCGACGCATTCGCCCGTGCCTGGTTCAAGCTCACGCACCGCGACATGGGCCCGCGCGCCCGCTATCTCGGACCCGAGGTGCCCGCCGAAGTGCTCATCTGGCAGGATCCCGTCCCGGCGGTCGACCACCCGCTGGTCAACGCGGCCGACCTCGCCGCGCTCAAGGCGCAGGTCCTCGCCTCCGGCCTCACGGTTTCGGAACTGATCTCCACCGCCTGGGCCTCCGCTTCGACCTTCCGCGGGTCGGACATGCGCGGCGGGGCCAACGGCGCCCGCATCCGCCTGGCTCCGCAGAAATTCTGGGCCGTCAACGAGCCCGCGCAACTCGGCAGGGTGCTCGGCACCCTCGAGAAAATCCAAGGTGATTTCAACGCCGCGCAGAAGGATGGCAGACGGATCTCCCTGGCCGACCTCATCGTCCTCGCCGGAGGCGCTGCGGTCGAACAGGCCGCGAAGGCTGCGGGTCAGGCGGTCGAAGTGCCGTTCACTCCCGGTCGCACGGACGCGTCGCAGGAGCAGACCGACGTCGCTTCGTTCGCCGCTCTGGAGCCGTTGGCCGATGGCTTCCGCAACTACCTCAAGGCCCCCTCGACCATCCCGGCCGAGGCACTCCTCGTGGACCGCGCCCAACTTCTCACCCTGACCGCGCCGGAGATGACCGTGCTCCTCGGCGGCCTGCGCGTGCTGGGGACCAACACCGGCGGCTCGGCCTACGGCGTCCTGACCAAGAGCTCCGGCGTCTTGACCAATGATTTCTTCGTCAACCTCCTCGACATGGCCACCGAATGGAAACCCGCCTCGCCCGAGGCCACGACCTTCGAGGGCCACGACCGCGTGACCGGCGAACTGAAATGGACCGGCACCCGCGCGGACCTTGTCTTCGGCTCGAACTCCGTCCTCCGCGCCCTCGCCGAGGTCTACGGTTCGTCCGATGGCCAGACGAAGTTCGTCCGCGACTTCGTCGCGGCGTGGGCCAAGGTGATGAACCTCGACCGCTTCGACTTGGCATAGCGGCGCGCGACCCGCACCGTTCAGGGCAGGGCCAACTGGCGCCGCGCCTCGCGGACGGCCGAGGCGGACAGCGGGAACGACCCGGCGTCCGCCACGGCCGTCTGGCCCTCGCGGGAGAGAAGCAGGCCAGCGAAGCGACCGCCGGACCATTCTCGCCCAGCGGCAGGACCTTCACCGGCATCGTCCTCACCTCGGGCTCAACCGCATGGAGGGCGGATGCCGAGCAACAAAGGACGGCCAAGAGCGATCTTAGCCGGAACGAGGCACAACCCACGCGCTTCAAGGTTGTTCTTGCGCGGGTTTTCCAGGGAGCACAGCCACCGCGCTCCGCGCGCCACGAAACAAATGGCCCGAGGGCGGGCCATCTCCCCGCTCTCCCAAGGAGGTGGGACGCCCTCGTCCCACCCGATCACAGCCACTGCGCTCCGCGCGCTACCTCGCTCCTGGAGCGCATCAACCAACGCCACCCGCCCAATCCCCCTCGTAAATCGAATACTCCCCCGCCCCCAGACCGGCCTTGCGGGGATTGCCGCGAATGTAGCGAACGCAATGCGCAAAATGCGCCGCATCACGAATCAATCGGTCGAAGTAATCTCGCTGCCACAAGCCTCCTGCCTGCTCCCGAACTTTCCCGATCCGCCGGGCGGATACACTTTTCCATCCGGCCACCAATTTCGCCACCGCCACCCCGCGACGAACTGAGCAGAGCAGATGCACGTGGTTCGGCATGATGACCCATGCATGATGCCGACACTCCGTCCCGTCATCATGCCGCAAAACTTCCTCCACGACCGCGCGGCATCCCGCCTCGCGCAAGACACACGATCCGCGCCCGTCATCAAGCCAACCATCGATGCGCGCACCGAACTCGCGGCGGTATTCCCTCCGGGTCTCCTCGTCCCAAGGTTCGGGATGAAGTTTCTGCCAGCCCGTGCGCTCCTCCTCCAACCTGCGTAACAGGTCCGCTGGTAGCGAGTCCCCCAGGCGGAAAGTTAAAAAATACGCCGCCCCCGCCTGATCCCAATGCGGCAACTTCTGCCCACTCACTGCCACGTCCTCGAGCGGATTGTAGAACTGCAATGAGTCGAGCTCCATGCCGGAAAAATGAGTTTCCCGAGTCTGCGGTGCAAGCAGAAGCCGCCGCTTCGAGGCCCCCCTAAGGAGGTGGGACGCCCTCGTCCCACGCGAGCACAGCCACCGCGCTCCGCGCGCCACGAAACAAATGGCCCGAGGGCGGGCCATCTCCCTGCTCTCCCCAGGAGGTGGGACGCCCTCGTCCCACCCGAGCACAGCCAGCGGGCCCTCCCTGGAAAACCCGCGCAAGAACAACCTCGGAGCTCGTGGGTTTTGCCGCGTCCCGGCTCAGTAGATTGTGCCTGCGGAAGCGTAGAGACCTCCGCGGCCGGACCAGGCCATGACCCGGGCGGCGTCGTCGAAGATGTATTTCGTCTTGCTGCCGAGTTGCACGAGGATGACTTCGCGTCCGTTGAACCGGCCGCTGGAGACGAGGCAGCGTCCGGCTGCGTCGGTGTAGCCGGTTTTCATGCCGGTGAAGGCCGGAGAGCGGGCCAGGAGTTTGTTGGTCGCCTTGAGCGTGGTGACGCGGCCGCTGTTGTGGCGGAAAGCGACCGATTGCTCGCGCATGAACCGACGCAGAACCGGCTCGCGGTAGGCGAGGAAGGCGATGCGCGCGATGTCACGCGCGGTCGAGAACTGGGGCGCGGGCAGGCCGTTGCTGTTGACGAAATGGGAGTTGTCCGCCCCGATGGATGCGGCGGCGGCGTTCATGTTGGCCGCGAAGGCGGCGTGGCTGCCGCTGTGGTCTCGGGCCAGGGCCGCACAGGCGTCGTTGCAGCTCTTGACCAGGATTGTTTCCAGCAGCGCCCGGCGCGGATACCGTTCACCGGGTTTCAGGCCGAGCTTGGTTGGCTCGACCTGGGTGTCCTCCGGCATGATGGTGACCATCGCGTCGAGGTTGCCGCGGCGGGCGAACATCAGTGTGGAGAGCAATTTCTGCGTGCTGGCCACGGCGCGGTGCTCGTCGGCGTTCTTCTGGAAGATGACTTCGCCGCTGCGGGCGTCAATCATGATGGCCGAGGCGGCCGCGAGGCTGGGGGCGTTCGCCGGCCAGATGGGGGCGTTGGAGGGGGCGGTGGCCACGGTGCGGGCCGGGGCGACTTCGGCCCGGCGGACCTCGGTGTTCGGGCGGGAACCGGCGCACCCGGCGAGGAGCAGGGCGGCGAGGGAAGGGGCAAGCAGGCGGGTGATCATTGGTGTTTCTCCACGAGGGCGTAGGCGTTGTGATTATGGATGCTTTCGAAATTTTCCGCTTCGACCTGCCACCAGGTGATGCGGGGGTCGGCAATGACGCGGGCCGCGACATTGCGCACGAGGTCCTCGACAAAAACCGGGTTGGCGTAGGCGCGCTCGGTCACGGCTTTCTCGTCGGGTCGTTTGAGCACGCTGTAGAGCTCGCTGCTGGCCGAGCTTTCGATGATCGAGACCATCTCGTCAAGGTGGAGCGGCGCTTCCGAGCGCAGCTTCAGCGTCACCTGGCCGCGTTGGTTGTGGGCCCCCGATGTGCTGATCGCCTTCGAACAGGGACAGAGGGTGGTCACGTTCGCGATCACGGTGGTCACGAGGTCGGTTTTCTTCTCGTCGGCCGTGGCACTGAAGCGCGCGGTGTAATCGACCAGTCCGGGGGCCCCGGTGACCGGTGCTCTTTTCTCGAGGAAGAAGGGAAACTCGAAATCGAGGTGGGCGCGCTGGCTGTGCAGGCGGTGGATGAGGGAGTGGAGGAGGTGGCTGATGTCCTCCGGATGAAGCACCGGGCCGTGGGCCTGCAGCACCTCGAGGAAACGGCTCATGTGGGTGCCTTTGAATTCCTGCGGCAGTTCGACCGTGAGTTGCACCGTGGCGATGGTGCTTTGCGGTTCGCCCGGTCCGGCGGCCACGCGGATGGGGAAGCGCAGATTCTTCACGCCGACGCGGTCAATGACGATGCGCCGGTGGTCGAGTTCGCTTTGCGTGTCCCGCAGGGTCGCGGCGGAGGTGTCGTCCGGATGTTTCATCCGCCGGCAATCTAGTCGCGAACGGGCCGGGGAAAAAGTGATTTGTCCGGTTTGCCGCCGGGGGGGCATGCGCTAGGCTGGCGGGCGTGGCGAAATTGACGGTCAACGAGATTTACCAGTCGGTCCAGGGCGAGAGCACGTGGGCGGGGCTGCCGTGCGTGTTCGTGCGGCTGACCTTCTGCGATCTGCGCTGCACCTATTGCGACACGGAATACGCGTTTTATGAGGGGAAGAAGATGGATTTGGCAGAAATTGTCGAGTCCGTGCGGGGGTTCGGATGTCCCTTGGTCGAGGTGACCGGGGGCGAACCGCTCCTCCAGCCGGCCTGCCTGCCCTTGCTCGCGCAGTTGTGCGATGCCGGGTTCACCGTGCTGCTCGAGACCAGCGGGGCGCACGACATCAGCGCAGTTGATCCGCGGGTTCACCGCATCATGGACCTCAAAACGCCCTCGAGTGGCGAGTGCGGCCGCAACCTTGATGCCAACATTCCTCACCTGAATACGAACGACGAGGTCAAGTTCGTCCTCGGCTCACGGGAGGATTACGAATGGGCCCGGGCGCAAATGCAGGAACACCGGCTGGCGGAACGGGTCCGCGCCGTGCTCTTCAGCCCCGTCTTCGGCCGGATCGCCCCGGCTGAGATTGTGGCCTGGATGTTGGAGGACAAGCTGCCGGCGCGGTTCCAGCTGCAGATGCACAAATTCATCTGGGAGCCGCGGGCGCGCGGCGTGTGAGCATTTGCCGCGGGCGCAGGCCCGGGTTACAAGATGGACCGATCCGATGAACATCACCCTGACCCGCACTTTCCATTTCGAGGCCGCGCATACCCTGCCGAATGTGCCGGCCGAACATCAGTGCGCACGGATGCACGGTCACAGCTACAAAGTCGAGGTGTCCGTGCATGGTCCGGTCGGGAGTGAGACGGGCTGGCTGATGGATCATGCGGAGATCAGCCGGGTGGTGCGGCCGCTGATTGAGGGTCTGGACCATCGCTACCTCAACGACATCCCGGGTCTGGAAAACCCGACGTTCGAGCAGTTGGCCGGGTGGCTCTGGCGTGAGTTGCAGCCCGCCCTCCCGTGGCTGAGCGAGATCATCATCCACGAGACGCCGACCTCGCGCTGTGTTTACCGCGGGGACTAGACGCGGACGCTGATGTCCCGCACGCGGGAAAGGAACAGCCGGTTGAGCAGGAGGTAGAGGCCGAGCATGGGCACGGTGACGAGGAGTGCGCCGGCGGCGAAGAGTCCGGGGTGGCTGGATGAGCCGCCCTCGTAGAGGAGGCGCAGGCCGATGGGCAGGGTGAAGCTCTCGCTGTCCTGCAGGATGATGGCCGCCACGACGTATTCGTTCCACGCCGCCGCGAAAGAAAAGAGCGCCGTCACGGCCAGTCCGGGGGCCGAGACCGGCAGCACCACACGACGAAAAATTTCGCCCGGCGTGCAGCCGTCCATGCTGGCCGCCTCTTCGATCGATTCGGGGATGGTGTCGAAGAAACTTTTCATCTGCCAAATGGCAAAGGGCAGGATGGTGGCGAGGTAAACCAGCATCAGGCCAAAGAACGTGTTGATCAACTGCCAGCGCACGAGGAGCAGAAAAATGGGCAGCAGCAGCATGGTGGCGGGAAAAATTTGCGTGACCAGCAGGCTGTTGAGCACGGTCAGGCGGCCGAAAAAACGGAAGCGCGAGAGCGCATACCCGGAGGTGGCGGCGAGGATGAGGCCGACGGCCGTGACCGCACCGGCGACGAAAAGCGAGTTGGCCAGCCAGCGCAGAAATCCCGTCTGCGTCATGAGGGCGTAAAAGTTGTCCAGGGTCAGCCGAACTCCGAGCCCCGGCAACGTTTCTTCGCCGGGGACACTGGTGCCGAGGGCGGCCACGGTGACCTGCCAGAGCGGCACGACCGCGACGAGGGTCGTGATGCCGAGAAAGAGGAAGGATAGCACCTTGCGCGGCAGTTCGTCGTGCCAGCGGCGCTCGGGTTGGCCGGTGGTTTGGGCGCGGCGGGCAGTGGTCACGGCGGTCGGCATGGCGGGCGCAGGCGGGCGAGCGACAGGCTAGACCGGACAAGGCGCGGCGCAAAGCGGCGAAATCGCCCCGGCGTCCCTTGACAGTCCCATGACCAGCGGCGGACTATGACGCGCTTTTATGTTCAGAGGACTGCCTGCCTTCATTCTGATCTGCGCCGCGGCCGTGGCGAGCGCGGCGCCTGGGCGCTACGATGCGATGGGCGCTGACGAGGTCCGTTATGGACTGACTAAAACCGCCGAGGGGCTGATCATCCGGGTGCTTGGTGCCGGGGTGGACCGGCCGGATCAGGCGGTCTTCGTTGCCTTGGGAAATGGCCGGGGTGGCAGCGCCTTGGTGCCGCCCGCGCGCGGCGAAGACGGTTCGGCGGTCTGGCTGCCGTTTCAGGCGGATTTGATCCTTTCGAGCCGATCCGCCGCCGCCGGACCGCAAGCCAGTCTGCGGCGGTGGAAACAAACCCAATGGGGCGCGCGCGAGCCGGCCGGGGGCGCCTTCACCGTGGAGGCGGCACCGGCTGAACTCGTGCTGCGCATCCCGGCCAAGTTGCTGCCGCCCGGCCCGGGGTTCGATCTCGTGATCTACCTCAAGGACATGGCGGCGGATGAGGGGATGGGGCGGCTTTATGGCGCGATCGAGCCGACGACCGTGGCCGGCGCGGGCGAGCGCACATTGCGGCACTTTTTGCGCGTCGCCGCCACCAAGGATGGCGCGACCTTCACCCGGACCGGGCGCACCGCTCCCACCGCGTCGAAAACGAGGATTTATCAGCTTCTGCCCCGCCTCTTCGGCAACACCAATGAGACCCGCCGCCCGAATGGCACGCTGGCGGAAAACGGCTCGGGCAAGTTCCGCGACCTCAATGAGGCGGCCCTGGCCGAGCTCAAGACCATGGGCTTCACCCACCTCTGGCTCACCGGCGTGCTGCAGCAAGCCACCGCGACGGATTACGCGGCGATCGGCGAGCCGGCCGACGACCCCGATCTGCTCAAGGGCATGGCCGGCAGCCCTTATGCGATCAAGGATTACTTCGACCTGTGCCCCGATTACGCGGACGACCCGGCCAAACGCCTCGACGAATTCAAGGCTCTGCTCGGGCGTATTCATGCGCAGGGGATGAAGGTGCTGGTTGATTTCGTGCCGAATCATGTGGCGCGCAGTTATCAATCCACGATCAATCCAAAACGGTCTTTTGGCGCATCCGACGAGCGGAAAAAGTTCTTCGATCCGCAGAACAATTTTTTCTATCTCACCGGTGATGTGGAAGTTGCGGGCGAGGGGCCGCCGCTGCGTTTGCCGACGGTGGATGGCGACGGCCGGCCGACCAGCCCGACGGTGCAGGCCTCGGCCGAGCCGGGGGATGGTCTTTTCGCCGGTGAGAGCGACTTCGGGCGGGTGACCGGCAACGATGTGATCAGTTGGGCGCCCAAGGCCGACACCTGGTATGAGACCGTGAAGCTCAATTACGGCTACGATTTTCATGACCCGGCGAAGGCCACGCGCCGCTATCCGCACGGCAACCAACCGGATCTTCCTGTGCCTGACACGTGGAAGAAAATGGACGAGATCATCGCCTACTGGCAGGGCCTGGGGGTGGACGGATTTCGCGCCGACATGGCGCACATGGTGCCGCCGGAGTTTTGGCGTTGGATGATCGGACGGGCGCGCGAGCGAAAACCAGGGACTTATTTTGTCGCCGAAGCCTACGAGACCGACCCGGCCAAGGTGCCCGGGAGCGACGAGGCGACCGAGCAGGCCACGGGCGGGGGTGTGATGCTTGGCCTCCTCAATGCCGGCTTTGACGCGGTCTATGACGACCCGACCTACGATGCGCTCAAATTGATCTACGACGGCGACGGATCCGCCAACGACCTCGACCAGGTGGGACGCAGTCCGTTCTTCTTCGACAATGCCCTGCAATACGCGGAGAACCACGACGAAGTCCGCCTGGCTGCCCGCTCGCAATGGGCTGGCCTCGGCCCGGCGGTCGGCCGACCGGTCTCCGCGCTGCTCTTCGGTCTCTCGCGCGGCCCGGTCATGGTTTACAGCGGGCAGGAGGTGGGTGAACCGGCCGAGGGTGTGGAGGGCTTCGGCGGCGATGATGCCCGCACGACAATCTTCGACTATTGGAGCATGCCCGAGTTGGTCAAATGGGTGCACGGCGGCAAGTTCGATGGAGGAGGCCTCTCCGACGACCAGCGGGGTCTGCGGGATTTCTATCGGCGGCTGCTCGCGGCGGTGGACCAACCGGCGTTTCGGGACGGCGGATTCTATCCCCTCAACCCGGACAACCTCGACAACGCAGCCTACGGGCGGGTGGGGGACGAGGTCATCGGCCGCTGGCTTTACAGCTACCTGCGATACGATCCCGAGACCGGTCAACGCATGCTCGTGGTGGTCAACCTCCACCCGACCGAAACGCTGCGCGACGTGCGGGTGCTTTTTCCGCGATCAGCCATGCGTTTTCTCGGCTGGGATTATCTCGCCGGGTCGAAGACTGTTCCGGTCACCGCGACGGATCGTCTCGGTGAGGTGCCCGGGGTCGTGGCGGAGATCATGACCACGCCGGCCGAAATGCAGGCGCCCGGCTTTCCCTTGGCGGAACTTCCACCGCTGACCGCGGGCTATTTCGAGTTACAATCACCCATGGCGCCGCCCGGGCGCTGAGTTACCAAGCATGAAAACCATCCCCCTGTTTCCGCGGTTTGGCGTATTCCTCTTCGCCGCTGTCCTCCTCCTCTCCCCGATCCGCGCCCAGTCGACGCTGGAAAGCTACATCGGCTGGATGCCCATGCAGCCGGCCGCGCCGGGGACGCAGATCGTTCTCGATCTGCACCGGTTCTTCTTCGCCCGGCCCGGCGACGAACTTGAGGTCAAGGAGACGGAGCCGGGTAAATACACGGCGTTGTTCGACCGAAATGCTTTCACCCTGCGGGTCAGACTCGATCCGAGGGCGGCCGGCCTGGTCGAGATTCCTCTCAAGGTCACGCGGCGTCCCGTGCAGGCGGATCCGTCATCCGGACGCAAGGACGTGGAGGCGGTCCAAAGCGAGGCCCCGGTGCCGGTCGGGGAGGAATTGCGGGCCGTCATGCTGGTCGCCGTGCAGTCGGCCGACGGTCACAACTTCACCTACCGACCGGCCAAGCCGGGAGTGAAGAAGGTCAACGTGGCCGGCCAGTTCAACGGCTGGAACACCGGCTCGCATGAGATGAAGAAAAACGAGGAGGGAGTCTTCGAGCTATTCGTCAACCTTCCGGCCGGGGCCCATCCCTACAAACTTGTCGTCGATGGCGAATGGACCACCGATCCCGCCAACCCGGAGCAGCAGGATGATGGCACGGGCAGCAGGAACTCGATTGTGCGCGTGGCCGCGCCGGATCGGGGCAAACCGCCGGTCGTCTTCGCCGTGACGGCGGCAGACGGGCGGGCCGACTTCCGCGTCGTGACCGACCGGGCCGAGGTCGCGCAGGTTTCGTCGGTGCTGCAACGGCCGGACGGGACCAGCGTGGTTGTGCCGTATCGACGTGAAGGCAATTTGATCCGGGTGGAGACGGGCGACGCCCCGGAGGGTTCTTGGGTGCGGGTCGTCGCGGCCGATGCCAGCGGCAACGTGAGCAACGCCGCGCGAGTCCCGGTCAAACCCTCGAACGAGTTTCGTTGGCAGGATGGCATCATCTATTACGCCTTCACCGACCGGTTTGCCAACGGCGAGGCGGACAACGATCGCCCGGTGCCGGACGAACGGGTCGAGCCGCAGGCCAATTACCAGGGCGGTGACTTCCAGGGCATCCGCCGCAAGATCGACGAGGGCTATTTTCGCGATCTCGGGGTGAACGTGCTCTGGCTGGCCCCGCTCAACCGCAACCCGGATGGCGCGTGGCAGGAATACATCGCCCCATTCCGCTGGTATACCGGCTACCACGGCTACTGGCCGGTCTCGCCCACCGAGGTCGAGCCGCGCTTTGGCGGGGAGAGCGCACTCGTGGAGATGATCCGTGCGGCCCACGGCGACAACATGTTCATCATCGCCGATCTCGTCCTCAAGCATGTGCATGTGGACCACCCGCTCTACCACGAACGGCCGGAGTTGTTCGGCTCGCTGACCCTGCCCGACGGAAGTAAAAACCTGCGCAAGTTCGACGAGCACCAGTTCACCACGTGGTTCGAGGAATGGCTCCCGGCCTTCGACTTCGACAAACCGGAGGCCGTCAAGTTCCTCCTCACCAACGCGGTGGATTTCGCCCGCCGCTACCGCCTCGATGGCTACCGTCTCGATGCGGTCAAGCACATCAAGCGCTCTTTCTGGTGGCGCTACCGCGTCGCCATGCGCACGGCGGTGGACCCGGGGCGCAAGCTGCCCGTTTACAGCGTGGGTGAGACCTTCATGGATCGCGAGGGCATCATGAGCTTTGTCGGGCCCAACATGCTCGATGGCCAGTTTGATTTTCCGCTCTACGACACGATCATCGAGGTCTTGGCCAAGCAGCACGCGGGCCTGGAGGAGTTGGAAAAATCGCTCGCCGCCTCCGAGTTGATCTACGGCAAGGAAACACTCATGTCGCCCCTCTTGGGCAATCACGACAAGGCGCGGTTCATGGCTTATGCCGACGGGGATTTGCCGGACCCGTCGGAGCCCGATGAGGAGGAGGTGGGCTGGAAGAATCCGCCGCGGGTGGACCACCCGGCGGCCTATGCGCGACTCAAACTTGGACTGACCTTCCTGCTCTCGATCGACGGGGTGCCGATGATTTACTACGGCGACGAGATCGGCCTGAGCGGGGCGGGTGATCCGGACAACCGGAGAATGATGCGTTGGGATACCGAGGTCACAGCCGAGGAAAACAGCGTGCGGGAGCACTTCCGCAAGGTGGCGGCGGCGCGCCAGGCGCATCCGGCGCTGCGGTATGGCAGTCGGCGGGCCCTGGTTGCTTCCGGCGATCGCTACGCCTTTGTCCGGGCCCACCTCGGTGATGTGGTTCTGGCCGTGTGGAATCGCGGGGAGCACCAAACGGAATTCAAGCTCGAGGTGTCCCCGGAAATGCCCGATGGCACCTACGTCGATGCGATCTCGGGGAGCGAGATCAACGTCAAGAATGGTCGGACTTCGTTCAAGGTCGAGCCCATGCAGTCGGCCCTTTTCGGGGCGAAGTAAACCGGCCCCTCGGCCTAGGGCGCGTAGGCACGCCAGAAATACAGCAGCAAGACGGCGAGAATCAGGCAGAGAATGAGGAACTTGAGCTGGGCCATCCGGGCGTCGGGCTTCGGCCGTCGATGCCGCCGCCGGGCCGGCGGTTCCGAGCCGCCGAGAAATCGGTGATCCTTGGGGCGCGGCAGGTCGATGGTTGCGACGGTGTTGAGCCGCACCTTGCGCTCGGTCGGAGCCTTGGGGCGGGCCGGCTTGGGCTTTTGCTTCAGCATCTTCTCCGCCTCTTGCATCTCCCGCGCGATGCGGGCGCGTTCCTCTTCCAGGCGCTGCACATGCTCGGAAAAGGCGTTGGGGGTTTGGCGGGCCATGGCCTTAGCGCGAGGATATCTGGAGCAACCAGAGAAGAAGTCCGAGCAAGCCGAGGGCAAAGAGGGGGAGAGTGAAGGCGAAACCGGCCATGAGCCAGTAACCAAAGCTGTGCCCGCCAGACGAGAGGTCGCCCTCGTAGGGGCTGACCCCGGATGGCTCGTCGTCGGTCCCGAGCTGGGCCTGCGCCTTGACATAGACGGAGCGCGCGTCCTCGACGGCGCCGGTGGCCCGGGACAGCTCTTTCTGCAAGTCTTCCTGCGCCCAGTCCTTGGGATCAATCGCTTCCAGTTCGTGCAGGTAGCCGGTAAAGCTGGCTTGGACGTTTTTCAGAATTTCGAGGCGCTTGAGGGTCTGGTCGGTCTCGCGCTGGATGGCCACGAGCGCGCCCGTAAATTTGTCCACCATCTCGCTGCGCCCGCTGTCGAACTGGTCTTGCCGACGGCTCAGTTCCTCCAGCTTTTGCTTTTCGCGTTCGAGTTGTTCGGACTGACGCTTGAGTTGCAGGAGTTTTTCCCGCGTCTGCGCAACCTGGTCGTCTAACTGTTCGGCCGTGGTGGCAGAACCTTCTTCCTCGAGTTCGAGGTAATCGTCACGGTTTGATCGATGTTCTGGCATGGAGAGTTGCGAAGAAGCCTATGATTTTTCCCGATGATCGTGCGAGAAAAATTCTCCTGGCGGGCCGGCTGCGGCACGCGGAGGTAGGGGGCCCAGTCTTGGAGAAAGATGGTGCGATGGGCTTCGGAGGTTCGGGTCGCCCAGGCACCGTCCTCGATATCGCGGCTCGTCGTGCATCGCGTTTGGTGTTTTCCGCCAGTTGGCCAAGGAGCACGGGCGTCCCGCCGGCGGGACGCCTGTGCTCCCTGGAAAACCCGCGCAAGAACAACCTTGGAGCGCGTGGGTTTTGCATCGTTCCGGCTCAGAACATCTGGCAAGGTGCTTCTTGCTGGCCCATCCCGAGATCAGGAACGGACCACGCGTCACCATGTCCTTGCCCCGGAAGATGCCTGCTTTTCCCGCCGCCGTGCGCGCCCGCGGCCCGTCCCGATCGGCTTTCACTCTCGTGGAGATTTTGGTCACCATCGCGGTGATCGCCGTGCTGGCGGGTTTGGCTGCGACTGCGTTGCCTTCCATGCTTGAACTCGGACGTCGCATGCAGTGCCAGGCGCGTTTGGCCAACCTCGGGCGCACGGTTCTCCTTTTTACGCAGGATAATGACATGGCTCTGCCCGGCGCCGGCAAGCCGCCCACCGGCAATCCTACAACGTCCGTGTCCTACACCTACACGCGGGATATCCTGCCCTATCTCGGTCTGTCCGAGGAACAGGCGCAGCAGAGCCGCAGTTTGTTTTGTTGTCCGTCGCGCGCCGACGCGACCAATGGCTACTTCCATTCTCCGCATTATGTTTTCAGCGGGGCCAACAACATCGCGCCCGCGCTGTGCGGACTGGCCGGCGTGCGTTTGCCGGCGATCAAAAAGCCCGCGCGCACCGTGCTCATGGCCGAGGCTGGGGCGAGCGCGCCGTTTTCCAACCACCCGTTTACGGGCACCACGGCCAAGCCCGATGCGAAGTGCTGGCTGTTCTTTGTGGACGGACATAGCGAGTTCCTGCCGATCTATTCATTCGGCGGCGCCAGCAATTGGACAAGTCGTCCGGCCAGCCGAATTACGCGCTGTCCGACTTCATCGCGCCGAAGGACAGCGGACGCATCGACTACTGCGGCGGCTTCACCGTCACCGCCGGCCTCGGGGTCGAGAATCGGGCCAAGGCTTTCGAGGCCGCCCACGATGATTA